>NZ_JBFBJB010000001.1:53988-299431 GCF_040685895.1 Streptomyces sp. NPDC088124 | reverse complement strand
GCCGGTGCTGGAGTCGACCAGCCGGCTGACGCCCGGCAGGTCCTTGCCCCAGTCCGGGATGGAGCCGGTGTGGTAGAGCACCACGCCCGCGTCCTCCGCCACGTCCTTGTAGCTGTAGTGGCAGAACTCCCAGAACGCCGACGTCTGGATGAGGGCCTTGCGCATGCGGTATCTGCGTGCCGCCGACGTGATGGCCGCGTCGTGGTTCGTGATCGTTTCGAGGCACTGCTGCCGGGTGTAGACGTAGTGTTTTTAGTACTCCAGCAGGATTTCGCTGTCTGACCTGCGGGTTTGACGGGGCGGCCGGATTGTAACGGGACGTGGAACGGTCAGGGGTGGTTTCACGGAGGCCGTCCCTCGATCGTGCGACAACGCCGCACGTAATGACAGCGACGGGGAAAGTGCCCCCGTGTGATAACCGAGCGTGCTGCCGAGCAGTGGGACCTGGAACTGGACGACCTCTTCGTGACCATCGGCCACCGTTTCAGCCGTGTGGAGCCGCGCCGCCGCATGCGTGACTACGTGCGCGGACTGCTCGCCCCGGTGGCCCGCAAGAACAGCTGGCAACTGGCCGAGCAGGCAGGCCACTCGACTCCTGACGGACTGCAGCACCTGCTCGCCGGCGCGAAGTGGGAGTCTGACGACATCCGCGACGACCTGCAGCAATACGTCGCTGACAAGCTCGGGGAAGACGACGGAGTCCTCATCATCGACGACACCGGCTTCATCAAGAAGGGCACCACTTCCGCCGGGGTCCAGCGCCAGTATTCCGGGACCGCCGGCCGTACCGAGAATTGCCAGATCGGCGTCTTCGCCGTCTATGCCACCGCCTGCGGCCGGGCTCTGGTCGATCGCGAGCTGTACCTGCCCAAGTCCTGGACCGAGGACCGCGAACGCTGCCGCCTGGCGAAAGTCCCGCACGAGCGGACCTTCGCCACCAAGGGCGAACTGGCCCGGCACATCGTGCTCCGCGCCCTCGCCTCACCACTGCCCATCGCCTGGGTCTACTCCAGCTGTAGATCGTGATCAGGCGTCGTGAGACGCTGCCCTTCATGATCGCCAAGCTGCAGTGTGTGGTGTTGGACTGTGCCGATGTCGTTGAGCTGTCCCGGTTCTACCAGTCGCTTCTCGGCGGCGTAGTGAACCAGCCGGATCCGCGGTGGTCGCTCGACGACGGCTGGGCGACGCTTCACACCGACGGGCTTGTGCTTGCCTTCCAGCGGGTGGAAGACCATCAGCCACCACGGTGGCCGGACCCCGCTCGGCCCCAGCAGTTCCATCTGGACTTGGGGGTCAAGGACCTGGAACGAGCCCAGGAGGACGTCCTCAATCGGGGTGCGATACTGCTCGACGAGGGTGACGGGAAACGGAGTTGGCGCATCTTTGCCGACCCGGCAGGACACCCGTTCTGTCTCGTCCGGGACTGACTGGGGGCACGAAGGGGTGCGGCCGCCGGTGATCATCGTGAGTTGTGTGGACTAACGACGAGACGGTGGCCGCAGGCCACAGCATAGATCCCGCCCGATGGCGGGAGGCGTTCGAGGTGGCCATGAGCCGGATCGCGGGCCGGTTCCACCGCTACGAACCCCGCCTGCGGGCCGGGCGGTTGGTGCTCGGCCTGCTGTCGGACCTGCCGCGCAGAAACTGCTGGACGATTGCGGAGTGGGCCGGGGAGGTCAGTCCGCACGGCATGCAGCATCTGCTGTGCAGGGCCTCCTGCGAACTCGCCTACTACCGCTGCTTCTCACCCCAGCCGGTGCCGCTGACCGAGCTGGTGCGGGTCGCCGGATCCAGATGGCGTGTGGAAGAGACCTTCCAGAGTGAGAAAGGGCTGGCCGGACTCGACGAGCACCAAGTCCGCCGCTCTCCCTCCTGGACCCGCTGGGTCACCCTCGCCATGCTCGCTCATGCCTTCCTGGCCGTCGTCCGCGCCGATGAACACGCCCGCAACCCCGCCCCGGAGGAACGCATCTCACTCGCCGCCGCCTCTGTCACCTCGAAGCCCTTGACCTCGGTGACGATCAGCTTCGCCAGGGCCTTCTTTGCCGGCGGCGGGCGACGCGCCCCTGATCAGGCTCGCGCGGCGACGGCGCGGCGTACCGCGTAGGCGACGGCTCCGGTGGCGAGCGCCGCCGCGCCGAGGATGACCGAGGCCGGCGGGAGGGAGAAGGCCAGGACCAGGCATCCGGCCAGCCCCAGGGCGGGGATCAGGCGGTTGGGGCGGCCTTCGTCAGGGGTGAGCGTCCAGGCACTGGCGTTGGCGACGGCATAGTAGGCGAGCACGCCGAAGGAGGAGAACCCGATCGCGCCGCGTACGTCCGCTGTCGCCGCGATCACGGCCACCACGGCACCGACGAGCAGTTCGGCGCGGTGGGGGACCTTGAAGCGGGGGTGAACAGCGGCCAGGGCGTGGGGCAGGTGGCGGTCGCGGGCCATGGCCAGCGTGGTGCGGGAGACTCCGAGGATCAGCGCCAGCAGCGAGCCCAGGGCCGCGACGGCGGCACCGGCGCGGACCACCGGTGCCAGCCGGTCGGCGCCCGCGGCCCGCGCGGCGTCCGACAACGGCGCGGTGGCGGTCGCCAGTTGCTGCGGGCCGAGAACGCTCAGCACGGCGAGTGCGACGGCCGTGTAGACGACCAGGGTGATGCCCAGCGCGAGCGGGATCGCCCGGGGGATGGTGCGTGCGGGGTCGCGGACCTCCTCACCCAGGGTGGCGATGCGCGCGTATCCGGCGAAGGCGAAGAACAGAGGGCCCGCCGCTTGGAGCACCCCGCCGAAGGTGGCGTCCGAGCCCATGTCCAGCCGGGCCGCGTCCGCCGAGCCCGAGGTGAGGGCGGCGACCGCCACGGCGGCGAGCACGGCCAGGACCACGGCCACGATCGCACGGGTCAGGAGTGCGGACTTCCGTACCCCGGCGTAGTTCACGACGGTCAGGGCCACCACCGCGGCGACCGCCACGGCGTGCGCCTGGCCGGGCAGGACATATGTTCCGACGGTGAGGGCCATGGCCGCGCAGGAAGCGGTCTTGCCGACCACGAACCCCCACCCCGCGAGGCAGCCCCAGAAGGCGCCGAGGCGTTCGCGGCCGTAGACGTAGGTGCCGCCGGAGACCGGGTAGCGGGCGGCGAGCCGTGCGGAGGAGGTGGCGTTGCAGTAGGCGATCACGGCGGCCACGGCCAGGCCGAGGAGCAGCCCGGATCCGGCGGCGCGGGCGGCGGGCCAGAGCGGCGAAGATCCCCGCGCCGATCATCGACCCCAGGCCGATCACCACGGCGTCACCCAGCCCGAGGCGGCGCCGCAACTCGTCGGGAACGTCGGCGACGGTCGATGGCTCGCTCACGGGCGCACTCCTCGGCGGCACGACACAGTGGTACGGCACTGTGGTACGGCAAGTGGTACGACACAGTGGTACGGAATCCGGTATTCGCGTGACGATATATGAGCCGGGTGTCCCGCCCATGGCCGCAGCGTGACGCCGCCTGCCCGGATGGCCGTGGGGTGCCGCGGTCAGCCGGCGCGGCGGGCGCGGGCCAGGGCCGTCCCACCGAGGATCGTGGCAACCAACCCCACCAGCAGGGCCACAAGGGCCCCGCCCAGCCCGTTGCCGGTGCCGAGACCACCGTCGGAGGTGGCCACGACCAGCGCGCCGAGGGCCATCGCGGTCGGCCCCGCCGCCAGGGGCACGACGACTCCGAGTCGCCCTGACCCGGGGCCGAGACGACCGGAGGGCCGGCCCAGCGCCATCCCGCCGGTGACCACGCCGATCAGCCCCAGAACGGCGGCCGTGGTGGCCCCGAGCCGCCCGGCGCTCACGGTGAGGACGCCGGCGGCGGCCGGCTGGACCGAGACGCGCGCGGCCGCCGGTGCGGCGAGCACGACCACCCCGAGCACGGCGGCGCCGATCGCGGCAAGCACACGTCGGACCGTCACCACGGATCCCGCTGAGTTCATGTCTCTCCATACCTTTCTTCTCCTCGTTTCCCGCGCCTCGTCCTGCGTCTCGTTTCCGAGGTTCGGATGGCTTCCGATCATGTCGACGGACGGACCGCCAGGCGTCCCGCAGGAGCAGGCACTTCCCGCTACCGCGGGCGCGGCAGAGGTCGCGAAAGTACTGCGTGCGCGGTAGCCGGCCGATGGTCCGCCGGCAGGACTCGCCCGCTGCGGCGTCCGGCTAGGGTGCGCGCATGGGCAGAGGACGGTCCGGTGTCCGGGCAGAGGTCATGGACTGGGTGATCGCCGTCGGCGTGGCTGTGGCGCTGCTGGTCACCGGGTTGTCCGGGCAGCACTCCTCCACGCGCCTCGACCTGCTCGGCTACGCGCCGCTGACGGCCGGCGGGCTGGCGCTGGCCGCACGCCGCCGGGCTCCGGTTCCCGTCCTGGCCGTCACCGGGCTGTGCGCGGTGGGTTACCAGGCGGCCGGATTCGATGTGCCTGTGGTCGCGTACCTGTTCGCGGTGTACGCGGCCGTACGGGCGGGACACCGCGCCATCACGGTGGCGGCGAGCGTGACCATGCTGGCCGCTCTCCCCCTCGCGGCCCTGGCCTCGGGCCTGCATGACACGGGAGAGGCGTTCGCGCAGGCCCGCGGCGCCCTTGAGCTGGCCTGGCTGATCGCGGCAGGTGCCGCGGGGGAAGCGCTGCGCCAGGCCGAGCGGCGGGCGGACGAAGCCGAGCGCACCCGGGAGGAGACCGGGCGGCGCCGCGCAGGCGAGGAGCGGCTCCACATCGCGCGGGAGCTGCATGATTCGCTCACCCACCAGATCTCGATCATCAAGGTGCAGGCCGAAGTCGCCGTCCACGTGGCCCGCAGGCGTGGCGAACAGGTACCGGAGGCCCTGCTGGCGATCCAGGAGGCCGGACGTGAGGCGACCCGGGAGCTGCGCGCGACCCTGGAGGCGCTGCGCGATGACGACACGACCCCGCCGCGAGGGCTGGACCACGTTCCGGAACTGGTGGAACGAGCCCGTGCCATCGGCCTGGACGCGACGCTGACGATCGAGGGACAAGGACACGACGTGCCGGCCGCGGTGGACCGGACCGTGTACCGGATCGTTCAGGAGTCGCTCACCAATATCGCTCGTCACGCGGACGCCGCCACGGCGTCGGTCCGGATCGACTGCCGTCCGGACGCCCTCTCGATACGCGTCGACGACGACGGCAAGGCCGCCCCGGACACCGCCCCGGTGCCCGGCGCCGGACTGCTCGGCATGCGTGAACGAGTCACCGCCCTCGGCGGTCGCCTCCGCGCGGAACCGCGCACGGAGGGCGGCTTCACCGTCGAGGCCGAACTCCCCGTGGACCGGACGCCATGATTCGTGTTCTGCTGGTCGACGACCAGCCGCTCCTTCGCAGCGCATTCCGCGCGCTCCTCGACCTGGAGGACGACATCGAGGTGGTGGCCGAAGCGGCTGACGGGGAGGAGGGCCTGGCTCTGGCCAGGGAGCACCTGCCCGATGTCGCGCTCATCGACATTCGGATGCCCGTGGTCGACGGCATCGAGGCGACCAGGCGCATCGCCGCGGACCCGGACCTGGCCGGGTTGCACGTCGTCATCCTGACCAACTACGGCTTCGACGAATACGTCTTCGACGCACTGCGCGCCGGCGCCGCCGGATTCCTCGTCAAGGACATCGTGCCGGAAGACTTCCTGCACGCGGTACGCGTCGCCGCACGCGGTGACGCGCTGCTCGCACCGTCGATCACCCGCAAGCTCATCGACCGGTACGTCGCGCAGCCGCCGCGCACCGGCGTCGGCAGGGGTCTTGAAGAGCTCACCGGCCGCGAACGCGAGGCCGTCGTCCTGGTCGCGCAGGGCCTGTCCAACGACCGGATCGCGGACCGCATGGTGATCAGCCCGCTGACCGCCAAGACCCATGTCAACCGGGCCATGACCAAACTCCACGCCCGGGACCGCGCCCAACTCGTGGTCATCGCCTACGAATCCGGGCTGGTGTCCCCGCGCGAGCGCTGACTTCTCTGTCAAGTCCAGCGTGTTGCTCGGCCGCACCAAAGTAGTAGGCAAGAGCGTCGCGGGATTGAGTGAGCCTGTTCATCTGATCGTCCAGTCGCCGCAGCCGTGACCGCATCGCGGCCGGCAACTCGGGGTACCCGGGCCGGTTCCGGGGCCTCTCCGACCGCACAGGGTGGCGGGTACGCGATGTCCTCGGAGGACAAACCGGCACCAAGCGGGTGCCGGATCTGCTCCACCCGCAGCACGGCGTTCTCGTCGTACTCGCGGTAGACGTTCGCGCGGCGGTCCGCCGCCGGCCGGCCATGTGCCTCGTAGTCGCGCAACTGATGGGCGTTGACGCCCGTTTGGCGACTCAGTTCCCCGACTCGCTTGGGAACCTCGCTCGACCTTCACACTGGCATCAACGTTGATGATCCTGCCACGAACAAAACCGATACACCCGTGACAGTCATCGGACTCGGACTGATGGGCCAGGCACTTGCCGACGCGTTCCTGAAAGCCGGGCATCCCACAACCGTGTGGAACCGTACGGCCTCCAAGGCCGACCCTCCTCGGGCGACTCGGCCCAGGCCCGGGAAGCCCCCTGAACGCATCGGGCTCTGCCTCCGGGCTTGGGGAACGCCCGCTCCCCGGAGCCCCGTTGCGCTTCACCGACCTCGACGGACCGCGGCTGACCTCAGGTCACAGGACTTCTCGAAGGTCGACCGTGACCGGTCCTGCCAGATACTGGCGGTGGCGCCCCTCCGCGAACAGCTCCAGCAGATACATTCCGGGGAAGTCGAGCGGCTTTTTCCGCTGAGCGAGGGCAACTCGGACACGGTATGTGGTGTCGCCGTCGAGCAGCAGCAAGTCGCATGTTCCGGGGTCCGGGCATTCCACCCTGACGATGGTGACGTGTTTCTCCGTCATCGCGGTCTCCCATTCACTGAGTTCCGCGAGGAGCCAGGCGAGATGGAGGTATGCGGGAGCATCCGCTGCCGGCTGCCAGTCGTACTCCCGGCGGCCCTCCCTGGTGGTGGCCGGCGGGGCGCCCTGCACGTAGGACGCCGGCCCTGGCACATGCCCCGAGTCGTGGAAGGAAAAGGTGCGGTCCTTCAGCGACAGGGTGGTCAGGCGAAAGCCGTCCGGCCCGAGTTCGAAGACAACGTCAGCGGTCCTTTCGAGGAACTCGCTCTCCGGGCTTGCCATCAGATCTCCTGTGCGGACCGGTACTGCTGTGTGAGGGGCTCGTACGACGGAACGAACTGTTCACTGCCGGCTGACTGCGCGTTGAGCTTGGACAGTGTGGTGCTGACCCAGGCCGGGCACCTCGTCACGCCTTCACAGTATGCGGTGATGACACCACGGTTGCGGTTGTCGCCGAGCTTCTTCTCGTTCACGGCGACGTACACCTTGTACTGCTTGATCAGCGTGCACCTGCCGTTGGTGCAACGGTACTTACCGGCATACGCATGGCTCCTGTACGTCGTACCGCCCTGGTGCTCTCGGTTCGGCCCCTTGGTCACGTATTCGAGAGCCGAATACTTTGTGATTTTATGCTTCTTCTTGACCTTGTTCCAGCCCCATCCGCCACCGGTCGACGCGTTGTACGTCCCCGCCCTCAGTGCCGCGTTCCCTGGGCCCTTGTACTTCAGAAGTACGAGAACCTTGTAGGCTGGGTCCGCCGCCCGGACGTAATTTCCGTCCTGAGTCGCCGCAGTAGCTGTCGCGCCCGCCGAGAAAATCATCGCCGCCGCGAGGGCGACCCCGTATGCGCTTGTCCGCATTCGCTCTCCCCTGTTCTCCGCACATATGAGCAGTTGACGCGGCGAGGGTAGAAACTGATCCACTTCGCAGTCAATCCAGTTCCCTTCATATTGGACCTTTCTGACTATCGGACAAGATAGTTTCCCGAGGGCGGCGGACCGGCAGAACGGGGTGGATGGACCGCAGGCCAGGGCCGCGCGGCGAATGCGGTCGCGGGGTGCCGTGGTAGCGGGCCTCGGCGACAGAAGAGGCGGACCAGGGGCACGGCGCGAACGGCGGACCTCCGTCTCCGTACCTCCGTGCCTGCCCCGTTCCCCGGCCCAGGTGAGGAATGCCGTGCAGGCGTCGGGCGCGACGGCGAAGGCGAGGCCTTCGAGGGTCTCCCACGCTGAGTGGACCGGCCTGAACTCCTTGAGTGGGCCCGGCGGGCCCGGTCAGCCTGTTTTGGTGTACGTCAGGGACTCGCCGCTCGTCGTCACGCGGCGGAGCTTGCCGTCGGGGAGGATCGTCAGGTCCGAGGCGGATCCGGGGGTGCAGGCGGACATCGGTTCGCCGGTGGTCACCCGGGACGGGCCGATCCGCAGCGGGGAGGTGTCCTCCGGGGGTTCGGTGGCCAGGGGGGCTTCGAAGACGCAGTGGTACGTGCCGCCCCCGTTCGCCGGGCCGTTCGCCGTCAGGGTCAGGACGGTGTCGCCCTGGTCGCCCTGGCGGATGACCAGGGTGCGGGTGCTGTACCCCGAACTGCCGCTCAGGCCGCCGATCCAGGTGCCGAGGTACGTCGCCGGGATCGCGCCCGGGGCCCCGGAGGTCTCCGACGGGGCAGGGGTTCCGGAGCCGGAGGAGGCGCCGGAACTCGCTTCGGGGGTAGGGGCGTTGGCGGACTCGGTGTCCGTCGCCCGGGTGTCCCCGTCGGTGGCGGCGTTCCTCGTGCCGTCGCCGCCCATGACGGCGTACACCGAACCGCCCGCGCCGATCGCGACGACCACCGCGACGGCGATCAGGGCCACCGTGCCGCGGGTGCTGCGCCCGGCGGGCTGCGGCGCGGGGACCGTCGCCGGGGCGGGACCGTACGGGGGAGTGGGGCCGAAGGGCGGAGGCGGGCCGCCGTAGCCGGCCGGTGGGTTCCGGTGCGGGTAACCGTACGGGGCGTACGGCTGAGGCGTGGGCGTGGGGGCGCCGAACCCCTGCATCGGTGAGAGGGGCGGTGGCGGTGACGTCGGCGTCGAGGGAGGTGCAGCGGTGGGTGAGGGGGCGGACCCGGCCGCGGCGCCCGTCGTCGGCCCCGCGCCTGCGCCTGCCTCGGCACCGGCGCCCGCCTTCACCCTGGTGTCCGCCTCGGCGCCGATGCCCGCCCGCGCACCGGCTCCCGCTTCCGCTCCCGCGCCGGTCGCGTGCGGCCGGCGTACCGTTCCCGTCGGGTCCTCGTGGTCCAGCAGGCTCACCGCGTGCTGCCCCAGTTGCGCCAGCAGCCCGCCCGGCAGCCACGGCTCGCCGCCGGGGCCCGCCCCCGGGTCCGCCGCCGCGCCCACCCGGGCCAGCACCTCCCGCGTGGTCGGCCGCTCCGCCGGGTTCTTGCGCAGGCAGTCGCGTACCAGCTCCAACAGGCCCTCGGGCAGCCCCGACAGGTCCGGTTCCTCCTGCGCGATGCGGAACATCAGCGCGTGCATCCCGGTGTCCGCGCCGCCGAACGGCAACCGCCCCGTCATCGCGTACGCCAGGACCGAGCCGAGGCAGAAGACGTCGCACGCCGCCGTCACCCGGTCCCCGCGGACCTGCTCGGGCGCCATGAAGCCGGGCGAACCCACCAGCGAGCCCGTACGGGTCAGCCCCTCGTCCGCGACCGTTTCCAGCGCGCGGGCTATCCCGAAGTCGATGACGCGCGGACCCTCGATCGTCACCAGCACATTGGACGGCTTGAGATCCCGGTGGATCAGCCCCGCCGCGTGGATGTCCTGGAGCGCGTGCGCGAGGCCGGACGCGAGGATACGGACGGAACGCTCCGGCAGCGGCCCGTGCCGCCCCGACACCACCGTCTGGAGCGAGGGCCCCGCGACATAGCCGGTGGCCAGCCACGGCACGTCCGCCTCCGTGTCGGCGTCGAGCACCGGCGCCGTCCACGTCCCGCCGACGCGCCGCGCCGCCGCCACCTCCTGCCGGAACCGGCCGCGGAACTGCTCCTGTTCGGCCAGCTCACGCCGGATCAGCTTGACCGCGACCGTACGGCCCCGGTCGGAGCGGGCCAGATAGACCTGACCCATCCCGCCCGCGCCCAGGCGGGCCAGCAGCCGGTAGGCGCCGATGTGCGCGGGATCTCCCGCTACCAGTCTTTCCATGGCCGTGCGGCCCTCCCCGTAACCCGTACCCGTGCCCCTGCCCGGCTGACACCCGTCGACACCATTGTCGACGCGGCGCCCGGATCATCTCGCACCGAGGCGACGGAGGGGATGTGAGGTGACGGAGGGGATGTGAGGGGACGGAAGGGACGGTGGGGACGGTGGGGGCGCGATGGAGACCCGCGGCGGAACGAATCCGCCAGATCGATGAACCCGACACAGTGCCGATCGGCGTGGCCCAGTCCATACATCCTGGCCATACCAGTCCTTCCCCGCACCTCCCTACGCTGGTCCCCATGACCGCACACGCCGCCCCGCACAGCACACCGCGCCACCTCCCGCACGCGGACCCGGGCGCCGGCGCCGCCGTGAAGGCCGCCGACCGCGCCCACGTGTTCCACTCCTGGTCCGCGCAGGAACTGATCGACCCGCTCGCCGTCGCCGGTGCCGAGGGTTCCTACTTCTGGGACTACGACGGCAACCGCTACCTCGACTTCACCAGCGGCCTCGTCTTCACCAACATCGGCTACCAGCACCCCACCGTCGTCGCCGCCATCCAGGAGCAGGCCGGCCGCCTCGCCACCTTCGCGCCCGCCTTCGCCGTGGACGTACGCTCCGAGGCCGCGCGCCTCATCGCCGAGCGCACGCCCGGCGACCTCGACAAGATCTTCTTCACGAACGGCGGGGCCGAGGCCGTCGAGAACGCCGTCCGGATGGCCCGTCTCCACACCGGCCGCCCCAAGGTGCTCTCCGCGTACCGCTCGTACCACGGCGGTACCTCCACCGCGATCAACCTGACCGGCGACCCGCGCCGCTGGGCCTCCGACACCGGCACCTCCGGCGTCGTCCACTTCCACGGCCCGTTCCTCTACCGCTCCGCCTTCTACTCCTCCGACGAGGCCGAGGAGTGTGCCCGCGCGCTGGCCCACCTGGAGGCGACCATCGCCTTCGAGGGCCCGGCGACCATCGCCGCGATCATCCTGGAGACCGTCCCGGGCACGGCCGGCATCATGACCCCGCCGCCCGGCTACCTCGCGGGCGTACGCGAACTCTGCGACCGGCACGGCATCGTGTTCGTGCTGGACGAGGTGATGGCCGGATTCGGCCGTACGGGCAAGTGGTTCGCCGCCGAGCACTACGACGTCGTCCCCGATCTGCTGACCTTCGCCAAGGGCGTCAACTCGGGGTACGTGCCGCTGGGCGGTGTCGCCATCTCCGCCGCGATCGCGGAGACCTTCGCCACCCGCCCCTACCCCGGCGGACTCACCTACTCGGGCCACCCACTGGCCTGCGCCGCCGCGGTCGCGACGCTCCAGGTCATGGCGGAGGAGAAGGTCGTCGAGCACGCCGCGCACATCGGCGCGACGGTCCTCGGCCCCGGCCTGCGCGAACTGGCGGACCGGCACCCCTCGGTGGGCGAGGTGCGGGGCACGGGCGTCTTCTGGGCGCTCGACCTCGTACGGAACCGGGAGACGCGCGAGCCGCTGGTGCCGTACAACGCGTCGGGCGAGGCGAACGCGCCGATGGCCGCCTTCGCCGCCGCCTGCAAGAAGGGCGGCCTGTGGCCCTTCGTGAACATGAACCGCACGCACGCGGTGCCGGCCTGCAACGTCTCCGAGGCGGAGGCGAAGGAGGGGCTCGCGATCCTGGACACGGCCCTGACGGTCGCGGACGAGTACACGGTGTAGCGCCCCATACACGGTGTAGCGCCCTGGACGGTGCAGCGCCCTGGACGGTGTAGCGCCATAGCACGGAGTACGGGCCTGGTCAGAGGCCGAATTCGGTCTCTGACCGGCCTCCGGCCAGGTCAGGCGGGCGGCCCGGAGCCCGCCCCGGTCCGCGGTCGGCCCGATCTTCCCCACCCCCTGGCTTAAGGTGTCCGAAGCCGGACGAGGGGACGGAAAACCATGCCCGCCAGCGGAGCTGTGACCCGCAGCACCTTGCGGCAGCAGATCGCGGACGCGCTGCGTGACGAGGTGCTCGCGGGGCGTTTACTGCCGGGACAGGAATTCACCGTCAAGCAGATCGCCGAGCAGTACGGGGTCTCCGCGACCCCGGTGCGGGAGGCGCTGGTCGACCTCTCCGCACAGGATCTGCTCGACTCCGACCAGCACCGGGGCTTCCGGGTCCATCAGTTCTCCGTGGCGGACTTCCGCGGCATGGTCGAGGCGCGCGCGCTCGTCGTCGACGCCGTCTTCCGCGGACTGGGCGACGGGCAGCTGGCCGCGCGGGCGCAGGGCACGGTCCTCGTCTCCGTACGCCGCCGGGCCGAGGAGGCCGCGCGCGCGGCGAGGGCCGGGGAGCTGAACATCCTCATCGGCTACGACCTGCGGTTCTGGCGCGAGCTGTGCGCCCTGGTCGCCAACCGTTACGTCGCGGAGTTCCTGCACCGGCTGCGCGTGCAGGCCTGGGTGTTCTCCGTGCCGTTCCTGCGGGCGGAGTCCGAGAACGGGGCGGGCGGCACATGCGCCACCTGGCTCTGGAACGGTTACGAGCCGCTGGTCGACGCCCTGACCCTCGGTGACGCGACGGCGGCGCGGACCGTCATCGGTGACTACGACGACCACTCGCTGAAGTGGGCGGACCGGCTGGAGCGCCCGCAGATATGACGGAGAAGGAAATCCCGGACGCCGACACGGACTCGGGCACCCCTGCCCCCGCGGACCGCGATACCGGCACGGGTGCGGCCACCCCCAAGGGCGCCGACACGCCTACCGGTTCCGACGCGCCTGCGGGTGCCGACGCCGGTGCCGATGCGCCCGCGGGTGCCGACACCGCCGATGTCGGTACCGATGCCCCCGCGGACGACGGCGCCCCTACGGACGTCGCCGTCGCCGCCGACGCCGCCGCCGACACCGGTACCGATGCCCCCGCGGACGTCGACGCCCCTGCGGACGCCCACGCCCACGCCGGCGCCGGCGCCGAAGCCGGTACGGGGGCCACGAGCCCCGGTGGTCTCGTCGACCTCACCGTCGTCGTACCCGCGTACAACGAGGAGCGCCGGCTGCGCCCCACCCTCGACGCCATCCGCGACCACCTGCGCGCGGACCCCGGCCGCTGGGGCGAGTGGGAGCTGATCGTCGTCGACGACGGCTCGACGGACCGTACGGCCGAGGTCGCGGCCGAGGCCGCCGCCGACGAGCCGCGCATCCATGTCGTCAGGAGCGACCGCAACCACGGCAAGGGCCACGCCCTGCGGCAGGGCGTGCTCGCCTCGTACGGCCGTCGCGTGCTCGTGACCGACGCGGACCTCGCCACCCCGATCGACGAACTCGACCGGCTCGACCAGCAGCTCACCGCGGACGGTGGCGGCGGCGCGGCGATCGGCTCGCGCGCCCATCCCGACGCCCGTATAGAGGTGCGGCAGCTCGCGGTGCGCGAGTGGCTGGGGAGGCTCGGCAACCGGCTGATACAGCTCGTCGCGGTCGACGGCATCAGCGACACCCAGTGCGGCTTCAAGCTCTTCGACGGCGAGCGGGCGCGGGCCGCCTTCGCCGAATCGCGGCTGGACGGATGGGGCATCGACGTCGAGATACTGCGCTTCTTCCGGCGCTCCGGCCGGCCGGTGACGGAGGTTCCGGTGCGCTGGTCGCACCAGCCGGGCTCGAAGGTACGGCCGCTGGACTACGGCCGGGTGCTGCTGGAGCTGGCGCGGCTGCGGAGTACCCGCGGCCCCGCGGACCGCGTACGCGACTGGGCGGGCCGGCACCGTACGGGCCTGGCGGTCGCCGGACTCTACGTCCTCGCCTCCTTCTTCCTCTACAAGGGGCTGTGGGCGGATCTCGACCGCGCCTACCTCGCCGACGCGGGCTCCGACCAGAACCAGTGGGAGTGGTTCTTCGCGGTCACCGCCGACAACGTCACGCATCTGCGCAATCCGCTCTTCACGACGGTCCAGAACTTCCCCGACGGCGTGAACCTGATGGCGAACACCGTCATGCTCGGGCTCTCGGTCCCCCTCGCCCCCGTCACCCTCGCCCTCGGCCCCGCCGTCACCTGGGCGCTCGTGCTGACGCTCGGGCTGGCCGCCACCGCGGGCGCCTGGTACTGGCTGTTCGTACGCCGGCTGACCGCGCACCGCTGGGCGGCGGCGCTCGGCGCGGCGCTGGCGGCCTTCGCGCCGCCGATGATCTCGCACGCCAACGCGCATCCGAACTTCCTCGTCCTGTTCATGATCCCGGTGATCATCGACCGGGCGCTGAAGCTGTGCGCACCCGCGCCGGACGCCGGGCAAGGACGGCGCGGGACCGTACGGGACGGCGTGCTGCTGGGCCTCTTCGCGACGTACCAGATCTTCCTCGGCGAGGAGGCGCTGCTGCTCGCCGTGATGGGCATGCTGCTCTTCGCGCTCTCGTACGCCGTGCTGCGCCGCGATGTCGCACGGGCGGTGTTCGGCCCCCTGCTGCGCGGGTCCGGGGTGGCGCTGCTGGTCTGTCTGCCGCTGCTGGCGTTCCCGCTGTACTGGCAGTTCCTCGGCCCGCAGAGCTACCACAGCGTGCTGCACGGCGACAACGCCGGCAACAGCCCGCTGGCCTTCCTGGAGTTCTCCGGGCGGGCGCTCTTCGGCGACGAGGCGACGGCCGACGCCCTGGCGATGAACCGCACCGAGCAGAACGCCTTCTACGGCTGGCCGCTGATCTCCCTCACGCTGGGGATCGTGGTGTGGCTGTGGCGGCTCGCGGTCGTCAGGGCGCTGGCGGTCACGGCGGTGGGGGCGGCGCTGCTGTCGCTGGGCCCGAGGATCCCCGTCCCCTACACCGACATCGTCGTGCCGGGCCCGTGGTGGCTGCTGAGGGACCAGCCGCTCTTCGAGTCGGTCATCGAGTCACGGGTGGCGATGGTCTGCGCGCCGGCGCTGGGCGCGCTGGTGGCGCTCGCGGTGGCGCACCTGGCGGACGCGCGGGACGCCCGGGACGTGGCGGGCGCCCTGGACGGGCGGGTTGCCCGGCAGCTGCGCGTCCAGCGGGCCGTCGGCCTCGCCGTGGTCGCGGCCGCGCTGATCCCGATCGTGCCGACGCCGCTGCCGGTACGGGAGCGGCCCGACGTGCCGCGGTTCTTCACGGAGAAGATGTACCGCCCGTACGTCGCCGAGGGCGAGTCCGTGGTCCCCGTACCGCTGCCGGACCCGGGCAACGCCGAGGCGCTGCACTGGCTCTCCGCGACCGGGCTCGGATTCTCGGTGCCGGGCGGCTACTTCAACGGGCCGTGGGGCGAGGACCGGATGGGCATCTACGGGGCGCCCGCCCGCTACACCTCCAACATGCTGCGTGAGGTGCGCTACAGCGGCCGGGCCGCGGTGATCGACGACAAGTGGCGCGCGCAGGCCCGCTTCGACCTGGACTTCTGGAAGGGGGGCGTGGTGGTGCTCGCCCCGCAGCCCAACGACGCGGCGCTCTACGAGACGCTTGAGCAGCTGTTCGAGCGGCCGGGGAAGCGGATCGGCGGGGTCTGGATCTGGGACCTCCCGCCCAGGGGGTGACTCCCCGGGATGCCCAGGAAGTCACGGACCCCGCTTCATGGGTATCGTCTTGTCGCGGCGCGGCGATCGATACCGGATGGTGACTCCGCTCCCCTACCGGAAGGAGGGGGCTTTCCACCCGAAGGCGGCGGTCCAGCCCGAACCGGCCCCTTTCGGGGCGGGGAGGACCTACCACGGAACAGGAAGCGATTGTCCCACCGGCTGAAGAGAGGGGACTGCCCGCCCTACGGGGGCCGCCGGGCCCCTACGCCCGACGTGTCCGCCGCATTACGCTGTCCCGACCATCGCGCGCACGCGTACGAACCCGTTGGAGAGCGAGCCTCCCTTGGCCTGTGACCTGTGGTTGGTCCCCCTCGTCGATGTGCTGTGCCACAGCCCCGACAATCCCTTCGCCGAAGAGATCGCCGCCTACGACAAGGCGCTCGGCGAAGCCGGGCTGCCGTCCGTTCCCGTCTTCGCCTACATGCCGGGCCTCGCGGGCGATGTCGCCCCGGTCGCCGGCTTCGACTACGACGCGCTGCACTTCCTGCGGCGCGCGTACCTGCTCCAGCTCTGCGGCCTCGCGGTGACGCCGGTCGGTGAACTGGGCGGCGACTACGAGCAGTTGCTGGAGATGTTCGAGTCGACCGCGAAGCAGTCGCACCTCGTCTGGCATTACGACCACGCGGGCGCGTACGTCCCCGTGGACTTCGACACGCCCCTCTCGAACGAGGAACTCCTCTCGGGCGGCGGCCCGTTGGGCTCGTCGCAGGGGCTGCTGCGCGAACTGGAGATCGTCGCCCCGGCGATCGGCATCGACCCGGCCAACCCCCCGTCGCCCCCGACCCCGCCGGACCGCCCCACGTCCCTGGAGGAACCGGCGGCCTCGATCCCCTACGACGACAGCCCGTTCGCCCGGGAGCGCCATGTGTGGCTGGGGCTGCACGCGGCGGCCACCAGGAGCCTGGCCCAAGGCTCCATGATCATCTTCAGCTGACGGGTACTTCGGCTGACCGGCATTCCAGCCGGCCGGTACTTCGGCGGACAGGCGCTCCGGTCCACGGGTTCAGGGGCCGACGAAACCATTCGGCCCCTGAATTCTCCCCTCTGTCGAGTTCTCGACATCCGGCGGACAGAAGTCGCCGGGGCCCCCGGCCCCGGGCATGCTCGGAGCATGGAGCACAAGCGGAAAGACGCGTCGCCCGGGGCCCCCGCAGCGCCCGAAGTGGCGGTCAGGGTCAAACGGGTGTATGAGGACTGGACCCCCGAGGACGGCACCCGGGTGCTGGTGGACCGGCTCTGGCCGCGCGGCCTCAGCAAGGAGGACGCACGGCTCGACGAATGGGCCAAGTCGGCCACCCCGTCGGCCGAGCTCCGCGCCTGGTACCACGAGCGGCTGGAGGAGCGGTACGAGGAGTTCTGCGCCCGCTACGAGGCCGAACTGGCCGAACCCGAGCCCGCGGCAGCCCTGCGGCGGCTCCGGGAGCTGGCCCGCTCCGGCCGCCCGCTCACCCTCCTCACGGCGGCGAAACGCCTGGGCCACACGCACGCGGACCTGCTGGCCCGCCTGGTGGCGGCTCCGTAAGGCGGCTCCGTAGGGCCTGTGGGCCGCGGGCCTACCGCGTCTCGGGCGGCCGCTGCCTGGGCATGTTCGGCCGGGCGCCCGGCGGCAGCGGGAAGCGGCCCAGGTGCGGCACCGGGCCCTCGCCGCGGACCCCGCCCATCGGCATCGACTGCATCACCAGCGGCGCCGGTCCCGAGCGGAACTCGACCATCCAGTCGGCGGTCTCCGCCCGTACCAGCTCCGTCACGTCCTCCGTGAACCGCCGCAGCACCCCGAGGCACCGTTCCGCCGCCTCGCTCGCCGTACCGTCCGTCGGGCCCAGCATCTCCCGTACGCACTCCGACGCCCAGTCGAACTGGAGCGTCTGCAGCCGGCGCTGCACCGCCTGCGCCGTGGCCACCGCCCGCATCCACCCGGACGTCAGCCCGAAGTACCGGTCGCACCCCACGCACGCCGCGCCCAGCAGCAGCGAGATGTACCCCCATCCCGCCGCCCCCGGCAGCACCCCCGTCAGATCCACCAGCGGCAGCGTCGCGCCCGCCGTCACCCCGAGCGCGGTGGCCGCGCGCAGGACGCGGGCGTAGCGGCGTTTGCGCACCCGGTCGGCGAGATACCAGTCGACCGTACGGAGCGCGCCCGTCTCGACCCAGCGGTACAGCTCGTCGAGGCGTTCCGCCGGCTCGCCCCAGTCGCCGAGGGGGAAGGGCCCGCTGATCAGGTCGCCGTACGGGGGGCCGCCCCCGGTGTCGCCGTCGAGGAAGCCGTCCCCGGGGGCCGCGCCCGTGCCCGTACTCGCGCTCCCGCCCGTGGCCGCGTCCGCGCCGGAGGAGGCGCCCTCCTCCCGGGCGGGGCCTCCGCTCTGCATATCCGGCTGGCTCACCGAGGCACTCCTCTACGGTCTGCTGGGCTCTACGCTCTGCTGGGCACTGGATGACACCGAGTGACGCGCATCACCCGCGGTGACGCACCCGCGTGCGTACATACGTGCGGGTATGCGTGCATGCGTACGAGGCGAACGGGACGATCCGCGCATGATGATGTGCTCGCAATTCCTACCGCCGAATGGTGGGCCGCGCGGCCGGAATCCCGGCGATTCCACCCATCTCAGGGGTGTGATCAGGTAGAGGAGCCGTAAGGGACTCACCCGAAAGAGTTGGTCCCGGTGGGGTGGGGCGCGGTGCGCGAGGACCACGTAGGCTCGGCTTACAGGTACATCGTCGTCGAAATGCCATGGAGTGCCCGTGATTCCCGGTGGTGGTCAGCCCAACATGCAGGAGCTGCTCCAGCAGGCCCAGAAGATGCAGCAGGACCTCGCGCGTGCGCAGGAGGAGCTGGCGGCGACCCTGGTCGACGGCCAGGCGGGCGGCGGGCTGGTGAAGGCGACCGTCAACGGCTCCGGTGAGCTGCGCGGCCTCGTCATCGACCCGAAGGCCGTGGACCCGGAGGCTGCGTCTTCCTTGCAGGAGCTTGGCGAGACGCTGGCGGACCTCGTCGTCGCGGCCGTCCACGCGGCGAACGAGAACGCGCAGCAGCTCCAGCAGGAGAAGCTGGGCCCGCTGGCGCAGGGCCTCGGCGGTATGCCGGGTCTGCCCTTCTAAGACTCACCGGTACCAACTAGCGTACGTACTCACGTTTCTCGGCCGTGGCAGGAAAGGCAATCCGTTGTACGAAGGCGTGGTTCAGGACCTCATCGACGAACTGGGCAGGCTGCCCGGCGTCGGTCCCAAGAGCGCGCAGCGGATCGCCTTCCACGTCCTCCAGGCCGAGCCGGCCGACGTCCGCCGCCTCGCGCACGCGCTCCTGGAGGTCAAGGACAAGGTGCGCTTCTGCGCGGTGTGCGGCAACGTCGCCCAGGAGGAGCGCTGCGGGATCTGCCGCGACGCCCGGCGGGACGCGGCGGTGATCTGCGTGGTGGAGGAGCCGAAGGACGTCGTCGCGATCGAGCGCACCCGCGAGTTCCGCGGGAAGTACCACGTACTCGGCGGCGCGATCAGCCCCATCGAGGGCGTCGGCCCCGACGACCTGCGGATCCGTGAACTGCTGGCCCGCCTCGCCGACGGTACGGTCACCGAGCTGATCCTCGCGACCGACCCCAATCTGGAAGGCGAGGCCACGGCGACGTACCTCGCCCGCATGATCAAGCCGATGGGCCTCAGGGTCACACGTCTGGCCAGTGGTCTCCCCGTCGGGGGCGACCTGGAATATGCCGACGAGGTCACGCTCGGGCGTGCCTTCGAGGGGAGACGACTTCTCGATGTCTGACGCAACGCTGCACGCCGTTGACCAGGATCCGGACGACTTCGCGGTCCAGATCGCCGACCAGATCGAGAGCTTCATCGTCGCCGTCACGGAAGTGGCGAAGGGCGACGAGCCGGACAGCGCCGTGCCCTTCCTCCTCCTGGAGTTCTCGCAGCTGATGCTGGCCGGCGGCCGGCTGGGCGCGCACGAGGACATCCTTCCCGACGAGCGGTACGAACCGGACCTGGGCCCCGAGCCGGACGTCGACGAGCTGCGCGAGCGCTTCGCGGTGATCCTGGAGCCGATCGACGTCTACTCCGAGGTCTTCGACCCGTACGAGCCGCGCAAGGCGCCGGTGCCGCACCGTATCTCCGACGACATCGCCGACGTGGTCACGGACCTCCGCCACGGCCTGGCCCACTACCGCGCGGGCCGCACCACCGAGGCGCTGTGGTGGTGGCAGTTCTCGTACTTCTCCAACTGGGGCTCCACCGCCTCCGCCACCCTCCGCGCCCTCCAGTCCCTGGTCGCCCACGTCCGCCTGGACCAGCCCCTCCCGGCGCTGGACGGCCTCGACACGGACCAGGACCTCACCGAAGCGGCGGAGGACGTCCTCGCGGAGGAGGCGGGCCGCGTCATGGCGGAGGAGATCGCGGGCCCCCTGGGGCTCCGTACGGTACGCACGGTCAGGTGACAGACCCCGCCCGGACCTTTCCACGGAACACGCCCCCTCCACACGGAGGGGGCGTTCTGCGTATCGGTGCCGTCGGTGCCGTCGGTGCCCTTCGGTGGATCCACCCGGTCCGTACCGGCGTCGCCGCAGGTCGTCCCGGGGCTTGAGCCCCGGGCTCCGGGCCTCGGGTTCCGAGCCCCTTCCCAAGGATTGGGCGGTTGAGGGAAACCCCACCACCCTCCCTCAACCCTCCACTGACGAGCGAATATGACTATCTGTGTTCGGGTTGCGTCAGAGCGTGGTGAGCGTTTAGGTTCGCCACGTAAAGCGGCTCCGGCGGTGCGCCAACACCAATCCGGAGCCTGACCAGCAGATCGAAAGAGAGTCGATCGTGGCTTACACCAACTCTAGTGCTGCCCTGCCAGCGGCCGCGCACCCCTTCGCCAATCCCGGTTACGGCAAGCGCTCCGCGCCCGACCAACGCCCGCGCGGCGAAGCCGACTTCGCACATCTGCGCACGAGGGAAGCGGCGATTGCCGCATACATCGATCGCCTGCCCGAGGGTTCAGCCATCGGCTACAAGGCGCTCGCCGCGAACGTCGCGGACTACGGTCAGCAGGCGTGCGGCAAGGCACTGCGCTTCCTCTCGGACGCGGGTCATCTGCGCCGGGTCAAGGAGCACTTGGCGTTGGAGGACAGCAGCTTCCGCTGGGTGACGCACACGTACTTCTCCCGCACGGCCAGGGACGACGAGTGGTGGAAGGCGTACGTCACCGGTCTGCGCGGGATCGACCTGACCGAGTTGGAGCGGCGGTTGCGGGAGGGGGCGGGGGCTGATCCGGCGCCGGGAGCGCATCAGGATTCCCGCGCGGCGGAGCAGCCGGTACGCGACGCGGAGCCGACGCCCCCGACACCCGACCCCGCGCCCGAGCCCTCTCCAAATGTCGAGCCCGCGCCCGCCTCGGTCGCGTACCGCACCCTCGCGCGCCTCGGCCGTACAGAGCCCCGTATGACCCTGTCCGCCGCCGAGTGCGCCGCGCTCGAAGCGCTGGCCGCCGAGTGGCTGGCGCGTGGGGCCACGCCGGACCACATCACCCGATCTCTGACCGCCGGGCTTCCGCATCCGCTGCACAGCCCCGGAGCGATCGCCCGTACCCGACTGGAGAGCAAAATGCCCCCTGAGCCGAGCAACACCAGCGCACCGGCGCGCATCACGCGTGCGCTGATGGCCTGCATCAGCTGTGAGAACGACGAGTCGACCGCGCTGCTGATCCGGGGCGTCTGCGTCGACTGCCAGGACGAGATGGCGGCGTACGACGCGGCCGAGGAGACGGGCCTGGTCATCGACGCGATCCCGGACACCTTCCGCGCGATCCCCGCCCAGGTCGACGTGGCCCGCCGCGCCGACGAACTGCGTGCCGCCGCCGGCCTGAAGGCCCGGCCGATTCCCGAGCCGGTCCACAGCGAGTACGTCCGTGCCCGGGCCACGACGGCCGGCAGCGGCGGAGGCACGTCGGCTCGGGCGGGCGCATGAGCCTGCGCGAGACCCTGGCCAAGGCACCATGGAGGGGAGGAGGCGACACCATGACCCCCAGGACCGCTGACTGGCCCGAGCCGCAGATGTCGATCGAGGAGTTCGAAGAGCTTGCCCGCCGAGCGCCAGAGATGGTGCGGCTGGAGTTCATCAATGGAAAGGTGCAGGTCAAGGCGGTGCCGGACGGTAACCACGACGAGATCGTCAAATGGCTGCAGAAGATGTGCATGCAGTTCCGGCCCGAGCTGTGGCTCTACGGAGAGCGAGGGCTGAAGGTCGAGTCGTACCGCAGCGGACGGGCCCGTCCGGACGGCGTGCTCGCCCCTGACGATTCGTTCGTCGGTGCCGGGGAATGGGCCGATCCGGACCGTGTCCTGATGGTGGTCGAGGTCACGTCCCACGACCATGATGCCGTCAGGCGCGATCATGTCGAGAAGCCGGACGGCTATGCCACCGCCCGCATTCCCGTCTACCTCCTGGTGGACCGCGACGCCTGCTCCGTGACCGTCCACGCCGAGCCCGAGAACGGCGTCTACCGGGCCGTCACCACGCGCCCCTTCGGAGCTGTCGTCGAACTTCCCGACCCGGTCGGCATCACGCTCGAAACGGAGAAGCTCAAGGATTACGCGGAGTGAGAGCGGATCCGGCACCGCGCGCATGACGCGTGACGTGGGCCACGTTGCCGCGTGTCACCGGCGAACGGGGGCATGCTTCCTCACCGAGCGGCCGTGAATGCCTCGGTGATCACGGAGTGAGCGGGACATCTCACGATGTGATATATCCGGGCCGTCCTGCGGCCGCTCGTTAAACTGAGCCGACAGCTGTGCTGTGCCGCGACGCGCGGCGCAGCAGCGATGGACTGAGCGAGGAGCGCACGTGGGCCTTGTCGTGCAGAAGTACGGAGGCTCCTCCGTAGCCGATGCCGAGGGCATCAAGCGGGTCGCCAAGAGGGTCGTCGACGCCAAGAAGAACGGCCACCAAGTGGTCGTCGTGGTGTCGGCGATGGGTGACACGACGGACGAGTTGATCGATCTCGCCGGGCAGGTATCCCCGATCCCTGCCGGGCGTGAGTTCGACATGCTGCTGACCGCCGGAGAGCGGATCTCCATGGCCCTGCTGGCGATGGCGATCAAAAACCTGGGTCACGAGGCCCAGTCGTTCACCGGCAGCCAGGCAGGCGTCATCACCGACTCGGTCCACAACAAAGCGCGCATCATCGATGTCACGCCGGGCCGGATCCGGACCGCCGTCGACGAGGGCAACATCGCCATCGTCGCCGGGTTCCAGGGGGTGTCCCAGGACAAGAAGGACATCACCACCCTGGGCCGGGGCGGCTCGGACACCACCGCCGTCGCGCTCGCCGCGGCGCTGGACGCCGAGGTGTGCGAGATCTACACCGATGTGGACGGTGTCTTCACCGCCGACCCCCGGGTCGTCGCGAAGGCCCGGAAGATCGACTGGATCTCCTTCGGGGACATGCTGGAGCTGGCCAGCTCCGGTTCCAAGGTGCTGCTGCACCGCTGCGTCGAGTACGCGCGCCGATACAACATCCCGATCCATGTCCGCTCCTCCTTCTCGGGGCTTCAGGGCACATGGGTCAGCAACGAACCGCAAGGGGACCGCACGGTGGAGCAGGCCATCATCTCCGGTGTCGCTCATGACACCTCCGAGGCGAAGATCACGGTCGTGGGCGTCCCCGACAGGCCCGGCGAGGCGGCGACGATCTTCCGCGTCATCGCGGACAACGAGATCAACCTCGACATGGTGGTGCAGAACGTCTCCGCCGCGTCGACCGGGCTGACCGACATCTCGTTCACGCTGCCGAAGACCGAGGGCCGCAAGGCCATCGACGCGCTGGAGAAGACGAAGGAGAAGATCGGCTTCGACTCGCTGCGCTACGACGACCAGATCGGCAAGGTCTCGCTCGTCGGCGCCGGGATGAAGACCAACCCGGGCGTCACCGCCGGGTTCTTCGAAGCGCTCTCCAATGTGGGGGTCAACATCGAGCTGATCTCGACATCCGAGATCCGGATCTCGGTCGTCATGCGGGAGGAGTCGGTCGTGGACGCCGTACGCGCCGTGCACACCGCCTTCGGCCTCGACAGCGACTCCGACGAGGCCGTGGTCTACGGCGGCACCGGGCGATGAACGGGCGGCCGACGCTCGCGGTCGTGGGAGCGACCGGGGCCGTCGGCGCCGTCATGCTCCAGATCCTGTCGCAGCACGCCGACGTCTGGGGCGACATCCGGCTGCTCGCCTCACCCCGTACGGGCGGCCGCGAGCTGTCCGTACGGGGCCGCGCCGTCGAGGTCGTCCCGCTCTCCGAGGAGGCCCTGGACGGCGTCGACGTCGCGGTGTTCCTCGTCCCTGACGACGTGTCCGCGAAGTGGGCACCCGTCGCCGCCGCCAAGGGCGCCGTCGTGGTGGACCGGTCGGCCGCCTTCCGGATGGACTCCGACGTACCGCTGGTCGTTCCTGAGGTGAACCCGGGCGCCGTCCGGACCCGGCCGCGCTCCATCATCGCGGGGCCCGGCTGCGCCACGCTCACGATGATCGTCGCGGTGGGCGCGCTGCACGCCGAGTTCGGCCTGCGGGAGCTGGTCGTCTCCTCGTACCAGGCGGTCAGCGCCGAGGGGCGGAGCGGTGTCGACGCCCTGCGCGACCAGCTCTCCCTGGTCGCCGGTACGGAACTGGGCACCCACCCCGGTGACGTACGGCGCGCCGTCGGCGATGCCACCGGTCCATTTCCCGCGCCGCTGGCCCTCAACGTCGTGCCGTGGGCCGGCTCCCCGGACCCGGCGGGCGACGGCTGGTCCTCGGAGGAGGCGGCGATCCGGGACGAGACCCGGAAGATCCTGAACCTGCCCGCGCTGCGGGTCGCGGCGACCTGCGTCCGCGTCCCCGTCATCACCGGGCACTCCCTCTCCGTACACGCGCGCTTCGAGCAGGAGGTCACGGTCGGCCGGGCGCACGAGATCCTCGCGACCTCGCCCGGCGTGGTGCTCTTCGACAACCCGGGGACGGGTGATTTCCCCACCCCCGCCGATGTCGTGGGGACGGACCCGACCTGGGTGGGGCGCGTACGGCGCTCGCTCGACGACCCCAGGGCACTGGAGCTGTTCGTCTGCGGCGACAACCTGCGCAAGGGCGCGGCGCTGAACACCGCCCAGATCGCCGAGACCGTCGCCGCCGAGCTGAAGAAGCGGTAGCGGCGGCCGGCCGGGCGGGGAAGCGGTAGCGGCGGGCCGGCCGGACCCATGGGGCGGTAGCGGCGGCAGTGGTGGCTGATCGGTCGTAGTCGGCGCAAATCAGTGGGCCGAGACGCGTCAAACCTTTGTAGGATCTGTGAACGCCCCATGGGCAGGCTGACCGGCTATGCCTCTTGAACTGGGGCGTTGTCATGTCCGACGATACTCATCCCACCTCTCCGTGAGTCTCCGCGCGAACGTCGCGCGAACACTGCAACCGCCGGATGGCTGGGAAGCGTCTCTGTGGTCGCCCCCATGAGGTGCTGCGGAATCGGGGCATAGGGGGAGATCGGGTACGCATGAGGGTATTCAGTGCAGCGTCAAATGGGGCGGCGTGCGCGTACAACCCTGACGGGGGGAAGCGTGTCCAACAGGCGTGGCAGCAGAGGTTCTCGACATCACGGCGGTTGTCCCGGTGCGCGGCACGGCAGTGCGTCCGCACCGGCGGACCCGCACGCCCGGCGGCATGCCGGTGATCGCCCCCATGCCGGCCGCCCGGCCCACCCGTATCCCCTCCCAGCGCGAGGGCGCTGAGGAGGCGATGGCGGCGGGTACCACCGTCGACCATCTCACCGAGACCTACCGCGCCCACTACCGGTCGCTGCTCGGTCTCGCCGCCCTGCTGCTCGACGACACGGCCTCCTGCGAGGACGTCGTCCAGGAGGCCTTCATCCGGGTCCACTCCGCGCGCAACCGGGTGCGGGAGCCGGAGAAGACGCTGGCGTACCTGCGCCAGACCGTGGTGAACCTCTCCCGCTCCGCGCTGCGCCGCCGCATACTCGGGCTGAAGCTGCTCTCGAAGCCGATGCCCGACATGGCGAGCGCGGAGGAGGGGGCGTACGACCTGCTGGAGCGGGACGCGCTGATCAAGGCGATGCGCGGACTGCAGCGCAGGCAGCGTGAGGTGCTCTCCCTGCGCTACTTCGCCGATATGACCGAGGCGCAGGTCGCCGAGACGCTCGGGATATCGCTGGGCTCGGTCAAGGCGTACGGCTCGCGCGGGATCGCGGCGCTGCGCGTCGCGATGGAGGCGTCGGGATGAGCGCGTGGCGCAAGGACCGGAGCGCCGCCGGGCGTGAGCACGGACCGGCGGGCGAACCGGACCATGGACAGGAGCGTGTACGGGGGCGGGAGAAGGATGGGCGGGGAACCCCCGACGTGCCGTTGAACGACCTGACTGGAAACGGAACTGTGAGCAACGGGCCGGAGAACGAGCTGAGCGGCCGCGCTGACGGAGAGGGCGCCGAGGCCGCCGCGGAGCAGGCGAAGGCCGGCGCGGCGGGCGCGGCCGAGGAGGCCGGGACGGCCGAGAAGGCCGACGAGGCCGAGGAGCCCGACGATGCGGGCCGCGCCACGGGTGACGCCCGGGATGCACGGGACGCGGGCGACGCGCGTGAGTTGCGTGAGGCGAGCGGTGTCCGTGATCTACGGGATGCCCGTGACCTGCGTGACGCCGCGAACCGGCGCCCCGACGGCGACCTGACGACGAAACTGCACGCGGATCTGCACGCGGATCCGGGTGCGGATCCGAGCGGGGATCTGAGCGGCGACCCCGCCGGGGCCCTGGACGGCGACGAGTTGGCGCTGCGCCGGCTCATGCACGGGGCCGTGGCGGACCTGCGGCCGTCCGACGGCGCGCTGGACCACCTGCGCAAGGCGGTTCCCGTCCGGCGGGCCAGGAAGCGGCAGGCCGTCGTGGGCATGGCCGCCGCCGCGCTGCTCCTCGGCACGGCGGTGCCCGCCTTCGTGCACGTCACGAACACCAGCACGGTCGCGGACGACCAGGCCATCTCCGCCGGCCATGGCGAGGAGTCGCGGAGCGGCGCGGACGCCGACAAGACCGACAAGGACAAGAAGCAGAACCCGGACGGTCCCTCGGACAAGGTGTCCGCCGACGAGGACGAGCCCGACAAGAAGGAGCGGCCGGACGCGGAGGCGACCGGCACGGCCGACGGCGGCAAGGGCGGTGCGGCCGAGAACACCGGTGGCTCCGGTGAGGTCACCTCCTCGCAGGTCTGCAGCGCCGGCCAGCTCGGCGGGGCCAGCGCCGAGGTGGGCACGGCCGACGCCACGGGCAAGGTGTACGGCACGTTCCGCGTCGCCAACGTCTCGTTCTCGCCGTGTACGGTCACCGGCCGCGGCACGATCGGCCTCGGGACCGTCGGCGCGGCCGACTCCGCCAAGGTCAGCCAGTCGGTGCACTTCGCGGGCGACGCGGCGACCGGGCTGCCGGACCCCTCCCAGGAGCTGCCGACGCTGACCCTGCCGCCGAGCGGCGCGTACCTGGTGAAGTTCGCCTGGGTGCCCTCGGAGACCTGCCCGACGGTGAACCCCTCACCCGATCCCTCACCGACCGGTGACACCTCGGCGGGCGCGACCACCGGCGCCACGACCGGCACCGGAGAGACCGGCACGGACAACGGCGGAACCGGCACGGAATCCCAGCTCCTCACCGACGGCACCACCGAGGACGGCAGCGTCTCCGTCTCCTACACCGCACCGGCGGGCGCCCCGAACGTACAGGCCACGATCCCCAACGCCTGCGCGGGAACCGTCTACTGGACGGGCGTGCTCAGCGGCTCGTAGGGCGTTGCACCACCTGATCGCGCGGTGGCGGCGGTCAGGCCCGGTGGTCAGGCCAGCAGCCGGCCAAGCGGTCAGGCCGGACGGTCAGGCCGCGGTGCCCAGGCCCAGCGCCTCGTCCTTGGCGGTCTCCACCTCACGCCGGGCCAGCCGGAACCACATGAAGACCACGAACCCGGCGAACACGAACCACTCGCCGGTGTACCCCAGGTTCTGGAACGCCTTCAGATCGAGCCCGGTGTTCTGCGGCGCGGCGGCGGGCACGGGCAGCAGCCCGTCCGACGCCTGGCCCACGGTGACCCACGCGTCGTACACCCCGTACGGCACGAGGTTGACCAGCGAGGCCGCGCTGATCATGCCGAGCTGTCCCTGCGGCAGCCCGCCGCCCGCCCGCACCCCGTCGGAGCCGACCGCCTCGGAGGCCTGGAGCGACCCGGTCACCGTGACCTCGCCGGCCGGCGGCGCGGGGGGCTTCTCACCGCCGGCGAGCCAGCCGCGGACGACGGGCAGCGCCTGGCCGTCGTCGGTACGGAGCATGGTCAGGACATACGAACCGGTCCTGCCGTCCAGCTCCCGGTCCGGCACCACGAACTGATCCGCGTACCGCCCCGTCGCCGTGACATGGCGCCCCGAGGTCTCCTGGTCGACCGGCAGCAGCGACGCCACCGCCACCGCGGGGCGCTTCCCGGGATCGGGCTTCTCCTCGGCCGCCCGGTGCGTGTCCACCCGGTCCTCGAAGCGCCCGAGCTGCCACATTCCCATGAAGATACAAAAGGGGATCGCCAGGACGACGAAGACGTTGATCCCCCACCACCGCGGAGTCACCAGGAACCGGTACACCCCTCCACGGTACGGAACGCCGCCGCGCCCACGGCTCCCGGGGCCCGCTTTACCCCCGATCCGGGCAGTCGGCTACGCCATGCCCAGGTGCCTCCTCGCGAAGTCCAGTTCCAGCCGCACCTGCTTGATCCGCTCCTCCACCACCAGCGACCCGTGCCCCGCGTCGTACCGGTACACCTCATGGACCGCGTCGCGCGCCGCCAGCCGGTCCACGTAGTTCTCCACCTGACGGATCGGGCAGCGCGGGTCGTTCACCCCCGCCGAGATGTAGACCGGGGCCCGCACCGCGTCGACGTACGTCAGCGGGGACGATGCCTCGAAGCGCTCCGGGACCTCCTCCGGCGTACCGCCCAGCAGGGTGCGGTCCATCGCCTTCAGGGCCTCCATCTCGTCGTGATACGCCGTCACGTAATCCGCGACCGGTACGGCGGCGAGCCCCACCGCCCAGGCGTCCGGCTGGGTGCCGAGGCCGAGCAGGGTCAGATAGCCGCCCCACGAGCCGCCCGCGAGGACCAGCCGCGCCGGGTCGGCCAGCCCGGAGTCCACCGCCCACGCGCGCACCGCCGCGATGTCCTCCAGCTCGATCAGCCCGACCCGGTGCTTGAGCGCGTCCGTCCACTCCCGCCCGTACCCCGTCGACCCGCGGTAGTTGACCCGGACCACCGCGAAGCCGTGGTCGACCCAGGCGGCCGGGCCCGCGGCGAACGCGTCGCTGTCGTGCCAGGTCGGGCCGCCGTGGATCTCGAAGACCGTCGGGAAGGGGCCCTCGCCCGCCGGGCGCTGCACCAGCGCGTGGACCCGGCCGCCGGGGCCCTCCGCCCACACGTCCTCCACCGGCACCGAGGCGGGCGCCGCTCTGCCCGGCGGGTCCAGGACCACCCCGCCCGCCGTGGACCGCACCTCCGGCGGTGTGGCGGCCGACGACCACAGATACTCCACACTGCCGTCGGGCCGCGCCGTCGCCCCCGAGACCGTCCCGGCCGGCGTCTCCACCTGGATCAGCGCACTTTTGACGAAGTCATAACGCCACAGCTCGTCCCGGGCCTCGAAGCTGTGCGCGACGAGCAGCCCCGAGCCGTCCGGATACCACTCGGCGTGCACGTCGCCCGGCAGCTCGATCGCGAGATCCGTCTCCTCGCCCGTCAGCGGATCCCAGACGATCGGCTCCCAGCGGCCCCGCCGCTGATGGCCGACGAGCAGCCGGCTGTCCCCGGCCACCGGGGCGAAGCCCAGCACGTCGAGGCCCAGCTCGCGCGTGCCTCCCTCGGTGTCGTCCAGCTCGGCCACCACCGAGCCGTCCAGCCGCAGCACCCGCACCGCCGAGTGCATCGCGTCCCCGTGCTCGGTGTGCTCGATCGCGAGCAGCGTCCCGTCGTGCGACAGATCGGCGACCCCGGCCGACTCCCGGTGACGGTAGATCTCCACCGGCGCCTCGCCCGGCCGTACGACATGGAGTGTCGAGCCGTCCTCGTCGGTCGAGCGCCCCACGACCGCCGTCCCGTCCCGCCCCAGCGCCAGACCGGCGGGGTAGGAGGGACCGAGCCCCGGCGTCGCGGGCTCGTCGGGCCCCGCCGCCGGCTCCGCGCCGGCCGCCGCCCCGGCCTCCCGCGTGCCGGAGAACGGCTGGCGCATCCAGACCCCGAACTCGTCCCCGTCCGTGTCCGAGAACCACCAGATCCACTCGCCGTCGAGCGAGAGCACCCCGTCCGTCGTCCCGTTCGGCCGGTCCGTCACCTGGCGCTGCGCGCCGGTCGCGCGGTCCCACGCGTACAACTCGTACGTCCCCGTCGCGTTCGACACGAACAGCGCCCGCTCCGGCGCGTCCTCCGCCCAGTCGGGCAGGGAGACCCGGGGCGCCCGGAAGCGCTTCTCCCACTCCGGCATGGAGTCCAGCGTCGAGTCCGGCTGCGAGCCGTTGATCTCAGTCATGACCCCATTCTGCGCTCGCCCGCTGACATCCCGTCGAGATCCCCCTCAGCCTGTGGAAAACCGACCTGTGGACAACTCGACAACTCCCGGATTCCGGATGAGGAGGAGCGGCGGGGCGTATGAGGCGCGTATGGGGCGCGTATGAGGTGTCGCATGAGGTGTGAGGGGCATGTGTGACGGGAATCTCTTCGTGGAGAGGTGCTCTCGTCCCGGAGCGCCTCAGCGGGCATGCGCGCGGACCGGAGTGTTCCGCGGAACGGTGTGACACCGGGCGCCCGCGGATCGAAGGCAGATCGATCGAAGGGGGACAGACAGGCGATGGCTGTTTCACCAGCGCTCCGAGCCGAGCGCTCGCGCATCCATGACGAACTCCTCGCCGAGCACACCCTCATGCGCCGGGGCGCCGCCCTGGTCACCGCGTCGTTCTCGGCGCTCGCGGACGGCCGGCCCGTCGATGTGCGGACGCTGGTCGGCACCTCCCGGTGGCTGCTGGAGTTCGTCCGCGGCCAGCGCGCGAGCGAGGTCGAGCTGCTCTGGCCGGTGCTGCGCGGACTCTTCCCCGGGCCCGTCGCGGAGCTGACGGGCAAGGTCGCCCAGCGCGAGGCGCTCGAAGCCGAACTGCACACCCTGGCCCGCGCGGTCGACACCATATCGGCCCGTGAGGTGACCGGTGGGAGCGGCGAGGTCCTGGTGGTCGTGGGCGAGGCGGCGATGACGGGGCTGCCCTCCGCCATCCGGATCCAGTCGATCCTGAACCGGAACCTCGACGAGGAGGAGCCGTTGCTGCTCGACCTGTTCCCCCGGGTGCCGGACCGCGATGTCGCCCGGCTGCGGAGCGCGATCGTCCACGGAGCCCCGCGCACGGGGCCGCATCTCGTGTTCGGCCTGCTGGAGGACCCCGACCGGGTCCCGGGGCACACGGCGCTGCTGGGGAATTTCCCGGCGTCGGTGCGCTGGCTGCGCCGGGTGTTCCTGACGCGGTACCGCTCCACCAAGCGGGCGCTCGGAGTGCCTTCTCTGTGACCACCCGCACAGACACCCGTGCTCACGTCTTCACACGTGTCCGTGCGAGGGTGATCCTGGCCTTGTTGCCTGTGCGGTTGATACGGAATACTTCTACAGCGCTGTAGATGTTGCGGCGACACGGCGGCAGAACGGCCGCGGACGTTCCCGGGAGAGAGCAGACCTGATGTTCGGCTTGAGCGAACTGGCCGTGATCCTCATCATCATCGCCGTGGTGGTCGGGGTGAAGAAACTCCCCGAGCTGGCACGCTCCGCGGGCAAGGCCGCCCGCATCCTCAAGAGCGAGACGAAAGCGCTCAAGGAGGAGGGAAAGGAAGCTGACACCGCCGGTGCCGCGGGCGCCACGCACCAGGGCGAGTCCCCGGGCGGGCCCCGGAACGACGGTCAGGACGGCTCGCAGGGCGGTCGCCGTATCGTGACCGGCACCATCGTCGAGCCGAACGAACCTCCGAAGCACCCCGAGGAGCCCTCGAAGCGCCTCTGAAGCGGCCTCCGCCCCTCGCGGGAGCCGTCAAGAGCCCGTCAAAAGGCGTTAAGTACCCGTCAAGAGCCCCGGAAGGGCCCCCGGCCCGGCGGCCGGGTGAGCCCCCTGCCCGGCATGCTCCCGTGCGCGGCGGCCCCGTTCCGCCTGAGACCTCTCCCCGGAGGGAGCCCCTAGACTGAGCCGTTGGGCTCGGACGAGGGGGGATCGGGCACGCGACGAGCACGGGACGAAGACGCGGACCGGGCACGCGACGGAGACGCGGGCGGACGGCTCGCGTGGGACAGGAGAGCGATCGTGACGGCAGGTGTCGGCGGCTTCGGGGATCCTTCCGCCGAGGTGCTGGCGGACGCCGCCGCCGCGTTCGGGCTGCTGGCCTCGTCGGCACGGCTGCACATCGTATGGGTGCTGGCGCAGGGCGAGAGCGACGTCACCGGGCTCGCCGAGCGGGTCGGCGGCGCGCTGCCCGCCGTCAGCCAGCACCTCACCAAGCTGAAGCTCGCCGGTCTCGTACGGTCGCGCAGGGAGGGCCGGCGGCAGGTCTACTTCGTCGACGACCCCGATGTCGTCACCGTCGTACGGCTGATGGTCGGGCAGCTCACCGACCGCGCGGCGCTCGCGCCGGGGCCGCGGCGCATCAGCGACGTCGGCGCCTGAGACCGCCGTGTCCGAGTCCGTGGTGCCGGGGCCCGCGGCCTGGGGCGCCCCGGCGGTCACGGACCCGGCCGATCACCGGGACCCGGCGGGCCCGCCCACCTCCCTCCAGGTGCTGCGGGGGCTCGGCAGCGGACCGCGTGGACTGACCGAGGCCGAGGCCGAGGAGCGGCTGATCCGGTACGGCGAGAACGCCGTGCCCGAGTGGCGCACGCCCTCCTGGCCGCGCCTCTTCGTGCGGAGCCTGCGGGACCCGTTCACGGCCGTGCTGCTCTGCCTCGGTCTGGTCTCCGCGACGGTCGCCGCCTGGGGCACCGCCCTCGTGATCCTCTCGCTCGTCGCCGTGAGCTGTCTGCTGCGCTCCTCCGGCGAGCACCGCGCCGACCGCTCCATGGCCGCGCTGCGGGACCTGGTGGCCACCACGGCCACCGTACTGCGGCGCACCGACCACGCCATCGGCGCGACCGGCGCGACCGGCGCGACCGGCACGGACGGCGCGACCGGCACGGACGGCCCGCGGCCGGTGCCCCGGGAGATCCCGGTCGACCAGCTCGTGCCCGGCGATGTGATCCGCCTCGGCCCCGGCGACCTGGTGCCCGCCGACGTACGGCTGCTGCGGGCCAGCGGTCTGACCGTCCATCAGGCGCCGCTGACGGGGGAGTCGGCCCCGGTCGCCAAGTACGCCGTGGACGCGCCCGGCGCGGGGCCCGGTGGCGCGGGCGGTCACCTCGGGGCGTTCGGGGGGCGCCTGGGCGGGCTCGGGGGGCACCTGGGGGTGTTCGGGGAGCCGCAACTCTGCTTCCAGGGCAGCAGCGTGGCCTCCGGGAGCGGTACGGCCGTCGTCGTCGCGACCGGTGGCCGTACCCGGTGGGGCGCGGCGCGCAGCCGCCCGGGACGGCGCCCCGCCAGCGCCTTCGACCGCTCGGTGCACGGGATCTCCTGGGTGCTGATCCGGTTCATGCTGCTGACCCCGCCACTGGTCCTGATGGCCAACGCCGCGCTGCGCGGCCGGGGTCTGGAGACGCTGCCGTTCGCCGTGGCGGTGGCGGTCGGGCTGACACCGGAGATGTTGCCGGTCATCGTCACCACGGCGCTCGCCCGGGGCGCGTCGCTCCTCGCGCGCGACCACAGCGTCATCGTCAAACGGCTGCCCGCGCTGCACGACCTGGGCGCCGTCGACGTCCTGTTCCTCGACAAGACGGGCACCCTCACCCAGGACCGCCCGGTCCTCCACCGGGCGACGGACCCCCGGGGCGACCCCGACCCGGAGGTACTGCACTGGGCAGCCGTCAACGCCTGGTGGACGCTGCAACTGGCCGATCTGCCCGCCCCCGACGCGCTCGACGAGGCGATCCTGGACGCCGCGGAGACGACGGCGGAGGAGGGCGGCGACGGCGGTTCCGCGACGTACGGCGAGGGCGGTCCCGCGGGGTACGAGGGGGTCGCGGCCCTGCCGTTCGATCCCGTACGCCGGCTCTCCACCGCGGTCGTACGGCGCCCCGGGCGCCTGGGCAGCCACACCCTCGTCGTCAAGGGTGCCGTCGCCGACGTACTCCAGCGGTGTGTGCTCGACGACGACGAGCGCGGGCGCCTCACCGCCCTCGCCGCCCGTGAGGCGGACCGCGGGCTGCGGCTGCTGGCGGTCGCCACCGCCGAGCGGCCGGCCCGGCGCCGTGACTACACCCCGGCCGACGAACGCGGTCTCGACTTCCGCGGGTTCGTGGCGCTCCGCGACGCGCTCGCCCCGACGGCCGCCGACGCGCTGGAGGTCTTCGCGGCCCGCGGCGTCACGGTCAAGATCCTCACCGGCGACCACCCGGGAACGGCGGCGCGCGCCTGTCAGGACCTCGGGGTCCCGCTGGGGACGTCCGGCGAGGTGGTCACCGCCGACCGCGTCGACGCCCTCACCGACGCCGAACTCGTTGAAGTCGCCCGGCGCACCACCGTCTTCGCGCGCTGCACGCCCGAGCACAAGGCCCGTATCGTCGCCGCCGTGCGCGCCGGCGGCCACACCACCGGCTTCCTCGGTGACGGCGTCAACGACCTGCCCGCCCTGCACGCCGCCGACGTGGGGATATGCCCGCGCGACGCCGTCGATGTCGTGCGCGAGTGCAGCGATGTCGTCCTGGCGAAGAAGGACCTCACCGCGATCGACCACGCGATCAGCGCCGGGCGCCACTCCAGCGGCAACATCGCGACGTATCTGCGGATCACGCTCTCCTCGAACCTCGGCAACGTCATCGCGATGCTCGTCGCGGGCCTGCTGCTGCCCTTTCTGCCGATGCTCCCGGCGCAGGTCCTCGTGCAGAACCTCTGCTTCGACGCGGCGCAGCTCGCCTTCGCGTACGACCGGCCGGGGCCCGGGGCGCTGCGCAGGCCGACGGAGCTGCGGTCCCGCGCGTTCCTCCGGTTCATCACCGGCTTCGGGCTGATCAACGCCACCGCCGACCTGGCGACGTTCGCGGTGCTCGCGCTCGCCCTGCGCACGGCGGTGGACGAGAGCGGTCAGGCGGCCTTCCACTCGGGGTGGTTCACGGAGAACCTGCTCACCCAGGCGCTGGTGATGCTTCTGCTGCGGGCGAGCGCCCGGAGCGGGGGAGGAGGGGGCCGGGGCGCGCCGAGTCCCGTCCGCTGGGCCGCCGCCGGGCTCGCCGCGACCGGGCTGCTGCTGCCGCTCTCGCCGCTCGGCCCGGCCCTCGGGATGTTGCCGCTGCCCGCGCCGTACTACCTCCTGCTCGCCGCGGTCCTCGCGCTGTACGCGGTGGGGCTGGCGGTGGCGAGGGGACGCCATGAGCGGCGTCATGAGGGTCGTCCCGGTCAGCCGTAGGAGAGGTTCGAGCAGGGGTCGTCGTCGGCGGAACGGGCGTCGTCGGCCACGGCGGACGGTACGGAGCCGACGCCGGGGCCCGAGGCCGGGTCGGAGCCCGGATCGGACGCGGAGGTTCCGGTTCCGTCACCGGTTCCGCCGGTTCCCCCGGTGCCGCCGGTCCCGTCGGCCGGGGCGTCCGCGTACGACGTGCCGAGGACGACATCGATGCCCGAGGTGGTGGACACGGGCGTGACCGCCGCCCCCGGGAAGAGCCGAGCGACGGTCCTGGCCCGGTCCTCCAGGCCGGTGCCGTACTCGATCACCGTGGTGGTGCGGTCCTGGCTGCTCGCGGTCGCGGTGCCGGTGACGGTGAAGTCGTGCTCCGTCAGCGCACGGGAGGCCCGCGCGGCCAGCCCGGTGACCGTGGTGCCGTTGTAGACGGCGACGCTGATGCCGCCGCCGGAGACCTCGCCGGTGGCGCTCGGCGAGGGGGAGGCCGAGGGGGAGACCGAGGGGGAGGCGGTGACCTCCTTGGTCCCGCCGTCTTTCGTGCCATCGGCGTTCTTGCCGCTGGCGTCCTTGCCGTCGACCGTACGGTCGGCCTTGAGCGCCGCCCACAGTTCGGAGGCGTCCGGCTCGACGATCGCGACGCGCGCGCCCTCGTACCGCCAGGGGATGGTGACGAACTTGGTGTTGTGCAGGTCGATGTCCTTGAGCGACATCATGAAGCTGATCAGTTTGTCGGCCGAGCCGAGGCCCGGGTCGACGGTCATGGACCGCGTCGCGGCGTTCGCGAGCGGCAGCAGCTTGGTGGGGGTGAGGCCGTCGCTCTTCACCTTCTTGAGCAGGGCGGCGACGAAGGCCTGTTGGCGCTTGATGCGGCCGATGTCGGAGCCGTCGCCTATGCCGTGCCGGATCCGTACGTAGTCCAGCGCCTGCTGACCGGAGACGGTCTGGGCGCCCTGGGTGAAGAGGCGCTTGCCGCGGGTGGTGCGGCCGGGGCTGAGATCCTGCTGGTAGATGTCCTGCGGCAGACACACCTGGACCCCGCCGACGACCTCGGTCAGCTTCGCGAAACCCTTGAAGTCGACGACGACGGTGTGATCGACACGCAGCCCGGTGAGGTGCTCGACGGTGTTCTGGGTGCAGGCGGGGTTGCCCTTGGCGCTCTGCCCCACGGAGAAGGCCGCGTTGAACATGGTGTTGACCTGAGTCTTCGTCCAGGTGCCGTCGGGCAGTTGGCAGGGCGGGATGTCGAGGAGCGTGTCGCGCGGTACGGAGACGGCGACCGCGTGCTTCTGGTCGGCGTAGATGTGCAGCAGGAACGCGGTGTCGGAGCGGCCGATGTCGTCCTTGTCGCCACCGCCCAGCGAGCGGTTCCCCTCCGTGCGCGCGTCCGAGCCGATGACCAGGACGTTCTGGCCCTTGGAGGTGGACGCGGGCCGGTTGTCGGAGAGGCCGCCCGCGCTGAAGGTCCTGATGTTCCCGCTGAGTTTGAGATAGACCCAGCCGACTCCGGCGGAGGCGAGCACCAGCAGGGACAGGGCTATGACGAACGAGGTGCGCAGTCTTCCGCCCTGCTTGCGCCGCCGGGAGCGGGTGGGGGCGGCGCGGCGGCTGCCGCCCGGGGATGCCGTGTGCCGACTGCTGCCTGCCATATGCGCGCCCTCATCATCCTCTGGCCGGCCTCTTGGTTGTACAGTTGCGCAATGTAGCAACTTTAGTGAGAGGTGCGGGCCGCGGGTGCGTGGGTGACGCGGGGCCGGCCGGTACGGGATCGGACGAGAGGAAGGCGGGGCGGAATGTTGCGTAACGGTTTGGAGCCTTGGCACCTGCTCATCGTGGCCATCGTGATCATCGTCGTGTTCGGTTCGAAGAAGCTGCCGGACACCGCGCGGGCCGTGGGCAAGTCCCTGCGCATCCTCAAGAGCGAGACCAAGGCGATGAAGGAGGAGGGCGGCACGGGAGTGGACGGTGCTGTCGCCTCGCCCGTCACGCCTTCCACTCCCTCCTCTCCGTCCCCCTCTTCCTCCCCCTCTCCCTCCCCTTCTTCCTCTGTCTCCCCTTCCTCCCCTGCCTCTTCGGGCCGCTGACGGGACCGGCCGGCCGGTCCCGTCAGGTCTTCAGGGGCTGGCCAGGTCGAAGCCGTACCGCAGGGGCTCGCCCTGTACGCGCGGATCGCGCCGGTAGACGAAGAGCGCGTCCACCTGTGCGCCGCCCGAGGGGCCGTCGAGTTCGCAGGGGTACGTCACCTGCACCACGGACGGCCGGTCGGCGACCCGCATCCGTACCCCGTTCGCGGGTCCTCCGTCGAGGACCGCGATCTCCCATTCCGTACTGCCGCGATCATTCATGCCAACACTTTAAAGGTTGCGCAATCTTTGAACCATGGGGCACGGGGTGCGCTCCGGAGCACGCGGAGGAGCGTACGTACACCGGACGGCACGCACGCCGAAGCGCGCGTATGCCGGAGGGCGGCCGCCGGTGCCGGTGGCCGCCCTCCGAAGTGTTCCGCATCCTGCCGCCGGGAGCTACAGGGTCCGCTCCAGCCGGTCCGCCATCAGCTTGATGAAGCGTGACGGATCGGCGAGTTCGCCGCCGTCCGCGAGGAGCGCCATCCCGTAGACCAGTTCGGCCGCCTCGGCGAGACCGGAATCCGAGGGCGAATCGGCGTGGGACTTGCGCAGGCCGGCGACCAGCGGGTGCGTCGGGTTGAGTTCGAGGATCCGCTTGATGCGCGGCACGTCCTGGCCCATGGCGCGGTACATGTTCTCCAGCGCCGGGGTCACGTCGAAGGTGTCCCCGACGATGCAGGCGGGCGACACCGTGAGCCGCGAGGAGAGCCGTACCTCCTTCACCTGCTCGCTCAGCTGCGAGGACATCCAGGTCAGCAGCGCGGCGAAGTCCTGCTGCCGCTTCTCGCGCTCGGCCTCGACCTCCTTCTTCTCCTCCTCGGTGTCGAGGTCGACCTCGCCCTTGGCGATCGACTGCAGCGGCTTGCCGTCGAACTCGGGGACGGACTGGACCCACACCTCGTCGACGGGGTCGGTGAGGAGCAGCACTTCGAACCCCTTGGCGCGCAGCGCCTCCATGTGCGGCGAGTTCTCGATCGCCGTACGGGACTCGCCCGTCATGTAGAAGATGTGCTGCTGCCCCTCCTTCATGCGCTCCACGTACTGCTTGAGGGTGGTCACCCCGTCGTCATCGTGGGTCGAGGCGAACGACGAGACGCCGAGAATGGCGTCGCGGTTCTCGAAGTCGCTGAGCAGCCCTTCCTTGAGGACCCGGCCGAATTCCTTCCAGAACGTCGCGTAGGACTCCGGACGGTCGGCCATCATCTCCTTCACCGTCGACAGCACCTTCTTGACCAGGCGCCGGTGCATCAATTGGATCTGCCGGTCCTGCTGGAGGATCTCGCGCGACACATTGAGCGAGAGGTCCTGCGCGTCGACCACGCCCTTGACGAAACGCAGATAATCGGGCATCAGCGCTTCACAGTTGTCCATGATGAAGACGCGCTTCACATAGAGCTGGACTCCGCGCTTGCTCCCCTGGGTGAACAGGTCCTGTGGTGCGTGCGACGGGAGGAAGAGCAGCGCCTGGTATTCGAAGGTGCCTTCCGCCTGCATGCGGATGGTTTCGAGCGGGTCGGTCCAGTCGTGGCTGACGTGCTTGTACAGCTCGCTGTACTCCTCGTCGGTCACCTCGGTCCTGGAGCGGGCCCACAGCGCCTTCATCGAGTTGATCGTCTCGGGTTCGGGCGTCGCGTCGGAGGCGGCAGCGCTGTCAGTGGCGTCAGCGGCGTCTGCGGCGTCGGCGCCCTCGGAGCCGGTCGTGTCAGCCGCGTCGGCGGTGGCCGGCTTCGCCTCGGCGGCCATGCGGATCGGCCAGGTGATGAAGTCCGAGTAGCGCTTGACGATCTCCTTGATCTTCCACGCGGAGGTGTAGTCGAAGAGCTGGTCCTCGGAGTCCTCCGGCTTCAGCCGCAGCGTGACCGCCGTGCCGCGCGGCGCCTCGTCGACCGTGTCGACCGTGTACGTGCCCTCACCCGTGGACTGCCAGCGCGTCCCCTTGCTCTCGCCCGCGCGCCGGGTCAGCAGGGTGACCTCGTCGGCCACCATGAAGCTGGAGTAGAAGCCGACGCCGAACTGGCCGATGAGTTCCTCGGAGGCCGCCGCGTCCTGCGCCTCCTTCGCTTCCTTCAGCTCCTTGAGGAACTTCGCCGTGCCGGAATTCGCGATGGTTCCGATGAGCTCCACGACGTCGTCATGCGACATTCCGATGCCGTTGTCACGTACAGTCAGCGTGCGCTGTTCCTTGTCGACCTCGATGTCGATATGAAGGTCGGACACGTCTTCTTGGAGTTCGTTACGGAGGGCTTCCAGCCGCAATTTGTCCAGCGCGTCGGAGGCGTTGGAGACCAGCTCGCGAAGGAAAACATCCTTGTTCGAGTAGATCGAATGGATCATCATCTGGAGGAGCTGGCGTGCTTCCACCTGAAACTCGAACGTCTCGGTCGTCATATCCAAGGATTCCTTTCCTCGCTCAATTCGGGGGCATCAATACCGTCAATACGTGGAGCCGTATTGCGTGGAGCCGCCCTCCATCGTATCCAGGCCGTGCCCGCGCCAACCGGCGATCCGCGCAGCGCGTAAGAGAGCCGTCAAGCCGGTGGCCGGCGCCGTATGGACACCGTCAACGGATGACAGAAGCCCCGAACAAGGAGGTTTCCTCAGGACGTCCGTTCCCCTCGTACCTCACCCGTACCGAACCTCATTCAGGAGCCCACGATGGCCGATCTGGCCTTCGTCGTCGCCACGGTCGCGGTCTTCGCGCTGGTGGCCCTCGTCGCCAAGGGGGTGACGAAGCTGTGACCGCCGAGAACGTCGTCGGCCTGGTCGTGGCCGTCGCCCTGCTGGGATATCTCGTCCTCGCCCTGCTGTTCCCGGAGAGGTTCTGAGCCCCGCCATGAGTCCTGTCCTCGCCGGTGCGCTCCAGTTGCTCGCGCTGATCGTGGCGCTGGGGCTGGCGTACCGCCCGCTCGGTGACCACATGGCCCGCGTCTACTCCCCGGACCCCTCCGCCGGTCGGGGGACCGGCCGCCATCTGCGGGTCGAGAAGTGGATCTACCGGGCCATCGGCGCCAACCCCGACACCGAGATGCGCTGGACCGCCTATCTGCGCGGTGTCCTCGCCTTCTCGGCGGTGAGCGTCCTCTTCCTCTACCTGCTCCAGCGCGTCCAGGGCGGACTGCCCGGCTCGCTCGGCTTCTCCTCGATCGACCCGGACCAGGCGTTCAACACGGCCGCGTCGTTCGTCTCGAACACCAACTGGCAGTCGTACTACGGCGAGCAGTCCATGGGCCCGGTCGTCCAGACCGGCGGGCTCGCCGTGCAGAACTTCCTCTCCGCCGCCGTCGGCATGGCCGTCGCGGTGGCGCTCGTACGGGGCTTCGCCCGCTCCCGTACCGGCGAACTGGGCAACTTCTGGGCCGACCTGGTGCGGGGCACCGTACGGATCCTGCTGCCGATCTCCGTCATCGGCGCCGTCGTCCTCGTCGCCTGCGGCGCGATCCAGAACTTCGCCGGCATCCACGAGGTCGGACAGTTCCTCGGCGGACCCCAGCAGTGGAACGGCGGTGCGGTCGCCTCCCAGGAGGCCATCAAGGAACTGGGGACCAATGGCGGCGGCTACTTCAACGCCAACTCCGCGCACCCCTTCGAGAACCCCAACGGCATCTCCAACCTCTTCGAGATCTTCCTCATCCTGCTCATCCCGTTCGCCATGACCCGGACCTTCGGCAGGATGGTCGGTTCCGTCAAGCAGGGGTACGCGATCCTCGCCACGATGGTGGTGATCTGGCTCGGCTTCACCGCACTGATGATGTGGACCGAGTTCCACCACGGCGCGCCCGCGTTCGACATCGCGGGCGGCGCGCTGGAGGGCAAGGAGACCCGGTTCGGCGTCGGCGGCTCCTCGATCTGGGCGGTCGCCACCACTCTCACCTCGACCGGCGCGGTCAACTCCTTCCTCTCCTCCTTCACCGGATTCGGTGGCGGGATCGCGCTGCTGGGCATGCAGCTCGGCGAGATCGCGCCCGGCGGGGTCGGTTCCGGTCTGTACGGGATCCTGATCATGGCCGTCATCGCGGTGTTCCTCGCCGGTCTGATGGTCGGACGTACGCCCGAGTACCTGGGCAAGAAGATCGGCACCCGCGAGATCAAGTTCGCCGCGTGCTACATCCTCGTCACCCCGGCGCTGGTGCTCTGCTTCACGGCCGTCGCGATGGCGCTGCCCACCCCGGTCCACTCGCTGACCAACTCGGGGCCGCACGGCTTCTCCGAGATCCTGTACGCCTACACCTCGGCCGGGAACAACAACGGCTCGGCCTTCGCCGGGCTCAACGCGGACACCCAGTGGTTCAACACGAGCCTCGGCATCGTGATGCTGCTCGGCCGCTTCGTCCCGATGGTGTTCGTCCTCGCGCTGGCGGGATCGCTGGCCGAGCAGCGGCCGATCCCCTCGACGGCGGGCACCCTGCGTACGGACAAACCGCTGTTCACGGGCGTGCTCGCCGGCACGATCCTGATCGTCACCGGGCTGACCTACTTCCCCGCGCTGGCGCTGGGGCCGCTGGCCGAAGGGCTGGCGTCATGACCATTCGTACGCGCAGGGAGAAGCAAGAAGGCACGATGTCCAGTCCCACCACCCCCACCTCCACCCCGGCCTCGGCTCCGCACAGCGATCTCTCCACCGGACGGGTCGGCGTCGGGTTCTTCGACCCCGGACAGCTGCTCAGGTCCCTCCCGGACGCGCTCAGGAAGCTCGATCCACGGGTGATGATCAAATCCCCGGTGATGTTCGTGGTCGAGGCCGGCTCGGTCCTGACGACCGCGCTGGCGATCCTGGATCCGGGCGACTGGTTCGGCTGGGCGATCACCGCGTGGCTCTGGCTGACCGTGGTCTTCGCCAATCTGGCGGAGGCGGTCGCCGAGGGCCGTGGCAAGGCGCAGGCCGACACACTGCGCCGGGCCAAGACGGACACGGTCGCGCGCCGGCTCACCGGCAGCGGTCCCGAGGCGGGCGAGGAGCGGGTCCCCGGCACGGAACTGCGCATCGGCGACCGGGTGGTCTGCGAGGCGGGCGACATCATCCCCGGCGACGGCGATGTGACCGAGGGCGTCGCCTCCGTGGACGAGTCCGCGATCACCGGCGAGTCGGCCCCCGTCATCCGCGAGTCGGGCGGCGACCGCTCGGCCGTCACCGGCGGTACGAAGGTGCTCTCCGACCGGATCGTCGTCCGGATCACGACCAGGCCCGGCGAGACGTTCATCGACCGGATGATCGCCCTGGTCGAAGGCGCGGCCCGGCAGAAGACCCCCAACGAGATCGCGCTGAACATCCTCCTCGCGTCCCTCACGATCGTCTTCCTGCTGGCAGTGGTCACCCTCCAGCCGTTCGCCACGTACGCCCACGCCGAGCAGTCGATGATCGTACTGACGGCTCTGCTGGTCTGCCTGATCCCGACGACCATCGGCGCCCTGCTCTCCGCGATCGGCATCGCCGGGATGGACCGCCTCGTCCAGCGCAATGTGCTGGCCATGTCGGGGCGGGCGGTGGAGGCGGCGGGTGACGTGTCCACGCTGCTGCTCGACAAGACCGGCACGATCACGCTCGGCAACCGGCAGGCCGCCGAGCTGGTCCCCGTACGCGGCACGGACCCGGCGGAGCTGGCCGACGCGGCCCAGCTCTCCTCCCTGGCCGACGAGACGCCCGAGGGCCGCTCCGTCGTCGTCCTCGCCAAGGAGCGGTACGGGCTGCGCGAGCGCCACCAGGGCGAACTGGCCGGCGCCACCTGGATCGCCTTCACGGCGCAGACCCGGATGTCGGGCGTCGACATCACGGAGGACGGTGCCGCGCGCAAGGTACGCAAGGGCGCGGCCGGTTCGGTGACCGCCTGGGTCATCGAGCGCGGCGGCCAGGTCTCCGGGGACACCCGCGAACTGACCGACGCGATCTCCCAGGCGGGCGGCACGCCGCTGCTCGTGGCCGTCGAGGACGGCGCGGGCGCGCGGGTGCTGGGCGTCATCCACCTCAAGGACGTCGTCAAGGACGGCATGCGCGAGCGCTTCGACGAACTGCGCCGCATGGGCATCAGGACCGTCATGATCACCGGGGACAATCCGCTGACCGCGAAGGCGATCGCGGACGAGGCGGGCGTGGACGACTTCCTCGCCGAGGCCACCCCCGAGGACAAGATGGCCCTGATCAAGCGGGAACAGGCGGGCGGCAAGCTCGTCGCGATGACGGGCGACGGCACGAACGACGCGCCCGCGCTCGCCCAGGCGGACGTCGGCGTGGCCATGAACACCGGCACCTCGGCCGCCAAGGAGGCCGGGAACATGGTGGACCTGGACTCGAACCCGACCAAGCTGATCGAGATCGTGGAGATCGGCAAGCAGCTCCTGATCACGCGGGGCGCGCTGACGACGTTCTCCATCGCCAATGACGTCGCGAAGTACTTCGCGATCATTCCGGCGATGTTCGCGGTCGTCTACCCGGGCCTGGACAAGCTCAACATCATGCGGCTGTCGTCCCCCGAGTCGGCGATCCTCTCGGCGGTCGTCTTCAACGCGCTGATCATCATCGCCCTCGTACCGCTGGCGCTGCGGGGCGTACGGTACCGGCCGACCAGCGCGGACCGGATGCTCCGGCGCAACCTCGGGATCTACGGCCTCGGCGGCCTCGTCGCCCCCTTCATCGGCATCAAGATCATCGACCTGCTCATCTCCCTCGTCCCCGGGATCGGCTGACCGTCATGAACATCTCCGTACGCAACACCGCGCGCCTGCTGGGGGCCGGGCTGCGCGCCCTGCTCGTCCTGACCGTGGTCTGCGGGGTCGTCTACCCGCTGGCCGTCACCGGAGTCGCCCAGGGCCTCTTCCCCCACCGGGCCAACGGCTCGGAGATCACCTCCGGCGGCAAGGTCGTCGGCTCGGAACTGATCGGCCAGAGCTACCTCCTGCCGAAGAAGAACCCCTCCGACGCCTCGGAACAGCCCCGCCCCGACCTGCGGTGGTTCCAGCCGCGCCCGTCCCGGGGCCTGGGCACGAACACCGTCAACACCCAGTACAAATTGCTGCTCTCGGGCGCGACGAACCGTTCCGGCGACAACAAGGAACTCATCGCCTGGGTGACGGCCGCCAAGGCCGCCGTCATCAGGGACAACTCCACCCCGGGCCACCCGGTCGCCCCCGACGCCGTCCCCCCGGACGCGGTCACCTCCTCGGGCTCGGGCCTCGACCCCGACATCTCCCCGGAGTACGCCCGCCTCCAGATCAACCGCGTCGCGGAACGCAACCACCTTCCCGTCGACCGGGTACGCGCCCTGGTGGACGCCCATACGACGGGGCGGACGCTGGGCTTCATCGGGGAGCCGCACGTCAACGTCCTGGAGCTCAACATCGGGCTGAGGGCCCTCGGTGGCGCCGACCGGTGACCGCGCTTGCCGTGCCGCGGGTCCAGACGTACAGTTTCTTGTACGTGAGAGAGGGATTGCTTGTGAAGACCATGACGTATTCCGAGTCCCGCGCGCGGTATGCCGAGGTACTCAACTCCGTCAATGACGACCGTGAAGAGGTTGTCATCACCCGGGCTGGACACGACCCCGTCGTCATAGTCTCCCTTGAGGACTACGAGTCCCTGAAGGAGACCGCGTATCTGTTGCGGAGTCCCGCCAACGCCCGGCGCCTGCTCGCGTCCATCGACGAGCTGGAGAGCGGTGGCGGTACGGTGCGTGAGCTGACGACGGACGACCAGGGCCGCGCGTGAAGATCACCTTCTCCTCCCGGGCGTGGGAGGACTATCTGTGGTGGCAGCTTCAGGACCGGAAGATCCTCAAGCGCATCAATACGCTCATCACCGACATCGCCCGGAACGGCAACGAGGGGATCGGCAAACCGGAACCGCTCAAGCACGGGTTCCAGGGCTACTGGTCGCGCCGCATCAACGACGAGCACCGGCTGATCTACAAGGCCACCGAAGACGGGGTTCTGATCGCGCAGTGCCGTTACCACTACGAGAGCTGACACCACCTGAGGCTGCCGTGGCGCGGGGCGCGAGGTGTTCCCGCGTCCCGCGCCAGTCCCGCTAGCGCATCCGGCGCTCACCGCGATGCCTCGTACGCCTCGCGGACGGGCGAAGGGATCCGCCCGTGGTCGTTGACGAGATAGCCGTTCGCGCGGGCCCAGCGGCGTACCGCCTCGTCCTTCGGCCGGTGAACGCCCGTGCCGCCCGAGGCGACCCCTTCCAGCCGGTCCGCCGCATCATGGAAGAAGGCGGACAGGGACGGGTATGCCCCTTCCGCGGGGAAGGATCCTTCGCTCCAGGACCCGACGCTTCCGGTGCGAGTGCTCAGGAACCTCCCGTAGAAGCCGTCGCGTTCGGCAGCGAACGGCACCCATTCCCGGCGCCAGGACGGGTGGCCGGGGTCCTCGGACGGTTCCATTTCCTCCATGGCGACCTTGTGGAGGTAGACCCGCTCGATGTCCGTGAGGCCGAGAAGGAGCCCGCCGCCGGGGACGACTCCCTGGCACCCCAGCGCCACCAGACTTACCCGGGCATCAGGCTGCCTGCCGGCATCGATGTCGTTCGCGAGGAGCCACTGCCGCATATCCCTCGGCAGTTCCAGGCCCATACGCCTTTCGGCTTCGGCGACAGCAGTGGGGCACCCCGGGCCACCCAGCGCAGCGAAAACTCCAGGGGCGTGCTGCTCAAGCCGGGCGGTCACCCGGGCCCACGCCTGCCGGACGTCTCCTGCCTCGTCTTTCGGTATTTCTCCTCCGGCAATCCCTAGAGCAGGTGGTCGGCCTTGCCGGCCTTGATGTCGCGGATGAGGGTGGCGAGGGCTTCGCGGGGTCGGTGAGGTAGGTGTCCTCCTGGCCCGCGACGGCGATGTAGGCGTTGCCGCTGGGGTCGGTGCCGATACGGAAGCAGTTGTTGCCTTCCCCGCAGAACGGGTCTTCCCAGGTGATCTTGTTCATCGTGTTCCCCTCATAGCTCTCGGACGAGGTTGTGGATGAAATCCGGCGAGGCGCTTGCTGACAGGCATTCCTTGTTCATCCACTCCAAGTGGGCCCGGTACTTGGCGAGATGTGGCTCGGTGTGCAGGAAGTCCGGACCGTGGGCCGAATCCACCTGCGCGGTGTCGAGTTGGGGCACGGCTCCCTCCGCGTAGAGCAGGGCATGTCCCGCGCCGGGGAAACTGCCGCGTTCGAAGGGCACTATGCGGATCGTGATGTTCTCCTTCTCGGACGCTGTGATCAGCACGTTGAGCTGATTCCGTGCTGCCTCACGACCGCCGAAACGCATGCGCAGCGCCGCTTCGTGTACGTAACCCACGAAGCCGGGTGGCTGTTCCCGGTCCAGTACCTGCTGCCGTTCCATGCGGTGGGCTACGCGGAGTTCGACTTCGAGGCGCGAGAGCGCCGGGAGGACCGCCGCGAAGATGCTGCGGGCGTAATCCTCGGTCTGGAGCAGACCGGGCACATGAGCGGTTCCGTGGGTCTACTCGGCCGCCGTGCTGGGCGATCCGGAGCCGGCACGAGACGATGATCAGTACCGCATCGCGACGCTGCGCAACTACCGCAGCCTGATGCCGCTGGCCCACGACGCCCGCAAAGCGATGTTCGAACTCAAAGCGGCGGACGGCGCGCTCGGCAGTACGCAGAAGTATGTGCAGACCTGTTACCGGGAGTTCCGGGAGCTGGCCGAGAACGTCATCACGCTCGCGAAGGAGCGGAAAGCGGCCGAAGGGGCTGCCGACTGAGCTTCCGACGGCCTGACCGGTCCGGTATGGCGCCGCCTTCGTGCACAACCCCCTCAGGCCCGCTGCCGCCGACGCCGGTACAGGGCCGCCAGGATCACGACCACCACCGCTCCGCCCGCGCCCGCCGCCCACAGGACGGGGCTCCGGTAGAGCGGGGCGGGGGACGCGTCGAGCGGGATGGCGGCGGTGTCGTTGCCGGGGGTGCGGTCGTAGGGGTTGTGCGTGCGGATGGTGCCGCGCGCGCCGGGGACCTGGCGGTCGATGCGGATGCGGAAGTCGATCGTGGTCGTCCCGTCCTCGTGCCGCGCGTCGAGGAAGCTGACCTGGCCGATGTCGCAGACGAACGCTCCGCCGGGCTTCTCCGGCCGCTGGCACGCCCAGGCGCTGCCGTCGTTCTCGAAGACGTACGGGATGGAGGTGACGGTGGTGCCCTCCGGCGGGACGACCTCGAAGCCGCCCTGCGTCTCGGTGTCGGCCGGCCGGCCGGGGCCGTGGTCGCGTACTCCGAGCCGTACCTTCACCGTGTCGCCGACCCGGCCCCGGACGGGGGACGTGACCGGCTCGTAGTCGGCCTGCACCGTGGTCTCGACGCGGATGTCGGTGCTGCCGTTCGTGAGGCCACGCGGGGTGGCCGTCCGGGTCAGCGTCAGCGGGGTGTCCGTGCCGCGCGTGGTGAGACCGTCGAGATCGCCGGGCTTCCGCGGATCGGACGACCAGCTGTAGGAGAGCGTGCCCATCAGCTTCCCGGGGGCGGAGGTGTAGCTGACCGGGGAGGTGAGGCGGTACGCGGAGCCCGGCGCGGCCCGGGTGGGGAACGTGCACCACGCCGAGGTGAACGCGGCGTCGAAGGAGCAGTTGCGGGGGTGCGAGGTCAGCCGCAGACCGTCCCGCGCCGTGATGTGCAGGGCGACGCCGTCCTCCGTGGTGAACCGGCTGTGGTTGGCGAACCTGGGGGTGAGTGGTGCCGGCTTGCCCGGTTCCAGGCCCTTGACCGCCTTCTCCTTCTCGGGCGTGTGGAGCGTGGGGCCGCCTACGGTCATGCGGGTCGTGCCGGTGACCGGGGACGCGTTCTCTGCGGTGGCGGTGTACGTCACCGTCCCGCTGTCGCCGGGCCGTACGCCGTCGACGCCGTGGAGGGTGAAGGGCGCGTTGGCCTCCCCGTCGCCGTTCTGCACGTCGCCGTAGGCGCAGGTGAACACGGGGCCGCCGCCGGTGCAGTTCCCGTAACCGCCCTTCACCGCCCGCCCGACGCCCGCCAGCCCCGACGTGTCCACGACGACCTTGACGTCGCGGGCCGGGCCGCCGTCGCTCGGCAGGACGGCGACGGGGACGACAAAGTCATCGTTCTCGGCCCCGGCGCCCTCGTCGGCGTTGTACGCGCGGAACGTCGCGGGGGCTTCGAGACGCAGCGCGACCTCGCGGGAGCCGTCGGCCGCCGCGGGCACCGACGCCGCGGCGAGCACGGTGGCGAGAGCCGCCGCGAAGGCGGCCGGGCGTCGGGTGATCCGTATGTGTCCGGGCATGCGGGCACTATGCCAGTAGGGGGACGGGGGTGGCATCGACCGCCGGCTCTCTTGGCCGGATCTCCGCGAGCGGTTGTGGGCTACGGGGTGTGCGGCGCCGGCCTGCTCCTTGACCAGTTCGTAGGAACGTACGCGGTCGGCGAGCGCGTACACGGGCGTGACCAGCATCAGTTCGTCCGCGCCGGTCGCCTCGGCCGGCTCCGTCAGTCGGCCCGCGACCGGTGATCGGGCCGGCCCCCGGCCGGCGTGCCGACCTGCTCCGTCAGCATGAGCGGTGTGCGGTTGGGCGCCATGCCCCCTCCGGACCCGAGGCGGATCGACGAGGTCGACGCGGCCGTGTGCGCGGTGAGCACGACGGGCGGGAAGGCGCCGATCGCGGGGGAGTGGTGGTGCTCGGCGTACCGGAGTCTGCGGTAACCGAGGCGATCGAGGTGTCCGGCGAAGGCGGCGGTGTCGCGCAGGGCGTCCGCGGCGCCGGCGCCGGCCTGGACCATCGCGACTTCCAGAGCGGAGAGAGGCACATTGGTCATACGGTCAGCATAGGAAGCAAAGCCCCACCATCATCGGTACGTTGACGGATTGCGGTGAGGGCCCAGACTTGCCGCGATGGCCCCATTACCGGTCGATCGGCTCATATGCTCGGACGATGACCGAACGGGAGAACACGCAGGGGTATGGCCAGGGCCTGTTGACGGGCCGGGTCGCGATGATCACGGGAGCGTCCAGCGGGATCGGCGCGGCTGCCGCCGCGCTCTTCGCGCGGGAGGGCGCGGCGGTCGTCATGACGGCGCGCCGCGCCGACCGGCTGGAGGCGCTGGAGGAGGAGATCACCGCCGCGGGCGGCCGCGCACTGGCCGTTCCCGGCGATGTCACCGACCCGGACGACGTGCGGCGGGTGGTCGAGGCGGCCGTGGAACGGTTCGGCGGCCTCGACTGCGCCTTCAACAACGCCGGCTACGCCACCATCGAAACGTCCCTGCACGAGACGGACGACGAGGTGTTCGACCGCACGATGGACGTCAACGTGCGCGGCGTCTGGAACTGCATGAAGCATCAACTGCCGGTGATGCTGGCCTCGGGCAGGGGCGGCTCCATCGTCAACACCAGCAGCACGGCGGGCCGTTACGCCACCGGCGCCTCCGTGCCGTACGTAGCCTCCAAGCACGCGATCCTCGGCATCACGCGGGCCGCCGCGGCCGAGTACGGGGGACAGGGAGTACGGGTCAACGCGCTGGTCGTCGGCACCACGCGCAGCGAGATGATCGACGGGGCGGTACGCCAGGTCCCGGCGCTGGAGCAGGCGTTCATCGCCCCGCAGATCCAGAAGCGCATGGCGGAGCCGCGCGAGATCGCGGAGGCCGCGGTCTGGCTGTGCAGCGACCGCTCCTCGTTCGTCACGGGTACGGCGATGCCCGTCGACGGCGGGATCTCGGCGCAGGCGAAGGCGGGCTGACCCGGGCCGACGATAGTCAGGGCGCCCCCCGCCGGTCCGCGGCGGTCAGGGGGTGGCCGCCCGGTTGTTCCGTACCGTGAGGCGCAGCGCCGAGCCGGCCGCGTCGAACGCGCCGCCCGCCACGGCCGCCCGCTGAGCCCCGACGACCCTCTGGGTGAACCGAACCTGCGGCCCATGCTGGACGGCAGCGGCTGGCAACTGGACTGCTACGAGGACGCCCACGCCTACTTCCCGGCCCGAGCGGTCCGCGTCCCCTGACGGGAACCGGCCACCGCTACGCCTTGGCCGAACCGGGCTGGACCGTAGGGATCCGGTGCGTGAAGAACAGCGCGACGAGGGCGCTGAGCGCGAGGACGGCGAGTGCGGCGCGCAGCCCGTCGAGTCTTGCTGCCGCGTTCGCGTCGAGCGCGGCGGAGGTCACCTCCGGGCTCGCTCCGGCGTCCTTGAGGGCGGTCTTGAGCTGCGCGTCCGACAGGAACGGCACGCCGCTCCGGAGCTGGGCGTTCGCCTGGGTCTTGACCTCGGACGGGACCGCCGGATTCTCTTCGATGCTGGTCAGGAACGACGTGGTCAGTGTGGCGATCAGGATCGACCCGGCGAGGGCCGTACCGATCGAGGCCCCGAGGTTGGTGACGGAGTTCTGGACGCCGCCGACCTCCGCGCTCTGCTCGTCCGGCACCGCGGAGACGGTGACCGAGCCGAGCTGGGAGGCCAGCGCGCCCATGCCGAGACCGATCAGCAGCAGCGGGATCGTGACGATCTCCGCGCCCGCGTTCGCGTCGAGCGCCGCCATCAGGACCACCGCCCCCGCGAACATGGCGAGCACCCCGAGCCGCACCACCCGCCGCGGCGAGACGTCCGGGAGAAGCCGCGGGATCAGGATCGCGGCCGCCAGCAGCGTCAGCGAGAGCGGCAGAATGCGCGCGCCGGTATCGAGCGCGGAGAGGCCGAGCGCCACCGACAGATAGAGCGGTACGACGAAGAACACGCCCATCTGCACGAGGTACTGGAAGAAGAACATCGTCAGGCCGCCGGTGAGCTGCTTGTTCTCCATCAGCGCCGGGTCGACGAGCGGCTCCCTGCCCCGTACGACGAGCCGCGCCTCCCAGCGGAGGAAGGCCCAGAGCAGGAACAGCCCCGCCAGCATCAGCCACACGACCGGCGACACCCCCAGCCACGACGGCGCGTCGGGCTTCGGCCGGAACCACCCCCACTGGTCCGAACGCAGCACGCCGAACACGAAGATCCCGAGCCCCAGGGCGGAGAGCACGACCCCGACGAGATCGATCCGCGGGCGCCTGCCGGGCACCGCGTCGGCGACCCGCCGGGCGAGCACCAGGATGCCGAGCACGAGCACGACCTCACCGGCGAACACCCAGCGCCAGGAGAAGTACGTCGTCGCCACACCCCCGATGAGCGGCCCCACCGCGATCGCGACCGCCCCGGCGGCGGCGACGAGTCCGTACGCGCCGGGGCGGCGTTCCACGGCGAAGTTCCCGGCGACGAGCGCCACGATCGCGGGCAGGATCAGCGACGCCCCGACCCCCTCCAGGAGCGCCCAGCCGACCAGCAGCACCGGGAGGTTCGGGGCGAGCGCCGTCGTCAGCGACCCGCACCCGTAGACGGCACAGCCGATCATGAAGGCCCGCTTGCGGCCGATCAGAGCGCCCACCTTGCCGCCGGGGATCATGAGCATCGCCATCACGAGCGTGTACGCGGTGATCGCGCCCTGGATTCCGGTCACGGTGCTGCCCACGTCCTCGGCCACCGTCGCGATCGACACGTTCATGACGGAGCTGTCGAGCGCCATCAGGAACTGGCCCGCCGCGAGCGTCAGCAGGACCGTCCGCGCCGATGCCGAACTCCCGCGCGTGTCCGCTTCGGCGGTCACTGCCGTACTGTCGATCGGTCGGCGGGCGGGGTGCCGTCGGCATCCAGGAATTCCCGGATCGCGAAGCCGACCAGCGTGAGCACCGCCGTCCACACCACGACCACCATGGTCGGGTAGGTCCAGGTGAACAGCACGATCGCAGCGACGACCAGGATGGCGACGCCGATCCAGCGCTTGAAGCGGTGCACGAACCGTCCGACCGCACCCAGGCGAAGCCCCGCGGACTCCGCCACGTCACGCAGCGCGGTGATGCTCCTGCGGCAGCCCGTACGGATGCGAACGGCGACACGGGACGGACCGGCGAGGAACGCGCCGAGGGCGGTGAAGAGGGCGACGGCGCCGAGCGCCCGCACACCGGCCCGCAGGAACTTGATCAGCGCGTCGTACACGGCTCCGGCAGCGGGCTGGGACGTACCGGGAGGCAGATGGCCGAGGTAGACGTCGCGTACGACGGTGAGGGCGATACCGAGAACCAGCATGGCGACGAACACCGCCAGCGCGACGCCGATCAGGGCGTGCCGGCGGTTGACCGCCATGAACACCCCGGCGGCCGCGATCAGCAGGGCGATGACGGGCAGCCAGCCGCCGAGGATCTGCAGCACGCGCAGGTACGCCTTGATCTTGCCGACATCCTTCGACTCGAACACGACGAAGCTCGTGTGGACCGTCGGGATCTTCGCGGCGGGCCCGAAGCCCGCGCTGACCAGCCGGTCCTTGACGCGGGCGATGATCGGGCCCACGTCGATGGTGACCTGGTTGTTCTTCAGCGAGACCGCGCTGTTGGCCTGCCCGGTCAGTGCCTTGTCGAGCGCGGCGTGCGCCCGGCGGTTGCCCTTCACCCAGACGGTCTGGAAGGCGCTGCTGGTGACCACCCGCTCCACCGTGCCGCTGATCAGCTGTTTGAGCCCCTGCTTGATCGGCCCGTCCAGACTGTTCAGCAGCTTCGCCGCCCGGGGCGGGACGCCCTTCTGCGCAGCCGCCGTCGATAGTTCTTTGACCAGCGCGTCCACGTTGATCTGCGCCAGGACCACGTCGGTGACCCGGTTGGTGACCGCCTTCTGCACATCGGGGTCCTTGGCCAGCGGCCCGACGGTGGCGATGTAGCGGTCGGTGTCCCGCACGATGCTGTTCGCCCACACCGCCACGACGGACAGCAGGGACAGCAGCGCGGCGAGGAGGATCAACAGAACCGAGCCGAACGAGCGCAACGGATGCCGGCCCGCGCTCCGCGGCGGCCCGCCCTTCTCCAGGGCATGGAGCCGGCGCCGCAGTTCGTCCAGTTCGCCGCGCTCCGGGTCCGAGAGGCGACCGTCGCCGTTGTCGCTCATGACCACAAGAAGATCGCCATGGCCGGGAACGCGCGACCGGGGCGAAGCACTCGTGTGAACGTCCCGGGCTGCGCAGGGCACCGGCCGATACCGAGAAGGGAGAAAGGGTTACGAAGTCCCCGTGGGCCGCCGGCCCACTCCGCCCCAGCTCACCGACCGGCCGGCGCGAGGCGGTCGATACTGAGACGGAGGTGGGGTTCCCTGGGGACGGGTGGCTCTCCGGGGTGGTGACAACTACACCAGCCCCAGGATCACGCGGACGCGCTCTTCCACGCGCCGCGTCTCGCTCGGAGCCAACAGGCCGAGGCGCCGCCGAACCCTGGGTTTGTCGACAGTGTGCAGGTCGGCGCAGTTCACGTACGACTCGTCGTACTCGGTCCTCCCGCAGTCCGGACCGATCGGAACGTGGGTGGAGACGGGGCCCGAGGTCCCGGTGATCACGGCGACAGTGACCGCTGACAGTGGTTCCGCGACGCGGTTCACCGTGAGGACGAGAACCGGATGCGGGCCGAGGGGGCTGGGGAGAGCGCAACCCCATACCTCGCCCCGCAGGGCGGAGCCGATATTCACCATTCGGGCTCGTCCGCCGCCGCTGGCTCGTCCGCGGTCGCGGGCAGAACGCCCGCGGGGGTCGGAGCCTGGGCGCCCTGGTAGAACTCGCGGATGTCGCGGGAGGCGGCAACCTCGGCTGCCTCGCGGGAGAGCAGCCGAAGCCCCTCGCGCAGGGCATCGGACAGCGAGTGCAGCTTGAGGGTCTGCATCACCTGCTGCAGGTACTCAAGCTCGTCCGGGCGCGGCCGCACCTGAGCCACGTTCGTCGCACCGCCCCCGCCTTGCTTCGGACGGGCCGCGTCGCATTCTCGTGTCTCCTTTGGTCAAGCGCTCTGAACCGACGACTCAGGCGGCAGCCGGCAGGCGTGCCTCGGGCAGTCGGCAGTCCCGGCAGTGTCGTACGGGTTCCGGTGCGCGAAAGGCGCGCTCGCAACCGTCGCAGGTCTGGAAGGGCAGCATGACGGGGCGCCCGGTGTCCTCCGGGAGAGGCGGTGGGGGAGGTACGGGCAGCGGCTGCTCCCGCAGGCGGAAGGCCAGGACGCGGGCCGGGCGGGCCCGGAAGCGGTCGGGGAGTCCCGTGGTGAGCAGTTCGGTGATCTCGCGTGCTCCGACCCCGGCGGCCAGCCACTCGGAGACGGCAGGTGCCAGCTGCGCGGCCTCGCGCGCGGACAGGACGAGGCGGGGATCGACGCGGCGCAGCGTCGACAGTACGGCGACTGCCTGCGGGTCGGCGTCGGCGAGCGCTGCCGGTCCCTCCGGGGCGTCCGAAGCGGGAGCGGGCGCCGCCTCCGTGGCGGGCGCCGAAAGTAACGGCGCATCCTCGGCGGCGGGCCGCTTGCGCGGCCGGGGCGGCTTCGGCGACCCGTCCGACCCGACCGGGTTGTCCGGACCGTCGGGGCCGTAGGTTCCGTCGCTGCCGGGGACGTCGTAGAAGAACGTCCGGGTACGGATCTGCCCGGCGGCCAGACGTTCGCGGCGGCGCTCCAGGTATCCGGCCGCTTCGAGCTCCCTGAGGGCCCGGGAGATCAGGATCTCGCCCTCGTCGAAGTGCTCGCACAGGGCGGTGATGCTCACGGGGGCGCCGTCGGGCAGGGAGAGGATGTACGTTGCGACACCGACCGTGACCGCGCTGCCGCGCCGTTGTGCGAGGGCGTTGGAGATCACGGTGAAGTCGGCGGAGAGGCGGGTGCGGACGTGGAGCACACCGGAGGTGGAGCTCCGGCGGCGGCGCGCAGGGGAGCGTTAGACTGCGAATCAGCCATGGGGAAGGTGCTACTTCCTGAGTGGTCAGGCCCTCGATCGGGATTGCCGTCCCGGCCGGGGGCCGAAGTCTGTGTGCGGTTGTCGCCGCGAACGTAACCGCTCGTATCCCGCACCCGCAAGCCGGTCACTCGGACGAGTGACGCGGGCCGTTGCGGCCGGGGAGGGTGGGTGGGGGGTAGTTCTTTTCCCCGGTTCTTTGGGGAGGTCAGCGGCGTGCCGGGCCCTCGCGGACAGGGGGCCGGTGAGCCCGGGACGCGGACGGCAACCGGAGCCCGGCAGCCTCAGGGACGGTGGTGCCCGCCCTTCAACTCCCCTATGAAGACGGTCCAGGTGGCGGCTTCGAAGCACAGCGCCGGACCGTGCGGGACCTTGCTGTCACGGACGGGGACGACGGCCTCTTGGAATCCGTTGGCCACCTCCACGCAGTCGCCACCCGCCTGATTTCTGTAGCTGCTCCTGCGCCAGGCGGCGCCGTTCAGTTCGGGACGGGAGATTCGCGCCACGGTCGTTGCCCCTCCATGGTGGACCGGATCATGTCGAGCGACATGAGAGGGGGTAGCGCTGCTGCCCGCAGCCGATCGTAAATCACCTTGTAACGACTGAAACTGGTCGGTTCTTCGATGAGTCGGCCGTAGTCCGAGCCTTCCGTGTAGGCCACTTCCAAGCCGTCCGGCAGGGTCAGGATCGTCAGCGAGCCACCCATCGCCTCGTGTCCGCCTTGGTCGAACGGCAGTACCTGCACGGTGATGTGGCGTTCCGGTCCCACGCGGAGAAGTCGCGCCAACTGCGCCGGCGGTTCCCGTTTCCGTGGCGGCCGGGGCTCTTCGGGGCGAGACGGCAGCACACCCGGCCAGGCGTCACAACGACGTCGAGAGCAGGCTGTCCTGACCGTGTGTGACATGCCGCGTGCGGCGTGATGGGCTCTTCGGGCTGGTCGGCCGCGTCACTCTGTGCGGGTTGATCACGGCCGCGTCAGGAGCTCGTGTGTACAGATCAGGTGACGGGGCGGGCACTGGATCCGCGGCACGAGATGAGCGGGAACGCAGAGGCCGAGGCTTTGAGGGGCCGGTGCGGAGGTTTGCCTGTGGCGAAAGGTGAGCGGCGGCCCGACAAGGGAATGGTGGACCGGTCGGAAGGGCTCGGTGAGCGGCTGCTGGGGTGCTGCTGGACCGGGCGCACGAGATGCCGCCGCAGTTGGTCGCCCCGCTGATCGCGGAAGAGGTGGTCAGGGTCGGTGGCCGCGACGTCTCGATCCTGCTGCAGGACTACGGCCAACTGGTGCTGGTGCCGTTACCGGGTCGGCGGCTGGTGGTCGGCGAGCCCGAGCTGATTGATGACTCTCCCGCCGGTGCGGCCTTCCTGTACGCGACCGTCGCCGAGGTGCCGCAGGCCGACGGCATCCGGATGTATCTGCCGCTGCTGGACGGCAGCGACCAGGTGGGCGTGATGGCCCTCACTCTGGACACCGTCGATGACGACGACCGGCGGCTGTTGCGCAGGCTCGCCGGCCTGGACGCCGCCACGATGGCGACCGTCGCCGTCGGGGCCTACCGGCACGCCCGACGTGCCGACATCGGCCTGTCCGAGATCTACGCGTTCATGGACCGGGCCATCTCCGAGCAGTTCGGGCCCGACCACTTCGTCACCGCGCAGATGATGCGTCTGGACATCGCGACGGGCCACCTGCAGTGGGTCAACGCCGGTCACCCCGCACCACTGCTGATCCGCAACCATCAGGTCGTCCAGCAGTTGGCAGGCCCGACCATCTTGCCCGTCGGGTTCGGCGGTGAAGATCCCCAGATCAGCCAGCTGACGCTCCAACGCGGCGACCGAGTGCTGTGCTTCACCGATGGCCTGGTCAAGGAGCACGAAGCCGGCGAAGAGCAGTTCGGCGAGGAACAGCTCATCCACTGGGTCAACCGCATCGAACACGGAGAGAGAGGAGTACGAGCGGTGGTGCGCTCACTCTCCCACGCCCTGAAGCGGCAACGGGCGGCCGCACCAGCGACGACGCGACCCTCTTCCTGATCGAATGGCGCGGGGGCACCGCCGACCACCTCGCCGTCCTGGAGTGAGCCGACAGCCGCACCACCATGCACCGAGCCGACGGCCCGTAGTTGCTGGGACAGTCGCCTCACCGACCACGGCGGGTGCGAACCCGGGCGCGAATCCATCCGTGACGACACGCCTGCCCCGGCCGGACCGCCGCAGCGGAGCATCTCCAGCGCGACGGCACTTCCACTCCGGCCGCTACGAGTCGTCCGGACCTCGCGAGAGCGGCCTGGTTCGGCCGGTGGCGGTCTCCGCGGGGCCGCGTAAGGAGGTGCTGCCGGTGTCGTGTCCGCCCTCGGATTCCCAGACCCTTTCCCGGGTCGAGTCCCATGCGGCGGCCTCGACGGCGATGCGGAAGAGCTCGGCCTCTTGGATCAGGCCGCTCGCGGTGAGTTCTCGCGCCGGGTCCGTGGCTGTGGTCATCAGCCGGGCGGCCGTGACGGCGTCGGTCTCGGGGGGGATCACCAGCAGGTCCCAGCGGCCGGCGGTGTAGGAGAGCAGCAGCAGTTCGTGCGGGTCCTGCTCGGCCTTGAACCAGCCGACCTTCACCACATGGCCCTGGACGGGAACTTTGCGGGGGATGACCCCCCAGAACGTGGGGTTCACGGTGACGCGGGTGATCCGCCCCCACAGCGGGTCCAAAACGGCGGTGAGCGCGGGCAGTTCGGCTGTCAGGTCGCGGGAGCGTGGCCACCATGCGCCGTCGATCAGGGCGGGGGCCGAGCCGGGCGGCGCCAGCTGCAGCCGGAGAGGTGGCGGTGAAGAACGGGAGGTCCGCTCTTCGGCCGCGGGCTCGTAGAACATGGTTACGGTCATCACGCGGACCCTGCTCCGGGCCGACCGGAACCGGCCCGGTGTCGTCAATCGCCGGGGACGGCACCGGCACCGAAGCCGGTGTACGAAGTACCTCGGTCTCTTCAGACTACTCCTGGCCGGGGTCCGCTGAACGGCTGCCGTGGCGTGAGTTCCACAGCGTGCCGGTCGCCCGTTGCCCGCCGTCGGCGGATGGCGCGACGTCCGGCGCGCCGGGAGCGTCGGACGTAGGCGATGGCCACGTCGGCCGCGAGAACCACGACGCCGTTGATCAGCAGATATCCCAGGCCCTCGGCTGCCAGGCCGATGCTCCCCAGGGCAACGGCCACGAGGACGAGAAGAGCACCATCGCCTGCCTTGGACCGGACCGGGTTGGACGGGGCGCGGTCGCTCAGCGGCGCGCGAGTTGGCGTTCGCCCTTCGCGCGTGGCTGGTAGGTCATGCCGTAGTGCTGGAAGATCGCCTTCTCCTGTTGGGCGGGCAGGATGTCGTCCGTGCCGATCGAAGGAGCCTTTCCCACCGCCACGTCATGGTCGCGCCACTCACGGATATCGGCTGTCCGGATCACGCCCTCTCCCTTCCGTGCGAGGCGCCCTCACGAGGCACGGGCCAACGGCTCCGGCGCAAACACGCCGGAGCCGCCCTTCCGGGCGGTTGCACGTGAGAGTGAACCAACCCATAACCAACGATACTGCGGTCCGTGCGGCCCGGACGTGTGCTCCCGGCCGGCCCCTTGACGGTTCGGATCGCGGCGGTGGTGGACATGGCGATCGCCGCTGTCGTCCTCGCGTCGCTACCGTCGTTCTCGCGATGACGCCGACACGCACACGCACACGCGCCCGGACCTGGAGCGGAGCGGCGCCCACCCGCACGGATGACACCCCGCCGTTCCGCCAGGGCGTTCACGAGATGATCGACGACCTTGTCGAATGCGACCTCGGCCTCTTCGCAGCGGTACCGAGCCCGGGGGCCGGTGTCCAGCGGAACCACGGAGTGCCGTCAGCACGTCGGCGGGCCTTGGCCAGCGCGATCCGCTGCGGCCGCGCCACCAGGTCGTAGGTGAGTCGGCGGGCGACATCGCGCGGTTTCATGGGCCGCGCTTCGTCAAGCCGTCGCTGAACCCATTCCGGGCTGAGCTCGACACCGCGCTGGCCGAGGAACGCGTCCCGGACCCGACCGGTGAGTTCGTCCACCCGACGGGCATTGGTGGCGAGCACCCGCAGTTCGGCGAGGGGCAAGGGATCACCCGCCCACCTCAGGTCGTGCTCGGCGGGCAACGGCGCTCCGGTCGTGCTTTGCGTCGCGGGCAGGGAGGACAGGAACGCGTCCACCGTCATGTCGGGCAGCTCCGCGGCGAAGCGGTCGGCCACTTCCTCGATCGGTAGCAGTCCGTCGACCTGTTCCACGAGCCAGGACCACAGGCGGCGCCACGCTCCGACGGAATGGTTTCGCAGCACCACTCCGCGTTAGGCACCAGCCACGTCGATGCCACTGGTCACGGGATCGGTGGTCAGGAAGTCGCCGAAAGCGAGCACATGGCCGATGTCGCGGGTGAAATATCGGACGGGATGTGTGGCGACCATACGAGCCAGAAGTTGAATCGTCTGTCGTCGTGTTGCCGAGCGGGAGCCTGCTTCGGCCGGTGCACCGGGCTCGTACATGAGGTTCGCCGGCCACGCCCCGTCAGGATGCTCACCGCCCACGCACACGCACAGCCGGTTCCCGAAAGAGGCCACCGTGCGCAAGTTGGTGATGGACGTGTCCATCGACGGCACGGAGGCAGCCGCTCTCGGCGTCATGAGCCAGGGCGAACTGCACTCCCTCGCGCTCTCGCTCTTCCTGCCGCGCGCCGCCGTGCCGGACAGCCCCTTCGGGTTCGTCGTCATCGACGACCCGGTGCAGTCCATGGATCCCGCCAAGGTCCACGGCCTCGCGAAGGTGCTGCATGACCTTGGGCAGACCCGGCAGGTCGTGGTCTTCACCCACGACACGCGGCTCCAGCGGGCCTTCACCAACCAGGAATTCCCGGTGACCGTACTGGAGGTGGAGCGGCAGGGCGGGTCCGCGGTGACTGTGCGGCGGGTGACCGATCCGGTCGGCCAGGCCCTGGCCGACGCCCGCGCACTCATCCGCACGCCGAACCTCCCGCCCGTCGCGATGACCCATGTACTGCCCAGCCTCTGCCGCACAGTCCTCGAACGCGTCTTCTTCGAGGCCGCGTGGCTGCGGCTGCACCGGGCGGGGATGGCCGAACACGAGGCGGAGAAGACCGTCGCGGGGGCCGTCACGCTGATGGACATCGCCGCCCTGGGGCTCTTCGGAGACCCGTCGAAGAGGGCCAGTGGCCTCTACCGCGAGCTGCGCAGGCGGTGCGGACCCGGGGCGGTGGACCTCATCCGGCAGTGCCAGGAGGGTGCCCACCCGTCGGGCACCTCGATGCCGGACCCCCACCGGTTCGTGGACGACATCAAGGCCGTCGCCCTGACGGTACGCAAGCCCGAGGAGGGGCCGTGAACCAGACGATTCGCCAGCTGCTCGACACCGCCGACCTGCTCCTCACAGACACCGGCGAGCCCGCCGCGTCCGCTGCTGCCGCGACCGGACCCGCCGCGTCCGCTGCTGCCGCGGCGAGCCGGTGCCGAGGCGCCGTCTTCGCCCTCCGTACCGCGCTGGAGAGCGCGGTCGCCGACCGCCTCACCGTCCACCGGGCCCCGCGCGCGATACGGGAGGGCACCCAGCGCGCCGAGTTCCTCTGGCTCCGCGGTTGCGCGGAGGCCGGCACGGCCCGCCGGGCGAAGGCCGTGTGGAGCCAGCTCTGCCTGGGATGCCACTGCCACCAGTACGAGATCGGTCCCACGGAGGACCAGGTCCGCGCGTGGCGTACCGAAGTCGCGGCGGTTGTCGCCCTGCTGGCCCACTGATCGGCGTTCGGCCCCGTACCCCCGGTTCCGCCGGGCGGAGAGAGCGCGGGCACTGACCGGCAGCGCCGAGAAAGGCGCTGCCAGAAGGAGACACACGTGAGAACGGCACCCCGAAGGCGGTTATCGCCGCCGTCCACCCGGAGCGGAACGAGGAGCGGCACCATGACGCCCCGTACGTCCAAGCGAACCCTGTACCGGCTCAGGAGCGTGCCTCCCACCACCGACACGATGTTCTACGCCCTGGACGCCGACCAGCTGGACAGGGTCCACGCGGGTGCAGACGTCGTCGAGAACCTCGGTGTACCGGCGGTCCTGGTCACCGGCAGCTTCGAGCAGCCCGTCGCGAGCTGGTGCGACGAGATCTTCCGTACGACGGGAATCGAGGTGTCGCGGCCGGTCAACCGCTCGGCCGGCCTGCTGATGCTCGCCGTCGACGGAGAGGTGTACGCCATCGGATACGACCAGGGCTTCCGCCTGGTGCCCGACCGCCTGAAGGACCACCGATTCGGGCTGAGCTTCGCGTCCCGCCGGGTGGACCCCGCCAAGATCCGGGACCTGGTGTCGCACACCCCCGGCGGAGGGCGCACCGACATCACCCTGATCCCGGGCGGGGCCTCGGTGTGGAGCCTGGGCATCGTCGAGCACGCCCCGATCGTGCGCCGCCTCGGCGGTCAGCTGGACGACATCCCGCTCACCATTTCCCGGGACGATCCGGGGAAGATCACCAGCGCCGAGGGCGGTGCCGGCCTGCGCATGCGGCTCGGTGTGGAGGACGCCGACTTGATCGCCGACATCCGTGCGATCGCCCGTGTGCTGCGTGCTCCTCGTACAGCAGCCGGCACGGCGTGACCAGGCCCTGGAGCTGATCGCCGACGCATGGGCGGAGACCGAGCGGACCTGGCTGGCCAACCTCGTGTCCATCGTCCGCAACCTGAACGCCGAGATCCTGCTTCTCGTTGCTGGACGAACCCGGAGCATTCCTGGATCAGCCCGACCGCCTGGCGGTGGCCACCTGTGTCCTGGGGGCAGTCCGGCTGGCCCTCCGTGACAGATCCACCACGAACAGCCTCCCGCGCATGAGAATTCCACCCGATCAGACCACACGCGCGCAGAGGCTGCCCGCCGCCCGCCGCTCGCCGTACTCGGGAGGGAAGCCCCATATGGTCCCGCTGTCGCGGCTTTCCCGGTAGACCCGCGGTAGCACCCCCACCACTGCACCCGCCGAGAACTCCACGACCTGCGGACTCCCACCCCGGTCCTTCGCCTCACCGGTCACCGCCAGAGCCACCACCACAATGCGGTCGGTCCCGGGAACCCGGACCATGGCTACGAGCGAATCGAATGGACGACTACCCGTTCGGGCGCCGGCACGGGCCCGATCCGCACTGGATGAGGGGTCTGCGATGAAAGATTTCGCCGCGGCCAAGTGGGGCTATGTGACGCGCAGAATCGACGACCGGGACGCGACCGTGCCCGGTGGGTCGGTTCGCGAACCGCAGCTCGGGGATCTTGTGGTTGCCACCGTGGCCCACTTGGGCGAGCTCGACCATCTGGAGGATGTCCATGGTCGGCGCGTGCGTCTCTACCGGGGCGACATTGTGGTGGGTGCATACGGCAACCGGTATGCCACGGACTTCTACGAGGGTTACCTGCCGACCGGGCCCCATGTGCATCTGCTGACGGCGGGCGGCCTTGTGGGAACGGTCGCCTCGGCGCATACGCGACGGCTGCCACCGACCGAGTTGAAGGTGATCGGCACGCTGAACGACCGCTCCGGGATGCCACTGTCGCTGGAACACTATGCGCGGACGCCGTCGCCGCACACGGCGCCGGAGTGGGGCACTCTGGTCGTGCTCGGCTCGTCGATGAACGCGGGCAAGACCACGACGGCGTCGGCCGTGGTGAGCGGCTGGACGAGAGCCGGACTGGCTGCCGGTGCGGGCAAGGTCACCGGTTCCGGCAGCGGCAAGGACCGCTGGACGTACATCGACGCGGGCGCCAGCACCGTGGCCGAATTCCTCGACTTCGGCATGTCTTCCACGTTCGGCTATCCGGTCGAGCGGCTGCAAACCACGATGATCGCCATCCGCGATGCCCTGGTCGACGACGGTGCGGACGCAGTCGTCCTGGAGATCGCCGACGGGCTGCTGCAGTCCGAGACACGGGCGCTTGCCGAGTGCCTGCCCGGATTCGCCCACGGTGTCGTACTGGCGGCGGCCAACGCGCTGGACGCGGTGGCCGGGGTGACGATTCTGCAGGGACTGGGGGTCCCGGTCCGCACGGTGAGTGGCCTGGTCACCGCCAGCCCCCTTGCCTCGCAGGAAGCACACGCGGCCACGGGACTGCCGGTCCTGTCCCCGCCACAACTGGCCAACGGCGCGGCCGTGGACCTGGTGCGTGCACCGGTCCGGCAGACCGTCGCCACGGCGGGACCCATCGCCGACGCTGCTGTCCGGGGATGATGCCCCGTGATCCCGGCGATCGTCTACATACCTGACGGACGTCCCTGGCCCGGGCAGTTGAGTGAAGCCGCCCTGGACGTCCTTGAGCTGCGGCCGACCGAATTGGTGCTGCCCGAGGCCACGGTCCGTGACGAGCGCGGCGGGCGGCTGTTCAACGGCTCCACGTTGATGTTCGACCCCGCGGCCGGTGGCGGCCCCCTGGCTGACGCCGTCGCAGACCGGCAGGCCCGAGCTTTCGGCGTGACCAACACGGCCTTCCACGTCCAGCGTGCCCTGCGGTTCGCTTCAGCCCTGCTCGGCCACCCTCTCCCTCGCCTGCTGGTCAGAATCGGGATGCACAACCAGCCCCGCCGCTGGCACGGAGGGCATTACCGGCTTCCCAGGCCGTCACTCACGGACGAGCCCGCCACTCTCAGCTGTGCGGGGGAGGTCCATCTGGGGGGCGGCGCCGGATTCCTCCCGCTACCAGATGGCAGCCGGTATTTCCACGCCCCCGCACACAACGCCGCGATCATCTGTCACGAGGTCGGCCATCATCTGTGCCGGCACACCGCGGACTTCCGGCTCAACCGGCTGCGTCCCCCGGCGCAGCAGACCAACCGGAAGATCGCCCTGGACGAGGGCACAGCGGATGTCCTCACGGCCATCCTGCTGGGCACCTCGGACATCTACGGCTGGCACCGTGGGACCATCGCCGAGTGGGACCCGCGGCGCCGCAAACTGCAGCCTCAGTGGACCATGGCGCACTTCTTGGGCGGGCGGGACCAGGACCCGCACGCCGACGGCACCGTGTGGGCATCGGCATGCTGGTCCGCTCGTGAGAGGGTCGTCGCCACGGGTGCCGACGCGGCGCGCTTCGATGCGGCGCTGCTGCGCGGCATGGACTCGGCCGGAGCCGATGCCGCCCGGCTGACCAAGGAAGCCCTGAGCCGGCGCCGCCAGTTCTCCCGGCTGCTGTCCGCGATCACGCGTGCCGACCCCGGACTCGCGCCGGTGGTGCTGACCGCCATGGCCGAGCACGGCATACGCCCCGGCGCGAGCAACGCGGCTCTGGAAGGCGCCGCCCGCGCGGACCTGATCGGGGAGGTGGGCAGATGAGGGCCCACCGAGCCGATGTGGGAATGATGCGATACCTGTGGCGATTCCGTTGCTACGGTCGCCCGCACCTGGGCACGCTCGTGCTCGGCGTGGGACTGCGCATCGGAGAACTGATCGCCGACCTGGCGGCACCCTGGCCGCTGGCGCTGGTCATCGACAACGTACTCAAGGGCCGGACCAGCGGCCCACTGGCCTGGCTCACGGGCATCGTGGGCTCGTCCCCGCTGGCCATGCTCAGCGTAGCCGCCGCCGCACTGCTGCTGATCACCCTCGCCTCGGGGACGTTCGACTACCTCGGGGACCGTGTGATGAACAGTGCCGGAGAGCGGATCACCGCGGAGATCCGCACGGATGTCTTCGCCCACATGCAACGGCTCCCCATGAGCTACCACGACCGGCAGGCCGTCGGGGAACTGACCAGCCGCATCGCGATCGACACCAGCCGGATCCAGGACGCTCTGGTCGACCTGTTCTCCACACTTCTGCCCGGACTCCTGGCCCTCGCGGGCTACGCCACCGTCATCCTCTCCGTTGACTGGCGCCTGGGGTTGATCGCGATCGGGGGCGCCCCGCTGATATTCCTCACGGCCGCCCGCTACACCCGGTTGACCCGCCAGACGGAACGGCGGCAGCGCGCCGCCGAAGGACACCTCGCCACCTTCGTCACCGAATCCCTTCAAGGCATCCGCACCATCCACGCCTTCGGCCGCCAGGACCTGCACGACGCACATTTCGCCAACAGCAACAGCACCACCCTCGACGCCGGCCTGCGCAGCGTCGAACTGCGGGCCCGATTCACTCCACTGCTCGAAGCCGCCGCCGCGGTGGCCACCGCGACACTGCTGTGGGCGGGCGGCCTCGGTGTTGTGAACCACTGGTGGACCGTCGGGCTGCTGGTCGTGGTGACCAGCTACCTCAAGGACATGATCAAGCCCATGCGATCGATGTCCCGCCTTTCGATCACCTTCCCCCAGGGCGCGGCCTCCGCGGAACGCGTCGCCGCCATCCTCGACCAGCCGCCCCCGCCCCCGACACCACACCGGCGCCTGCCCGACCGCGCCACCGGCCGGATCGACCTGCGCGACATCACCCTCGACTACGGCCGCGGCCCCGTCCTGAACCACTTCGACCTCACCGTCCACCCCGGCGAACACCTCGCGCTGCTCGGACCCAACGGCTCCGGCAAATCCACCGTGCTCTCCCTCATCGCCGGGCTCTACCCGCCCACCGGTGGCCGCCTGCTCCTCGACGGACTTCCTCTCGCCGACATCCCCGCCATCTGGCGGCACCGCCAGATCGCAGTCGTGCTGCAGGACACCTTCCTGTTCTCCGGCACCATCGCCGACAACATCCGCTACGCCCGACCCGACGCCGGCCCGCACGAGGTCGCCAGGGCGGCGGAGGCAGCCCTGGTCACCGAGTTCACCGAACGCCTGCCTGATGGCCTGGGCACCCGGCTCGCCGACCGAGGCGCCGGACTCTCCGGCGGCCAGCGCCAACGCGTCGGCATCGCCCGCGCACTGCTTGCCGACGCCCCCGTTGTGCTGCTCGACGAGCCCACCACGGGACTGGACAACGCCGCCGAAGAACTCGTCGTCCGCGCGCTCGGCCGCCTGGTCGAGAGCCGAACAGTGGTCATGACCACCCACCGGCCGGCCCTCACCCGCCTCGCCACCCGCACCATCCATCTCGACGACGGCATCCTGCGGACGTGCCCCGGTCCGGCCTCGGCCTCGGCCCGGCGGGAGGCTGTACGAGCGCCCCGGCGGGCCGCCTGACGGGTCCAGTCCCTGAGGGACGCGGTGATTGCTGTATTTTCTGCCGGCAAACGCGTCAGAGGGCCTATCGGATCTCTCCGATAGGCCCTCTGACCTGTGTCGGGGTGGCGGGATTTGAACCCACGACCTCTTCGTCCCGAATGAGGTTCGGGCGTGATCACCACCGGGCGGTTTGCCGTTTTGCCTGTTCAGGCCGTTGGCGTGGAGTGTTCTCGGACAGTCCGGGAGGGTTCCCGGGAGCGATCCGGCTCCCAGACGGCTCCCAGAGAGAGTCATCACTCGGACGCGTCGCTTTGATACCGAGGCTATGCCCGTGGTGTGGTCGACGGCGGTACCCCGAGCTGTGTGGGATGCGATCAGCCTTGGCGCACGCCTCGCCTGTAAGTCGGACCTCTGGAGCGAGTGTCACGTAAAGTGCGGAGCTGTCGCACGCTGGCCTATCTGTGAATCAGGGACACCGATGACCCAGCAGCTCTGGACGAGTCAGAGACATCACACCGCCATCGGTCGTGTCAGCCTGTCGCTCCCCGCTCGTCGTGCCGTTGGCGACCTTCAGCTGGAACCAGCCACGGGGGTACTCGATTACGGGTGTGGACGTGGCGGCGACGTACGGGCATTTCGGCACCTCGGCCTCGACGCCACAGGATGGGACCCGGTGCATTTCCCGGACGGGCTCCGCGAGGCGGCTGAGGTGGTCCTGCTCACGTATGTCCTGAACGTCATCGAGGATCCCGCTGAACGACGAGACACACTACTGAGTGCCTGGAAACTCACGAAGTCCGTGCTCGTGGTGTCCGCACGGTTGAGGTGGGAGCGCAACCAGATCAAAGGCAGGGAGTACGGCGACGGCATTCTCACACAGCGCCGCACCTTCCAGCACCTCTACGCTGCCGGCGAGCTCCGCGATTACATCGAGGAGGCAACCGGCGTCCGCTGCGTGTCGGCGGCACCGGGCATCGTCTACGCCTTCAAGGACGAGGCGGCGCGCTTGAGCTACCTCGCCCGCCAGGTCGCCCCGGACGGGGGCTGGCTGGCCTCTGAGGACACGGCCTCGGCGATCATCTCCGTCGTCGCTCATCTCGAACAGCGGGGCCGGATGCCTCAACTTGAGGAAATGCCGCAGCCCACCATCCGACTGCTTGGCCACCTGCGCCCCGGTGAACTGAAGCGCCTCGCCGAGCAGGAAGCGGACCCCGTCAAGGTGGAACGGAGCGCCGAACGCGGAGCCCTCGATACGCTGCTCTTCCTCGCCCTGGAACTGTTCCACGGCCGAGGCCCCGTGAGCAGTCTGCCCCTGCCTGTACAGCTGGACATCCGGGCGTTCTTCCCCTCATACACCGAGGCGTGCCAGCGAGCCGATCGCCTGCTGTTCAAGCTGCGCGACGATGCCTACATCCGCCGAGCGATGAACGGATCGATCGCTGGCAAGTTCACGGCGACCGCCTTGTACGTTCACCGCCGGGCACTCCACCGGATCCCGACCGTGCTGCGTTTGTACGAGCAGTGCGCGAGCGTCGCTGCCGGCCGCCCCGGGGAGTGGTCTGTCGTCAAACTCCGCCACCAGGGCCGTGGTATCAGCTGGCTCGACTATCCCGAGTTCGACTCGGATCCCCACCCGCGTATCGCGGCCTCGTACGCCGTCGACCTGAAGACCCTCAAGTCCTCCTTCACTTCGTATGCGGACTCCACCAACCGTCCCTTGCTGCACCGCAAACACGAGTTCCTTGCCGAGGATGATCCCGATGTGCCCAAGTACCGGCGGCTCACTGACGCCGAGGTACGCGTCGGCCTGTACGACAGCCCGCACCTGATCGGCACGGAAGTAGGCTGGGAACGCGAACTCGTACGCTGTGACCGGGAGTTGCGAGGCCACCGGCTCGTACGGCGCACCACCAGCACTTGAGCATCGCACCGGCTCTCGGCATGGAGCGATTGTCAGTGCCGTGTGTCACGCTGCACCCATGACCACTCCCCAGGCGGAGGGCCCTTGCCTGCCCTCATATCGCACGCTGTCGGCCCTCGCGCTGTCCGAGCCGGAGGACCACGTCCGTGAACTCACCGACTGGGTGGAGCACGCCTCCGCCGTCAATGGAGCCCCCGGGGCGCAGAACAGCTGGGACACGGCCTACAAGTGGCTGCGCCTCGCTCAGGGCCTGCGGACGGTGACGTTCGACATGTCGTACGACGACGGCGGCATGTGCTCGGCGGGCCTTGACTTCGACGCCGTCTGGACCGAGATGATGGAGGAGTGGCAGCAGCACCAGATCCGTCTCGGCTACCTGCGCGCGGCGCTCGAAGGATTCGTCCGGTTGCTGTACCCGGACACGGTGGAGCCGGGGCTGGCCGTAGAGACCGCCGAGCAGCAGCTGCACCAACACGTCGGTGCCTGGCCTGTACACGCTCACGCGGTCGCCGACCATCTGCGGACACACGCACCGGACGGCACATCGGCCGTCGGCATGTCGGTGGCGGCAGCGGTGACTCAGGCGATGGCCCTGCACGAGATGGCCGTCCGGGGATCCGCTCACGTCCCCGAGCCGGACAGCGACGAGGATGGGAAGGTCTTTCCTACAGGGCACGCCGAGGTCTGCGCGGTCAAGGAAGCCTGCACGATGCTGATGCTGGCGATGCAGCTGCTCCTGGCGGCAGCGGTGAAGGAGGACCGCGTCGCTGACTTCGACGACAAGTACCTCCTCGACGGCATGTGGATTCCCGACGCCTCAGGCGGCAGCCGCTGGGTAGACGGAGAGATGCCCTACGGCGAGTACCTCGCCGTTCTGCACCTGCAGCCCGGCGAGCCGCCCGAGCTCTGATTCCGCCACCTGCAGTGACCCACGGCGGCACTGTCGGCAGCCCTGGAGCCAATCGGCGGGTGGGCCCGAAGCGATGTCTTCGGGCCCACCCGCCGTGGCCTGCTCGGCACGTATCAGGTCATGCACCAGCCGGAGTCGCATGCCCCCTCGTCCTCACCGGTGTCGACTTCCCCCGGGTTCTCGTCGGGAATGGCTTGAGCGAGCGGGACCCCGTACCGCGTGAGATACACGGCATCCCGTCCGAGTGCGGCCCGCCGTCGGTTGATCGTTTCCTCCAGTCGGACCGACTGAGAGAACAACTCCGGCTCGTGCCGACGCTGGTGGCGCCAGGCGTCGACGGTACGGAAGGGGCAGAAGAAGCAGGAGCTCTTGGGCGGCACAGGCAGGCCGGCCTCGGCGATGACGCGCTCGCAGTCGTCCCGGCGCAGCCCGAGGTCGAGGAGGGGGTATTCGATGACCTCGTAGGTTTCCCGCCGCCGGCGGTTGGCGCGATGGATTTCGTCGAGCGATATGCCAATGGCCACTTCCGCCGGGTCGTCGGCGGTGGCGCCGTGCTCCCGCAGCCATCGCCCGACTACCTTGATCTTGAAGTCGGCTGTGCAGTTGCGGCGGCCGGGTGCGCCGTTGGCCATGCGGACCGGGATGGGAATCGACCGGGTGTCCGGCCGGTTTAGCCGCTGCATGAGCGTTTCCGTGGCCCCGTCGCGGCGGCGTCGCTTGAGCTCGTGGATGTCCAGTCCCACACGTGTCGCGTATGGGATAGCGATGTCGCGAACGTACGCGAGGGTCGCCGGGTGCTCGCTGTCGTCGCCGACGTTGGCGAACAGGAAGGTGCGGAAGTCGATCTCCCCCTGAGCGGCCAGCACGAGAAGGGCTGTGCTCTGGACACCGCCTCCGTAGGAGACGACCTTCATCGGGCGGTCACCTGACTGGTGAGCGGCTCGGTCGATGACGGCCTGTGGGCCGGTTTCCGTTGTGTTGTCGTGGGGGGCTCCGGGTGTGCGTGACAAGATCGCCATGTGAGAGACAGTATGGATAGAATTTTAGGAAATCAAGTGTTTCTCTCGCAGCTGTCGGCGAACACTGCTATGCGGGCGGCGCTGCGTTCTCTTGGGAGTCCGCCCCAATTCGGAACGGAAGGCGAGCTAAGGCCGTGGCTCGATGATGACGGAGTGTCCCTCCGCCAGGACTGCTGTCAGGAACTCTGCCGCAGCAGTCTGTTCCGCACTGGTGAATGTCCGAGCTGGGGGCAGCGCTTTGCGTGACGGCTGCGAGATGGTTGCTCGTTGCTTGCGGCCACGTGGTTTCTGCGGGGCGCGGTGGCCCGCGCTTAGGAGCTCGACCTCGGACAGGAGGATGGTGCGCTGCCGCTGTTGCGCATCATTCAGGATGCTCGACAAGAGCCAGAGAGGCGAGCCGGAGAGGACCAGGTCGGCCTCGGCGATCTGCCGACGGTTGCGCCATCGGGAGATTGTCTGCGCGTCTCTGTCGAGGACGCGGGCCACCTCCTGGATGCCGAGGACGACAGGCAGGTCCTGCTCCTCCTGGACGTCGTAGCCACAGGGGATGCTGGCCTTGTAGGACGTCAGCCGGTCTTGCGCCACCTGGCGGTCGCCGACACCGTCGAGCTGCAACACCGTCACTAGCAGCCAGTACGGGTTGCCGGACGCAATCAGGTCAGGTGCAGCGAGGGCGCCCTCTGTCCGCCATTTCTGCGATGTCTGGCGCTCCACTCGATAGAGGGAGGCGATTTCGGCATGGCCCAGCAGGAACGGGACCCGCACCTGTGCCATGAGGGGGCCTTCCCATCACCTTCGTCTCCGTGGGGTGGCGATGAGCGGGGGAGTTGCTCCGCCGCTCTACGCCGTGCACGCAGATCTTAGGCGTGCTCCCGTCCTGGCCGCAGCTCCCACGAGCCCACCTCGGTGTAATAGCGGCCGAAGTGCTGCAGCCAGGACGCGAGTGTCTCGGTCGTCCTCCGTGCCTGGTCTTCTGGGTCTCCTGTCCGGTCCACGATGGCCTTCTGGAGCTCGATGTTGCCGAGGCGCTCGCCGACGAGCAGCTTGTGGAGTTCTGGGATGGCGTGCAGCCGAACTTCGACTGCCGAGTTGAAGTCGTGCTCCGCCAAACCTGCCGGGACATCGAGCATGGCAAGGTCCTGGATGATGCCGGCCTCAACCGGCGAGGTGAATCGTGTTCGCCCGCTGTAGAGCGCGAACACGTTCTCCGGGCGCCTCGTCTCTGGGTACCAGAGAGAGGCGGGTTCGCCCTCGGCCGGGGGCGTGATGCGTTCTTCCTTCAGCAGTTCTGCCTGCTGCCGAACGAGGGCGGCCACCAGGGGCGTGGCCGCTGTCGAGCGGGCGTCGAACTGACTGAGGACGCGCTGCACTTCAGGATGCGTGACGGGTACATCCAGCAAGAGCTCCACGTTGGCGTTGGGGACTCGGCCGGTGGCCTTGCCGGTCAGGTTCGCGGATCCGACCAGGCATCGGTCGTCGGCGACGTAGATCTTGGCATGCAGCGACGGGCAGAGCATGATCTGCACGCGTTCGTCCCGCTCCGCCGCCTCGACGATCTCGGGGTCGGAGACTCCGGCGGCTACTTCCGCCGGAGTCCAGCGCGTGACGCATTCGATCTTCTCCACCGAGGTCGGCACCGAGGCGAGAGTCTCCTCGAAGACGGCCTTCTTGATGAAGGGCGCCACGAGGATCACTCGCGTGGTGGCGCCCTTCATCAGGTCGGCTATCTGCTGCCAGACGTGGTCCGGCTGTGTCACTCGTCATCGCTCCCGTCTTCGATGAAGTCGCGGGCGTAGCGGCCCCAGTCGCGCCGGGCGTCCGAGATCCTGGCGCGGTCCCGCTTGTTGGGGATCTCATCCTCCATACGGGCCCAGGAGAAGACGAGGAGTTTGAAGGTGTCGGAGGCACGGGCGAGGCGTTGGCGGAGTTCGGCCTCGCTCGCGTCTTCGGACACGTCTTCAAGGACGGTCATCAGCTCGCTGTGCAGGGGGTGTTCGGTGTTGAAGATCACCTGCAGCATGCCGGCCATGAGGTCGATGTTGAAGAATGCCGTGGAGTCCTGCGGGCTGGAGATCCAGCGGACACGCCAGTCTTTCTCCAAAGCCTCGTCGACCATGGACTGGGCGGTGTCCTCGTCGAGGTGATGCCGCTCGGTGAGCGCCGCGAACTGCTCCTGGCGCTTGTCGTTCTCGGTGGCTTCCTCTGCCAGGCGGTCGGTCGTTCCAGTGTGACCGTCCTCCTGCCGGCGCTTCACCGCGTCCGTGGCCTTGGACGTGACGACGTCGTCGTGGCGCTTCTTGCCTCCCCGGTTGCCCAGCGTGTGCTGCTTCAGCTTCCGCCGCATTTTGGGCAGGAGGTTCTTCTCCAGGTAGAGCGCGAGATCGATCAAGGGTAGGCGCGGGTCGCCGAATTCTGCGATGCGGTCCTTGAACGCCTTGGGCGTCTCGTCCCCCTCGGCCTCGGCCGTCCAGTCGAAGTGGGCGAGAGACGAGAAGACCGTGGCGGTCTGCTTGTTGTTCGTGACGCCGAAGATGTCGTCGAGCTCCGGGGGGAATTCCACCTCAATGCCCCACCAGCGCTCGGCGGGGTCGTACCCGATGGCCCACTTGGAATCGAGGTCGAGTTCGCGCCCCTGCCGGACCACGGAAATCCCGATGTTCCGTCGAGCATGCTGGCCCCACGGGTGGAAACCGGCGTCGCGGTTGGGGTTCGCATTGTCGGGCCACGGGTGGCCTTCGACGTCGGCGCGGCGGGCCTCGGGCCGGGCGATGGATGCCCGTACCTTCACGTTGTGCTTCGTCCCGTCGACCGTGATCGGGAAGTAGGCGACCCCGGGTTCCTTCTCGTTGCCCATGTCGAAGGGTTCGAACATGGGCTTGTTCCCGAACGGGGGCGGCGTCCCGGTTGAGTCCATGAGGTACAGGGGGTCGTTGGGTTCGGCGAAGTACGCCCCGTTGTCTCCTTCGAGGACCTTTCCTTCGCGGACCGGCGCCATCTTGATCTCCACCCTGCCATCGTGGAGGTAGTGCCGGTACACACGGCCGATCAGCTCGGCAGTGTTCCGCAGGGTGGCGCCGGCGCCGTGCCATTTGACCCGGTCAAGGTCCGACCAGACCACGAGCGTGCCGGTGGTGCCCAGGGGTGCTTCGCTGAGGTCGCTCCAGTGCTCCGGCACGGGGCGGTGTACGGGCGGGGGGACGTCGTCGAGTCCGCCGTTGATCTCCTCGAGATCGAGGTAGGTGTACATGGCGTTCGGGGACCCATTGGTCCAGGACCAGACCTCGACCTTGGTGCACTGGGACATGCTGGAGTTGGGCAGCCCCATGCCGAAGCGTCCGATGCGGTTGCGGTCGCCACCGAGGCCGTCGCCGTACTTCAGGGCGCGCCGCAGGAGTTCGGCGTCCATGCCCTTGCCGTTGTCGAGGACAGCTATGGCGTCCACACGGTGTCTCGTCTGGGTGGCGCCGTGCACCGGGCTCTCACAAGCGAAGACCTGTACCAGTGTGGCTTCCGCGTCGATGCTGTTGTCGATCAGCTCGGCGAGCGCGTAGGCGGTGTTCTTGTAGCCGCTGTCGCGCATTGCCTTGACGGTCAGCGAAGGGCTGACGATCCGGTATTTGCTTCCCTCGTCGGTCACGCGGTCTCCCATACGTCTTCCCAATTGGTGAATGCCTCGGCCACGTCTCCGAACCCGGGAAGCTCCGGGTCGACGACGGTGACGATCTCGCAGGTGGCGGTTCCGCCGGCCTTGGGGCCGCGGATGACCCGGCCGACCATCTGGCTGTACAGGACCAGCGACTTGGTCGGTCGGGCGATGACGGCAGCACTGGCCGCCGGGGCATCGAAGCCTGTGGTCAGGACCCCGAAGTTGCACAGAATCATGGGGCGTCGGCCGGCGCCCTTGAAGCGTCTGATGGCATCGTTCCGGTGCCGGGGCGAGGACTCGCCGGTGACGAAGTCGGCGTCGAGGCCGAGCGCCGACAGGACGGCGGCGATCAGGCGGCAATGGTCAACGGAGGCCGCGAACACCAGGATCCTGCGGTGCTGGCGTTCCAGCAGCTCCAGCACCGTCTGGACGACCTTGAGGTTCCACTGCTCGTCGCTGGCCAACGACGCGATGATGTCCGACGGGATGTCGAACGACCTCGCGAGCAGTTGCTGATCGCGCGCGGACAGATGCAGGCCGGCTTCGGAGGCGACGGTCTTCATGATGGGCTTGGCCAGGTAACCCTGTTCGATGAGGGCGGTGACCGGGTTGCTGTATCCGTCGATCTGCAGCATGACCTTCTGGCGGGCGAAGAAGTCCGACAGTCGTTCATCTTGCGTGACGTCCGCCCAGGTCCGGCCGGGGGTGGCCGTCAGGCCCAGCAAGCTGGCATCGGGGCGGATGGTGAGGGCGTCCACCACTCGCTGGTAGGTCGGCGCGATGATCTGATGAGCCTCGTCGAAGACTGTGAGAGTGCTGCGCGATGCGAGTTTGCGGAGAAGCTCCGGATCGCTCTTGTCCGCGGAGACGGCCTTCTCCAGCCCCAGGATGACAAGGCCGTCTGTCAGCGCCTCCACATCGGTGGGCGCCTCGCCCCACATCCGGACGACCGCAATCGGACGGTCGCCGAGCTTGGACCACGCGCGCTCGAACTCCGCAGCCGCCTGCTCCAGCAGTTCCTGCCCACGCGCCAGCCAGACCACGAGGGTGGGCTCGTGCTGCCGCAGATGGTCGGCGATCAGGTTCATTCCGGTCCGGGTCTTGCCAACGCCTGTCGGCAGGTGAAGGACAACCCGCCGCGGTCCGTCGTACAGCAACTCCTTTACGCGTGCGGCTGCGCGCCGTTGGTGGGGGAACAACCCATACTCGGGTTCGGAGTCTTGCCGAAAGAGCGGGGGCAGCGCAGGCGCCCTGTCGATGCTGAAGCCGAAGAACTCCAGCAGCTCCCGCTGTTGCTCACTCGCCCACTTCAGATCGTCCAGGGAGACCAGGGCATCGGTGCCCGCACCGCCCGCCCCAAGACGTTGGGCAAGCTCTGTCTGCTTGTCGGCGGGCAGGAGCCGCAGCAGCTCCTCGCGGTCCGTCTGATCGGACACGAGCTTCTCGGCGTCCACCGCCACGGCAGCGACTGCTCGGAGCCGCTCATCGCCGGCGCTTCCGCCGTCGATGAGGTCGAGCAGAGCGCACATGTGCTTGCCGAGCCGCTCGCGGATGTACGGCATGGGAGCGCTGTCCAGCACGGCTTGGAAGGACAGGCCGGGCGACCACGCTGTCATCGATTCACCACCCCTGCGGAACAGGGGAGATTCCCCTGATGTCTGAATGACCGTCAACTTGCGCGGCCCGCACCTCAGTTCTGTGCATGCAGAGCTGCCCGCAACTCTGAGTCGCCCCAAAGTTACAGTGCCCGATCACCATAAACCCACGCACTGACAGTCAGATCTAAGCGATTGATATTCGCAGCTCAGGGGCACTGATGAGGTGCGGTAGGCCCCGTAGGAGATCGCGTGCTGCCTCTGTGTCCATGCCCTTCCCGATATCGGTTGCAGGCACTCAAGTAATAGGGAACGTTAGTTCGAGTTACAGTTTGCGCTCTGGTCTGAGTGTTGGTTTCGCGGACTGATCGATCTCGATCGCTACGATCACGACTCACTCCTGGTGCTGCCCCGGTGCGCACGTCCGGGTTCCACCAGGAGTAGATTGTGTGCGGTGCTGAGCGAGACGAGGTGGGGCGTGAGGGATGAGTCTGATGGGTCGGTTTCGGCGTATCTCGACTACAATGCGACGGCGCCAATTCGGCCCGAGGCGTTGGCGGCCGTTGTGGACGCCCTGCAGGCCGTCGGTAACGCATCGAGTGTGCATCACCCCGGCCGGGACGCCGCCTATCGTGTAGAGGTCGCTCGTCGGCGCCTTGCTGACCTGCTGAACTGCTCGCCCGGGGAGATCATCTTCACGTCGGGGGCAACCGAAGCGAACAATCTCGCGCTGCGCGCGGCTCATCGCCGCGGTGCCCGGATTGTGACAGGCAGTGCAGAGCACCCTGCGGTGCTGGAGACAGCCCGGGATCTGGCCCAAAACGAGCCGGGATCGCTGACCGTCTTGCCGATGCGGGCGGACGGGCTGGTGGAAACCGTGGCCCTGGAGGAAGAGCTCGGCCGGGGCGACGTCGGTCTCGTCTCCTTGATGGCGGCCAATAATGAAATCGGGGTTCTCACCGACCTCGCGCCGGTCGTCAAGGCGGCGCATGCCGCAGGCGCGCTGGTTCACACGGACGCCACACAGATGATCGGCCGGCTGCCCCTGGACCTTTCCGAAGTGGACGTCGATCTTCTGTCCCTGTCGGCCCACAAGTTCGGCGGCCCCCAAGGCATTGGCGCACTGTTCGTACGACGCGGTACTCCCCTGCCGTTCAGGCCGCTGATCACCGGTGGCGGGCAGGAGAAGGGGTGGAGGGCTGGCACCCTCAACGTGCCTGGGATCGCCGGTGCCGGAGCTGCCGCTGCGGCCGTCAGCCGTGACCTTGTCGACGACGTCGCCCGCGTGACCCAACTGCGCGATCAGCTCGAACGCATGGTGACCACGGCTGTGGACGGATGCTGTATCAACGGGCAACAAGCCTCCCGCCTGCCCGGTGTGGCGAGCATCACCTTTGCGGGTGCCCCGGCTGACGCAGTCATGGCCGCCATGCCGCGCATAGCCGCATCCGACGGAAGCGCCTGCGCCTCGGGAGCCCCAACTCCCAGCCATGTCCTGCTCGCTATGGGGCTGAGCCGGGAGGAAGCGGAGTGCACTGTGCGCTTCTCGCTCGGCTACGCCACAACCGAGGAAGAGATCGCCACAGCCGCCGAGGCGGTGGTGCATGCGGTCCACCAGGTGCGCGCCGCCATGGCAGCGACAGCCGGCCCGGCTGCTCACTGACGTCAGCATTTCCCTTTATCTCTTCGTGCTTTGAGAGGCCCTCGTATGGCAGACAGCAGGCTCGCGGAAGCCGCACATTCCAGCTTCGCGCGCCATGAGACCTTCGCCCCCCGCTTCGGCTGGCTGCATAAGGCGTACATGCAGGTCAAGGAGAATCCGGCAGCTTTCCTTGCTGAAGATGCCCCGGTCCTGCTCGGCGTGGGTAAGAACATGGTCCATGCCATGCGGTACTGGTCAAAGGCGTTCAAGCTCACCCGTGAGCACGCCGACCCGGCGGGTAAGACGAAGGCCCAGTACGCGTCCCCGACTTGGGAAGCGCGGTGGCTGCTCGACGAGAAGGATGGCGCCGATCCCTACCTTGAGGAACCTGGCAGCTTGTGGCTGTTGCACTGGTGGCTCGTGTCGTCGCGGCCGGGCGCCAAATGCTGGGCCCCCGCGTGGTACACGGCGTTTCACCTTGCTCCGTTCTCTCGCTTCACCGTCGCGGATATGACGCAGGTCGTGACGCGGCATGTCAACTTCTCCTTCAGTGATGGACCGGTGGAGGCGTCGATCACCCGGGATGTCGAGTGCCTGACCAAGATGTATGCGCGCACGCCTGTCGAACAGAGCGGTTCCCGCGCCACCTATGAAGACCTCTTGGCCTGCCCTTTCCGTGAGCTGGACTTGCTGACCTCCGTGGGTACCCGGGGCAAGCAGGAGTGGCAGTTCACCACTGGCACGCGCACCTCTCTCCCGGCCCACGTGCTGGTCTATGCGTGCCTCGACTACGCCGCCCGCGACACCCAGGGTTCCGGCTCCATCTCCCTGGCGCGGCTTGCCAACGAGCCCGGAGCGCCCGGCCGGGCCTTCCGGGTCCGCGAGCCTGAGATCGTCGCCGCCCTGGACAAGGTCGCCGTGGGTCGCCCGGAACTCAACAGGGTGGACGCCGTCGGCCAGCGGACCATGTCCTTCTCCAGCGATCCGAGGGCACTCGCCTGGGACATCCTCGACGAGCAGTACGACCACGTCACCCTGCGTCCCGGCTTTCCCACCCGGGACGAATGGAGCGCTCAGTACCCGCAGTTGGCCGAAGCAGAGAAGGCCGAGAAGGCTGAGAAGGCCGAACGCAAGCCCCAGGACCACCAGCTCACGACTCAGGAGATCGCGTGACCACCGCAGCTCTCACGCGGACCTCCCGCACCCCGCAGGACGAGGCAGCCTCTCAGTTCCCGTCCGGAATCGAACTGGTCGGCTCCCAGATGCGGTCGACCAACCTCGAACGCGACGTCGAGGACGAACTGCACGGACCGTATGTCGGCGCGAAGGCAGTTGACGTACTAGAGCGCATCGCCAACGCGGTCAGTGACCTGCGGCGTCCCCGCGCGTGGTCCTTCACCGGACCCTACGGCTCCGGGAAGTCCACGCTGGCTAACCTGATCGAAGCGCTTCTCGGCCGCGACGAGGACCGCCACGTCGAGGCTCACCGGATCCTTGCGGACACCAGCCCAGCCCTTGCGGAGCGTCTCGCCACGGCTCGGGCTGAGCGGACGGCAACCGGGTTCCTCGGAGCCGTGGCCACCGCGCGGCGTGAACCGCTGGTCGAAACTGTGACCCGTGCGCTGGAGACCGCGGCAAAGCGCCGCTGGGGCAAGCGCATCCCGAAGAATATCGCCGCAGCACTCGCGGCCTGCGAAGACCCGACGACGACCGGGCCGAAGACGAAGCAGGTCATGGCTGCCATCAAGGCCCTGACCGACAATCAGCAGCCGCTCCTGCTGATCATCGACGAGTTCGGCAAGACCCTCGAACACCTTGCCGGACACAACGAATTCTCCGGCGCCGAGCACGATCTTTTCCTCCTGCAGGAGCTCGCCGAGCACAGCGCCGGGCCCAACGGCCTGCCCGTCTTCCTGGTTACCCTGCAGCACCTGTCGTTCATGGACTACGCGTCACGGTCCAGTGAGCTCAAAATCCGCGAATGGGCAAAGATCCAGGGCCGCTTCGAGGACGTCACCTTCGTCCCGCACCACGGCGACTCCCTGCAGCTCCTGCGCCGGCGTCTCGACCACTCCGCGGTCGACGCAGCGGGCCAGGACCTTATCGGCGCGTCGGCCCAGGCATCAGCCCTCGCGTGGAAGAACCACGGTCTGAACGTCCTTACCGAGCTGTCCAGCGACGACTTCGCCGGCCTCTACCCGTTGCACCCACTGACGGCGATCGCTGCGCCGATCCTGGCGGCGCAAATCGGCCAGCACGACCGCAGCCTGTCGGGCTTCCTCAACAGCGGAGAGCCCAATACCGTCCGCGACTCGCTGGCCGCACACTCCCGGCCGGATGCCGAACTCGCCAGCACAGTGCAGCTGCCACAGCTGTACGACTACTTCCTCAACTCCGGCCGGACCTCGCTGCTCGCGGCCTCCAACGCCGGCCGCTGGATCGAAGTCGACGCGCGCATCAAGGAAGCCAACGGACTGCCCGACGCCGACCAGGCGCTGCTGAAGACCATCGGCGTTCTGAACCTCATTGACGCCGACGGCGCGCTCAGCGCTACCAGCGAGATGATCCACCTCGCGCTCCACGACCCCACCGATCTGACCGACGCGGGCGCTTTCGCCCGCCTTGAGGAGCAGCTCGCCGACCTCGTCCGCCGCGGCTTTCTCGTCCACCGGGAGTTCAGCGGTGAGTATCGCGTCTGGCAGGGCACAGACTTCGACATCGACGCCCGCCTGAAGGAGATCATCAGCCACCTCGACGATGCCTCCATCGTCCAGCGCCTTGGCGCACACCTCCCCAGTGCCGTGGTCGCCGGCCGCCACAGCCAGGTCACCGGGATGATGCGGGTGTTCCTCACCGCCGTCAGCGGCCCAGAGACTCGCGAAATCCAGGCGCCGGACGAGCTGAAGGACCCGGCCGACGGCCTCCTCGTCTTCCACCTCGGCCCCCGGGACCAGCTGCCCACCGTCAACTCGACGCTGCCGGTGATCCTCGGAACAACCACCCACCCCGACGTGGTACTCAACTCCGCCACGCACCTCATCGCCCTGAAAGAGCTGCTCGAAGACAAGGAACTCGATCACGTCGCCCGGCGCGAGGTCACCGACCGCGCCGTCCAGGCGGAGGCCGAGCTGCGGGAGGTCATCCAGGCGGCCTTCTACCCGCCGGCCCAGGACACCACCTGGGACCTGTGGAACGCCGGACTCGCCCCGGGGACGGACCCCGACAGCTCGAGCCTGCCGGCCCGCAGCCTCAGCGGCCTGGTCTCCCTGGCCTGCGAGAGCGTCTACCCGCGCACTCCGCACATTCGCAACGAGATGCTCGGACGGCACTCACTCACCAGCAACGCCGCCCGTGCCCGCAGCGATGTGCTGGACGCGATGCTCACTCGCTCCGGCGAGCAGTACCTGGGCTTCGACGCGACGGCCGGAAGATACGGTCCGGAGCGGGCCATCTACAGCGGCGCGCTGGCCTACCTCGGCCTGCACCGGGCCAACGGCACAATCCAGGCAGAGAATTCCCCCAACAGCCTGCTGCCGTACGGCTTCTCCGCTCCAGGCGAGGGCCATGAGCACGCCCAGCACGTCTGGGAGGCGCTGCAGGAGGCGCTGGACGCAGCAACCCGGCGTACCAGCCTCGACCACGTCATCCGGGTCCTGATGAGCCCGCCCTACGGGGTGAAGGCCGGTATCTGGCCGCTGCTGGTCGTCACCGCCCTGGTGATCCGCCGACACGATGTCGCCCTCTTCGAAGAAGGCTCCTACCTGCCCCGGCTGACGCCGGACGTCGTCGACCGCATCCTCGTCGCCCCTGCCCGTTTCGACGTGAAATACACGCCAGTCGGGCAGGGCCAGCGCGCCAGCGTGATCAAGAAGCTCCTGGTGTCCTTGAAGGTCGAACCGCCACGGTCACAGGCACTGCGCAACCCCGATCTGCTCTCCGTAGCCAGGGCGCTCCTCGAACGCGTCATGGTCTTGAACAGCTACGCTCGCAAGACTAAGCGCATCTCTCCGGATGCACTCGCCGTGCGCAACGCCCTGGCAAACTCCCAGGATCCGGACGACCTGCTCTTCCGGGCTCTGCCCAAGGCGCTGGGCCTCGCCCCCATCGAAGCCGGCACCCGCGCCAACGCGGCAGCCGCCACGGAGTACGCCGACAGGCTGACCGCAGCGGCAGACGAGATCACTGGAATCGAACGCACGCTGCGGGAAGAAGTGGCCGCGGTTCTCGCCGAAGAGTTCCGTCTGCCCACGACTCTTCCCGAGCTGCGGTCGACACTGGTTGCTCGGCTGAGTGGCTTCGCCACGGTGTCACTGAACCCGGAGCTGCGGGGCTTCGTCGACTTCGTGCTCAGCGAAAGCCTTGCTGACGAGGACTGGCTCGACCCGATCGTCGTCCGCCTCACCAACAAGGCCCTCGGAGACTGGGACGACCGGGACGCAGGCATGTTCCCTCGCCTTGCACGCGAGATGTCTGCATCCCTCGACCGCGTTGCCCACCTCTACCAAGACAGCAGCGACATCCGCGAGCCGGAAGTAAATCTGGAGACGCGGCTGTTGACTTTGACGGACAAGACAGGAGCGGAACGACGGACGCTGATCTACGTGCCAGAACAGTCCCGAGGCCAGGCTGACCAGCTCGCGGCCGACGTGCTGCAGCGGGCTGAGCAGGCCCTCGGACCCGATGGCGCACGGATCCTGCTCGCCGCTCTCGCACAACGCGTTGCCGACGGGCCGCCTGTCACAGCAACTGAAACGAAGGAGGGGGCATGACGGATCCAGTCACCCAGGAGAAGGTTCGCCACGTCCTGGGTATCTCAGGCGGCAAGGACTCGTCGGCGCTTGCCATCTACATGCGCGATCGCGTGCCGGAGATGGAGTACTTCTTCTGCGACACCGGTGCTGAACTTCCAGAGACGTACGAGTACCTCAACCGGCTGGAAGCGGCCCTCGGTAAGCCCATCGAGCGACTCAACGCCGACCGGGACTTCGATCATTGGATGGAGGTCTACCAGGGCACCCTGCCCAGCCCGCAGATGCGCTGGTGCACCAAGAACCTCAAGATCAAGCCGCTGGAGGAATGGGTCGGCGACGACAAGGTCATCTCATACGTCGCGATCCGGGCTGACGAGAACCGCCTCGGCTACGTCAGCACCAAGCCGAACATCGATGCCGTCTTCCCCTTCCGCGAGGATGGGATCGACAAGGACGGCGTGATGCGCATCCTCGATGAAGCCGGCATTGGACTCCCCGGCTATTACGAGTGGCGCACGCGTTCGGGCTGCTACTTCTGCTTCTTCCAGCGCAAGCACGAGTGGGTCGGCCTCAAGGAGCGCCACCCCGACCTGTACGACAAGGCCGTCGAGTACGAGGACAAGGTCCGGTTCCGCCACACGGCCATGAAGGGCCGCAACTACACCTGGTCACAGGGTGAGTCGCTCCCAGAGCTCATAGAGCGCAAGGACGAGATCGAGGCCAAGCACCAGGCGGCCCTGGACCGCGCGGCCAAGCGCATCAAGCCCAACCGCCCCTTGCTAGAGGTCCTTTCCGACGCGCTCGACTCAGACGACGACGAGGCTGGCTGCTCCGTCTGCCACCTCTGACGCGCAACCACACACGCGGCCCCAGCAGCTCGAGCTGGGGCCGCTGCTATTTTCCCGACTTCCAATCACGCTTGTCCCGCTTGCGGTTGTGACCTCACCCAGACTCTGTCCCTGACGTCTCGAAGGAACGCAGCGCACTCGCCACGACAAGTCGATTGTTTCTGCACTGGAGTGACGCAAAGTCACATGTGGGGCATGATGGGCGTATGGCGCTCCTGCTACCTCTGCCGACCACTCGTATGCCACAATGAGTGACGACTCGCTCACAAGTGCGGAACAGTGATGGAGGGAAACCGGGATATGCATACTGGCAAGTATTTGATGCGGCATGGACGCCACCTTCTTAGTTCCTCAGTGAGCCCAGTCGTGGGCCCTATGTTCCTTCGCATCCGAGCGTATATCGCTGGGGTTGCCCGAGGTCTGGCGCCTTTTCGGTAGTGTTGCGCGCGGCCTTGGAGAGCTTGTCGGGTTCGAGGGATCGATCTGTTTCCTCGGTACTGTCATCGCGCTTCGCGACATCAACTACACGATTGTTGAGCCGAAATGCAGGTCGCGGGTCCCTTCCGCGGTGATGCCGCATATGATCTCGAACCTGCTGAACGAAAAAGGGAATACGCATGCCTACGCAGGCCAAGGAAATATTCGAGGCGCAGAGCAAGAGTGTCCGCGAGCTGCTGTCTGACAATGGCCTGGGCCTCTACCTGCCGCCCTACCAACGTCCGTACGGCTGGGGTAAAGACAAGGTCGAGAAGTTGCTCGACGACACACTGCACGGTCTCAAGAATCTAGGTAAGGCGCCGGACAGCTTCACCTTCTTGGGGACCGTCATCACCATCCATGATGTCAACCACGTCACGGTGAAGCCAATTGTCAAGTCCGAGGTCCCGTCCAAGGTCCTTACCGTAATCGATGGGCAGCAGCGTTTGTCGAGCCTGTTGATCCTGCTGGTTGGTCTGCATAACCTGATTCGTCAGCGTGCATGGAAGGTCTTCAAGGGGAAGACGCCGGATCCGACCGACGCTGCTCGGACTCACCTCTACTCGGAAACGAGTGACATCCTGCAGATGCTCGGGGCAGCGTTCTACGAGCGAAAGAACTTCGGAAGTACGCCGATCTACCCGCGCCTCATTCGAGCCTTCGATGATCAGTGGGCCAGAGATGAGAAGTTCAAGAAGTATGAGTCGCCGATCGCTAACCTGATCTACCAGTACTCATTGCTAGTCGACAGCGAGCCGGCAAATTCTAATCCCACGGACTTCAAGCCGACGGCGCGACAGAACGCGGGTGACGGCGAAGGCGACCTCATCAAGAGGTACAGCGAGATCCGTGCAGGGTTGACCAAGCTGTCGCAGCGAAAGTCCATCGAGGAGCTGGAGGATCTGCCGCCGCTAGCAACCCTTGCCACCAACATCGAGTTCCAGCGCGCGCTCTTCAATCACGAACTCGACTCCGAACTCTGCACGTGGCTGGGAGAGTTGCAAGACGAGCCCGGGGCCGAGCTGATGCGACTCGTCATGTTTGCCGCCTACGGCTTGAACCGCATCGCTCTGACGGTTGTCCAAGGCAAGGACGAGGACTACGCCTTCACGATCTTCGAGTCGTTGAATACCACGGGCGAGCCTCTGACCGCCTTCGAAACCTTCCTCCCTCGGGTGGTGATGGCAGAGAAGATTCAGGACTACCAGGACTCGGACGCACACGAATACATGAAGGCGGTTCAGGGCTACCTGGACCGTTTTGCCGTCGGAGACAGGCTTCAGAACGCCACGCGAGACCTGCTGGTCACTTTCGCGCTGGCAGAGACTGGAGAGAAGCTCTCCAAGCGCCTCCCGGATCAGCGGGTCTACATGCGCGATACCTTTGAGCGCCACAAAGACTCGGCTGATGACCGAATCGCGTACCTGCGCCATCTACGTGACACTGCGGCCTTTATTGGGAATGCCTGGGAACCCGCGAATAATTCGCCTCGCTCGCTACCCGGGCTAGAGGCGACTGCCATGACGGACACGGTGAAATTGTGTCTGGCCTTCCTCAATTCACTCAAACATACGATTGTCATCGCGCCGCTCGTGCGCTTCTATTCCGAGGCTGTCCACGCGGACGAAGGGGAAGCGAGGGCCGAGCGCATCGCCGAATTCGAGAAGGCCATCAAGGCAATCACTGCCTTCACGGTCTTCTGGCGAGCGACCCGCCGCGGCACGGGCAACATCGACAGCCAGTACCGGGCGGTCATGGCCGGAATGGAATCACAAACAGGCATTGCGCCCCTCGCCCGGCAGTGGGCGGAGCCCGATGCGACGAAGCCTGATCCGATTGTCGACGCCGAGGCGCTAAAGAAGGAACTTTCGGCACGCTTGTCGGGCCCTAAGGGTGGCGTCCCGAACTTGGCGTCGTTCCTGGCAGATGCTTCCGCACTGCCGCTCTACAAAATTAGCCCCCCGCTGGCTCGGTTCCTTCTTCTGGCTGCATATCACGACACGATTGAAGACCCGGAGAATCCGGGACTGATCATCCAAGGTAAGACGGGGGTCGCTCCGTGCTTCACCGCGGACGGTTGGGAGGACGAGACACACCTCACGATCGAACACATCGCACCACAGTCGGCCACGGATGGGTGGGATAAGGAGTTCTACAGCGAGAAGGAGACCGTCCACAAGCTGGGTAATCTGGTCCTGGCACCAGGAGCTGCCAACACATCCCTCAGCTCGCGGCCTTGGGCCGAGAAGAAGGTCCTGTACACGGCACTCGGTGCCCCGACGGCCGACGACGCCAAGTCAATCCTCAACGGTTCTGGCTTCACGTTCGCGCAGACGACTGAAGACCTAGCGGCCATGTCGCGCTACCTCCCGCACCTGCGCGCACTGGGTCTGTGTGAGGACAAGTGGAATCCGACGTTCATGGATCAGCGTGCTGACGTCCTCCTGCGTCTGGCCTACACACGACTCAAGGGGTGGCTCGGCCTGGAGCTGTCTGAGTCCAGCAGTGATCCGGTGGTCAAGGTCGACGATGGGCAGATCGACGAGAGTGAGGATGCCGCGGGCACGGTTGGACCGGCGTGACGTCACGGGCGGCTGGGTGGCGGAATGAGATTTGATCGATGATGTCTGATTGCGCCAAAAGGCGATGGCTTTAGACGGCGAGTCTGAGGGCCATGAGGTCGGCCAAGGTGAGGTGGATGGTGGCTTTGGAACTGGCGCAAGCGCCTCGTAGTTGCGGTCGAGGCGGCGGTAGAGCATGCCTCATCTATTTTGCTGAGCCGATACTGCTGGCGCCGCAAATCGAAGACCGCGAATACTTGGCTGCCATCCGGGAGAATTCGATCTACCTCGCCACGCTCCAGCTGTATCGGACAGTAAAGGACCTGCCCTGAAACAGGGTTCAGTTACGGCAGCGGCCTTCGTGCTGCATTTACCAGCGATGTCGCAATGCTGAGGTGAGCTGTGCTGAGAGCGGACTGAGGCATATGGGGAGTTGATCTTTGGCGGAACGATTCTCTGGGATCGCTTCCAGATTCCGGTATTTGCTGGCCGCAAGTGAAGACGACAGTAGTTCGGAGTTCTCTGGCCACCAGCTCACCGCTTCGACCCTCGCCAAGCCCGCCGGGCCCGACTCGGTTCTAGGCCGAAGCGCCGCCCGTGCAGCCCAGGGTGCGTGCTATGGATCGTGGCCGAGTGCGACGCCGCGCCCAAGAACGAGAAGGGCACCGTCCTGCCCGCGAGCGCTTGTACCACTTACACGTCAAGGCATGGCTGGTCGCATGGGACGCAGGAGCCCTTGGCATAGGAAGGACAGCCCATTAACTCTTAGTGACGGGCCTTCTGGGAGCAGGGGCACAGTCCGTACTCTGGCCGTATTGCTCCAATCAGCGAGGGGATCTCGACATGGGTGAGAGCTTGATGCTGGGGGACCGGCTCCGGGTGGCACGTAAGACGCGGGGGTTGTCCGCCGCGCAGCTTGCCCAGCGGGTCGCGGTCTCCGCCAGCCTGATCCAGAAGCTGGAGTCGGGCGCACGAAAGGCGACGCCGAGCCTGATATTGGCTCTGGCGCGGGCACTGCACTTCGGCCCGGATGTGCTGACCGGTCAGCCGTACTACGGGGCCCCGGAGGCCGAGGACGGTGTCCACGCCGTTATCCCGGAGCTGCGGCGCATCATGCTGTGCTTCGATACGCCCGATGAGTTGGAGACCCGCCCGCGAGCTCTGCCGGTCCTGGCCTCCGAGGTTGACCAGATCGCGGCTCTCCGGCGTGACGCACGGTATGTGCCGATGGGCCCGCTGCTGCCCGCGGTGATCACGGAGCTGTCCCACGTGGCTCTCGGCTCGCGTGGTGACGAACAGCAGAAGGCTTTCTGGCACCTGGCCCGCGCCTACCGCGCGGTCAACAGCCTCGCCCACAAGATGGGGCACCACGACCTCGGCAACACGGCGTTGGAGCGGGTGCGGTGGGCCGCTGACCGAAGCGGTGATCCGCTCATGCAGGTCACGGCCGCCTTCCTGGTGGCGGGGGCGATGCTGCGCCAGGGTGCGACCGAGTCGGCCCGCCGCAAGCTCAAGGGGCTGCGCGGGGAGCTGGAGAGGCTCCAGCCGGAGCGCTCGTACACCGACGACACGCTGTCGGTCGACGGGGCACTCCTGCTGAAGCTCGCGGTGGTCGAATCGCGGGAGAACAACCCCGACGGAGCGGAAGAGCTCCTGAGGGAGGCCACGCAGGTCGCGCGCATGGCGGGTAACCGGGACAGCCTCGCCTACGAGATGAGCTTCGGACCGACGAACATCAGGATTCACATGGTGCACGCCCTGATCGACACCGGTGACAGCGAGCAGGCCCTGGCTCGGCTCGCCGAATGGGGCCAAGGCGGAGCCGAGTGGGCGCCGCCGGCTGCGACGGTTGGCGAGCGATCCAGCCACCACCACATCGATGTGGCGTCCGCGCGTCTCGCGGAAGGCGACCGCGGCGGCGCGTTCGTCGAGCTGAAGCAGGCACGGAGGATTGCTCCGAACCACACCCGATTCCACCCATCAGTACGCGAAACCGCCGGCTCCTTGCTGCGTATGGACGCGCACCCGTCCGCCGAGTTGTCGGCGTTCGGTGCCTGGGCAGGTGTCGCGTAGCACAACCCATTCTTGCAAGAGTGGAGTTGGCTTGATTCGGGTGCGGACAGTTTGTCCGCGCACACCTGCCTTGAGACTGGAATGGTCCTCTCACACCCAGTTGTGAGGGGGCCTTTCCTATGCCGGACGCGATCCCGGCCGCACGGATGCCGAGGTGGATGCCCGCGGGCAGGGAGCCGGAGCTGTGTCCCGCCGGCAGGTGGTGGGATGCCATTCGTGCGCCTGAACATGTAGGGCGCCAGGCCGTAACGCTCATCGAGGAGCAAGGACGGCCCGTCGGGCCGGTCATTCTCGACGACGGCGGCCGTGAGCCGCGGATGTACTTCCTGACGCCACTCGGCACCGCGGCGCGGTGGGACGAACCGGGAACGGTGGCGCTGGGGCTGAGCTGCCACGTAGTTGTTCCGCAGGCAGATCGCACCGCAGGCCCGGGACTGTACTGGTACCGGCTGCCGGCCGGGCCTCGCGCCCTCAACCCGCCCGATGGGCTGCACCGTGCCCTGGTCAACGCGCGCAGAGAGCGCGAAGGCCCCCTCTAGAACTTGCTCTGCGGCCCGGGGCCCACCGATCCCGGCGCCGGATCACCGTGCTCGGTTGCCGCAGGGCAGCCAAGTGCCGCTCCGCCCGGAACTCCCCGAGTGGAGCGGTCCCCGCCGGCCCCCGGCGGACGCAAGGGGGCGTTCCGGTACATCCAGTACACAGAGAGGATCAGCCATGCCTCAAGCCAGGCGAGAGAAGAACGACCACTTGATCTACGCGGACGTCGTGGACTCCAAGTCCAAGGCGGGCGTGTGGATGGGCGAGCGCGCCTCCTTCCAGGAAAACCAGGGCCGCATCATCGAAGCACTCAAGGAGGGGACCGACTGGGTCGAACTGAAGGACGCGATCATGGTCATAGGCAGCGACCCGGCCGGGATCACGGTCATCGTGCCGAACCCCACACTGCCCGGCGTGATCGTCCTCTCCGACGGCGGATCGCCGGCCACGTCCGCGAAGCTGCAGGCCGCCGCTGAGGAGAAGGTCCGGACTGTCATGGGCGAACTCGGTATCGCCGAAGAGGAAACGGCGGCCTGACCACCATGGCCGTCCCCCGGATGCTGTGGGGGAAGTACTTCCAGTACGAGCGGGACGGGGAAGCGGTTCTCCTCGACCCAGTCGCACTGGACAGTGTGTTCATCGACCCCGGCGAGGTCCACGACCTCGCCGGGGTCCCCCCGACCGCGACTCATGAAGCCCTCGCAGGGCTCGGCTTCACCCCCGGCGGCCCCGTGGCCGATCGGCGCGAAGCGCTCCGTAACCGTCTTCGACTCCTCGGTCTTGACCGAGCCCCCAGCCGCATCAGCGGTCTGCGCGTGGTTCTCACCAACCGCTGCAACATGGCCTGCACCTACTGCTTCGTCGATACGAACACTGGCGAGCCGGACATGACGGAGGAAGAGCTCGATGAGGGGCTGGAGTTCCTGTTCGAGCAGAACGCCGGGCAGGAGGAGGTGTCCATACAGTGGTTCGGTGGTGAGCCGACCATTCGGTTTGACCTCATGCGGTACGGCGACCAGCTCGCCGACATCCTCGCCGACCGCTATGACGTGGCGAGAGTGCGCCGCACGGTGGTCACCAACGGCGCCCGCCTGACGGACGAGGCTCTCGACCACTTCGTCGCGTACGAGTACGGCGTCGGCATCTCCATCGACGGCCCGCCGGGCATCAACTCCGCTCACCGCCTTCTGCTCGGCGGGCAGCCCGCGGACGACCGGATTCGCCGTAACATCGCCCGGTTCACCGAAGCCGAGGGCCTGCACGTGGGCTGCAACCTCACGCCGACGGCCGCGAACATCGGCCGCCTGGCCGAGACCGTCCGGTGGATCATCGACGATCTCGGTCTGGGCTTCATCTACGTCAACACGCCCATACCGACCTCGGGCCGATGGCAGGTCGAAGGCGTTGACCTGGCCCGTGAGCTGTACGAGGCCCGTATGGCCGCTCTGGGACGGGGCGGAATGCTGTTCTCCGTGCTGGACCGCGCCTACCAGGCTCTGGATACCCGGCGTCCGATGCTGTTCGACCACATGCAAGGCGATCGCAGTCTGAACGCCGCCCTGCTCCCCGGAAACCTGGTGAGCCTCTGCGACATCAACTTCACCGAGCCGTCGTTCTTGCACACTCTCGACGAGCTACGAGCCGACCCCGGCCTGCTGGCCGGCGTGGCGAAGAAGGTCGCGCCCATCCCCGAGTGCGGGGACTGCCCGGCCCTCGCCGTCTGCGGCGGACCGGCGCGCAACGAGCAGGCCCTCATCGGTGGCAGCACCCCGGATCCTGAGATGTGCGCCTTCTACACGAGCACCGTGGAGATCGCGGTGTGGGACCACACGGGGGTGCAATGAACACCGATGTCCGTACGGCGCTGATCTCTACGGCCGGCCACTGCAAGGTGGCCTGTGGGTTCTGTTTCCGGGCTGACCGCGCCCATGGCTTCCTCAGCATGACGACCTACACCCGCGCTCTGTCGCGGCTGAAGGAGACGGGCGTGGAGGGGATCTGTCTGACCGGCGGGGAACCGACCCACCACCCGCAGCTCAGGCAGCTCGTTCGACTGGCCCATCAGTTCGGCATGTCGGTGTCGATGGTGACATCGGCTCGTACAGTCACCGAGGTCATCAACCTCTTCGAGGTGTCGCCTCTGCTGGCTAATGTGAGTGTCTCCGCCGATTCGCGGGGCGCGATGCTGCTGGGGCGCACCAACCGTACGGCGGCATCGGGCATCGCGACCTTGCGCGCCATCAGCACCGAGATCAAGATCCTTCACGTCACCTGCTGGCGTCTGGGAGACGACGAGTGCCGGGACCTGGCCGACCTCGTGTCCGAGTCAGGGGTGGAGATCCAGTTCAGCCCTGTCGTCCTGGATGAGTGTGCCCTACGCAGGGACAGCAGGTCAGTGCAGGACTATCTGGCGCAGCAGCGCCTCGACGCCAACGTTCTGGGCCGCTACTTCACTCTGTCCGACCGGTACCGGACGTATCTCGGGGAGCTGCGGGATCTGCAGCTTCCCGCCGCCGGAGCCGAGCGGTGGCCGTGCCGCTCGGCGACCGCGTATGTATCCGCCGACGGTCAGATACGGCGCTGCCCCTACGGCCAGGCGTCAGTCAGCGTTGACGCGCCCCGTGCCGCCATCAAACAGTTCCTGACCGCTCCGCCGCAGGACCGGGTGACCCCGGACTGCGCGGCCATCTGCCGCTCCCCGGCCACGTGCGACGACCAGAGTGCGTCGTGCTCGGCGCCGGCGCGAGGGCGGCACGACCACACAACCCAATGGACCGCTCCATGACGATCAGCACACCCGACGACTTCATCCAGCGGTGGCGGCAGCCGCCGAACTTTCCGATCGACATCCTCTTCGACTACACGTTTCTGCCCGCCGTCGATGTCCTCGACCTCCTTCGGAAAGACCCGGAGGTCCGGTTCACGATCCTGGGCGACGAGGACTGGCAGGTGCGTATGGACCGCACCGCCGCGTTTCGTACCGCGCCGGTGGAGGAGATCGTCACCTGGCCGTTCCGGCTGGTGCACTTCAACCTCAGCCGCTTCTACGCCGATCTCCTGGACGGCTTCCAGGAAGAGGTCATGATCCCCTGGCGCGCCCAGCTGTCCGCCCGAGGATTCACCTGGCAGCGCCTGGCGCCCATCTTGTTCCTGTCCACAGAGGGCGCGGCCTCGACGTACCACAACGACAACTCCCACGGCCTGGTCTGGCAGGTCCATGGCATCAAGACCTTCCATAGTTACCAGGACCCGGACAAGCACCTTCCGGCCGAAGCGGCGGTCATCGGCGAGACCACCGGCGAGGATCCGCCCGATCACGATGCGGCCGACCGTCAATCCGTCACCATGCGGCCCGGAGAGCAGCTCTGGAGCCACGCGCTGACACCGCACTGGGTCACCACCGAGTCGGCGCTCGCGATGAGCGTCACCCTGTCTCACGGCGGGCTGTGCCACCAGGGTCACTTCTCCGAGAGGGAGCTGGCGCTGCGGGCCTACTGGGACAAAAACCCGAGCGAGGCGTGGACACATGACCTGCGCAATGTCCGCTACTGAGACCGCGTCCCACGACACGAGGCGCTGGCCCGTGTCGTGGGACGCACCCCACAGCCGGCTACGGAGTGAGCCGGTTGGGCCCGCGGAAGAGGAAGGTGGCCTCGCGGATGGAGTCCAGGCCGAGCAGCACCATCAACACCCGTCCGAGGCCCATGCCGAGCCCGCCGTGCGGCGGGCATCCGTACCGGAACGCGTTGAAGTAGTCCCGCATCGGCTCGGGGCTCATGTCCTTCTCAGCGGCCTGCTTCAGCAGCACGTCGTAGCGGTGCTCACGCTGGGCGCCGGTGGTGACCTCCAGTCCCTTCCACAGCAGGTCGAAACTCAGGGTCACGCCCGGGTCGGCGGCCGACCGCATGTGGTAGAAGGGCCGAATGCCGACCGGGTAGTGCGTGATGAACACGAAGTCATGCCCGGTGGCCTTCTTGATGTGAGCGGAGATGTTCCGCTCGCCCTCCGGGTCCAGGTCCTCCTTGGCCTCCTGAGGGTCCCAGCCGCCCTTGCGCAGGATTTCGTGCGCCTCGGCCATGGTGATGCGCGGGAAGGGTGTGGTGGGGACGGTGACCTCGACGCCGAAGAGTTCGTTGATCGCCTGCCCGTGCGTGTCGGCGACCTGGGTGATCGCGTGGGCGAGCATCTGTTCCTCGAACGCCATGACCTCCTCGACGTCGTCGATCCAGGCCAGCTCCACGTCGACTCCCGTGAACTCGGTGGCGTGCCGGGAGGTGAACGACGGCTCGGCGCGGAAGACCGGTCCGATCTCGAAGACCTTGTCGATCCCGGCCGAGATCGCCATCTGCTTGTAGAACTGGGGCGATTGAGCCAGGTAGGCGCTACGGTCGAAGTAGCCGAGTTCGAAGACCTCCGCGCCGGACTCCGAGGCGGTGCCCATGAGCTTGGGGGTGTGCATCTCCGTGGCGCCTTGCGCGTAGGCGTACTCGCGCATCCCCTGCTCCAGGGTGGTCTGCACGGCGAACATCAACTGGGTGGCGGGACGTCGGCGCACGTCCAGGAACCGCCAGTCCAACCGTTGCTCCAGGCCGGTGTGCTCGTCGATCGGCAGCGGGGCGGCGGCCAGGTTCAGGATCTCGACCGCTGCGGGGACGATCTCCAGGCCGCCCAGGTTCACCTGTGCGGCGTCGACGACGCGGCCGGTGATACGGACGGCGGACTCGGGGGTGAGGGATTCGAGCTGGGCTTCCAGCGGCCCGTCGTCGCGCTTGTGGGTCACCTGCACCAGGCCGGTGCCGTCCCGCACGATGACGAACTGCATCTTGCGCTGCAGGCGCAGGGTGTTCACCCACCCGCAGACGGAGACGGTACGGCCCACGTGTTCTCGCAGGTCGGAGACGTGTACGCGGCTGTGGATCATTTCGGTCCTCCGGAGGACGTCGTCATGATCCCTTGGGAGTGCGGGCGAGAAGGGCAACTCGCGGTACCACCGCACTTTCGCCGCCACAGAGTGACGGCCTCATTCGAGCCCGGTGACGGGGGCCGGCCGGCGGGGCATTGGACCACCAGATGGGGTCGTTCCTCCCCGCGCTCGGGAGGGTCTTCACCTCGGGGCGCGAGACCGCCTTCCCAGCTTCCGGCGGTTCTCTCGGCTCGCGTGATCCCTGGCTACTCATCTCCGTCAGCGCGTTGCCCGGAAGGATACGGACACCGCGAGCCCGTCCGCAATCGGGAAACGCGCGACGACCGTAGCGCGCTTTCCTCCCGAGGCCGCGAGCCAGCCGGTCCGTACGAGTTCGAATTGCGGGGCCAGGAAGGCAGGAGCACGACGCCCGGCGGCACGGCGGTCACGCGGCCGAGAACGGACAAGGCGGTGAGAAAGGATGAGAGCGCCGCGACTTCTTGACACTCACCCGGCGAGGGGCGACGAGCCCTTGCGGCGGGCGCTCGATGACGCCGCTATGGGGCGGTGGGAGGGTCCGCGCGACCTGCTGACCTCGACCGGGCCGGACTGGGATCGCCGGATCTTCCGTCTCCAGGTTCTCGCCGAAGCCGGGGCGCGGCTCAGGTGCGCCGACACCTGGGCGAAAGCTGAGCCGCGCTCCCCGCACGCCCTCGCGCTGCTCGCGAATGTGCAGGCCCTGCGCGCGATGATCGCCGGACGCGACAGCGGCCGGACGCTGATGGAGGACGCCTGGGCTACGTGCCGCGCCGCGCTGAACGTATGGCCGCAGGATGTCGCTCCACTGGTCGTCATGCTCGCGCTGCTCCGTACGCACGCCCCCAATCGGAACACGCTCGACCGTGTGTGGGAGGAGATCAAGCAGCGTGACCCCTGGAACCGGGAGGCACATCATGAGGTGGTCACCTACCTGCTCTCCGGCCACCACGGCGCGCAGGGTGAGGCGGCGTGGTGGGCTGACGAGCAGGCATCCATCGCCCCCAGAGGGCTGCCCATCGCGGTCCTGCCCCTCGTCGTCCTCGCGGAAGCGCACCGGTCCCGCCAGGAACAGGACCCGAAAGCCTACGGGCTGACAATCCACCCCTGGATCGAGTGTCCGCAGGTCGACCCGGTGCTGGAGCGTTGGTGGCGTTACCGCGCACCGCGTCCGCATGCCTGTTTCGCCGATGACGCCAACTATCTCGCTCACGCGCTGTCGTTCGCGAACCGCCACCAGGAGGCCCTGGAGGTCTTCGACGCGATCGGTTCCTACGCCACGCGGGTTCCCTGGTCCTACTGCGGCCAGGCCAACGAACTGTTCCTGCGGCACCGCGCCTGGGCCTACAGCCCGCCGCGGCGTCGGCATCACTGAGCACTCGACACACCCTCCGACCGTACGAAGGACGGCACCCCTATGCCTCTTGACGTCTCCCGCGTCTCCGACGAGGAACGCCTCAAGCAACTCGGCTACCAGCAGACGCTCTCCCGCTCGATGTCCGGCCGCGCCAACTTCGGCGTCAGCTTCACGATCATCTCCATCCTGTCCGGCTGCATGACGCTGTACGGCTACGGCATGAACACCGGCGGGCCCGCGGTGATCATGTGGGGCTGGCTGTTCGTCGGCCTGATGACGCTGTTCGTGGGCCTGTCGATGGCCGAGGTCTGCTCCTCCTACCCGACCAGCGCGGGCCTGTACTTCTGGGCGCACCGCATGGCCCCCCAGCGCACGGCGGCGGCCTGGGCGTGGTTCACCGGCTGGTTCAACACGCTCGGGCAGATAGCGGTCACCGCGGGCATCGACTTCGGTGCCGCGAACTTCCTCAACGCCCTTCTCGAACTCCAATTCGGCTTTGCCGTCACGCCCGGTCACACGATCACGCTGTTCGGGATCATCCTCGTCCTGCACGGCGTCCTGAACACCTTCGGCGTGCACATCGTCGCCTTCCTCAACGAGGTGTCCATCTGGTGGCACATCCTGGGCGTCGTCGTGATCTGCGGCGCCCTGGTCCTCGTCCCGGATCACCACCAGTCGACGCGCTTCGTGTTCGGCGAGTTCGTCAACAACACCGGCTTCTCGTCCAGCGTCTACGTGGTGCTGATCGGGCTGCTGATGGCGCAGTACACCTTCACCGGCTACGACGCCTCGGCCCACATGACGGAAGAGACCATCGACGCCTCCACCGCCGGCCCCCAGGGCATCGTCCGCTCGATCCTTGTCTCCCTCGTAGCCGGGTTCGTCCTCCTCTTCGGGTTCACGTACGCCATCCAGTCCTACGAAGGAGCCCTCGAATCAGGCACCGGCGTGCCCCCGGCACAGATCCTCATGGACACCCTCGGCACAGTGGCCGGCAAGTGGCTGCTGCTCGTGATCATCGTCGCCCAGCTCTTCTGCGGGATGGCGTCCGTGACCGCCAACTCCCGCATGATCTACGCGTTCTCCCGTGACGGCGCTCTGCCCTTCTCCTCGACGTGGCACAAGCTCAACCCCGCCACGCGTACTCCCACCAACGCCGTCTGGCTCGCCACGGGCGGCGCCTTCGCCCTCGGCCTGCCCTACCTGTGGAACAGCACCGCCTACGCGGCCGTTACCTCCATCGCGACCATCGGCCTCTACATCGCGTACGTGATTCCCACGTTTCTCCGGCTGCGCCAGGGGGACCGGTTCGAGCGCGGCCCCTGGCACCTCGGTTCCTGGTCCACCATCGTCGGCACGATCGCCGTCATGTGGGTCTTGGTGATCACAGTGCTGTTCATGCTGCCGCAGAGCGCACCAGTCACGGCGAAGACCTTCAACTACGCCCCGATCGCGGTCGGCGTCGTGGTCGCCTTCTGTGGAATCTGGTGGCTCGCGTCGGCCCGCAAGTGGTTCCTCAACCCCACCCATCCCCGCAATTCCCGGCCAGACCGCGAACGTACACGCAGGCGGGAAGCCGCTCGCCCGTAGGGCGCGGCGCCGTCGAGCTCTCGACGAAGCACGGCTGGGGCTGCGGCCCCAGCCGCGCACCTGGCACTGGGCCTGACTCACGTCGTGAGACAGGAGGTCCTGGAGCGGCTCACGCCCAGCTTGTCCGCGCTGTCAGATCGCCATTGACCGACTTGACGTCGTGCGCGGCCGATCTTGCTGGGTGACGCGGGGCGAGTGGCTTTGTCCACGAGAACGGGCAGCAGATGTTCACCACTTCGGGAGGCACCAGGATCTGGTGCTGTTTGATTGCGGCGGTTCCGGAGAGTGACGTGCTGCCCCTGTTAGTCGGCTAGAAGAGGCCGGCGCGCATGTGGTGCGTGAGGTTCTCCAGGATCTCGCGCAGCCACGGGCTGCGGACGGCCGGAAGCCGGACCAGGGTGTGCCGGAGCACTTCCGGGTCGGCCCGGAACAGGCGACCGGGGCGCGGCGCGGGCGGGTCGAAGTCGTCGCGGAGGGTACCGGCGGGCAGGGTCCCCGACGCGGGGACGGGCAGCTCCGGCCCGGGAAAGGCCAGCCACAGCCACACCCCGAACGGCAGCGGTACCAGGTACGGCGCCGGGTCGGCCGGGGCCCAGGTCTCCCCTGTTTGAGGATGGGACGGCACGAGGAGGATGGAGGTGTCTTCGCTGGAGGCCGGCAGTCCAGGTCCCGCCAGGACGGCACAACGCGCCCGCGGGCCCGCGGGCAACAGGGCGTCGAGCGCGCGTTGGAAGACCTGCCCGACCAAGCCGCCCGGGACCATCACCGGGTGGCCCTCTGAAGCCGCCAGCAGGTGGGCGAGCGCCCGGCCGGCCGCCGCCTCCCACTGCGGGCTCCACGACCACCAGTAGTTCGACCAGTGGCCTGCCGCCGTCCGCCCCCAGGTGGCGATCGGCTCGAACAGGGGTGTGCCCTTGCCTTCCGCCATCAGCTCGGACCAGGAAAGCGGCGCGGCGTCGGCGCCGTCGACGGGAAGGCGGCGTACGGCGTTCGGGGTGAGCCACAGCGCCTGCCAGAGCGAGCAGTCGTCGATCCGGCTCGCCACGGGCAGGTAACACTGCGCGCAGGCCACGTTGGGTCCGTCGGCACCGTCAAGGCCGCAGCAGTAGCCGCCTCCGCGATTTCCCGGGATCAGCATCGTGCCGCTGGCATCGCCCGGCGCGATGACGATCGCGCCGGGCGCGCCGTCGGAAAGGGCATACACCGGAGCGTAGACACCGCGGGCGGCCGCCTCGTCCGGCCGGATCTCCTCCCACCCCCGCCACGGTGGCCCCCAGGGCTCCGGGTCCACCGCGAACGTGCCCGACTCCATGAGCACCGGGAGCTGGATCCCGTTCCCGTACTTCTGATGAGCGTGGGCCGGCAGCGCGACCTGGGACAACGGGACGGTCAGCCTGCCCCCACAGCCGGCGCACACGAAAACGAACAAACATCCTCCGTAAGGGAACAGAAGCATCGTCACAGCTCAGCGACGGACCAGCCAACACGTTTTTCTTCCGCTGCACGAGACCGTGCAACATCACGGTGTGCAGCGTCACCGTTCGAATCCTCGGTACGCGGGGTGCCTCCCGAAGTGGTGAACATCTGCTGCCCGTTCTTGTGGACGAAGCCAGGGCGAGATTCCTCAATACGTTCCACATGGGCTGTTCGAGCCTGTGCAGGCGTACCTCGGTGAGGTTCTTGCCTCCTGAGAGTCGACGTCGGCGAAAGGCTGACCGGGTATTGCCGACGAACTGACGTAGGGGCGCCCACGCAGGCCCGAGACAGCGAGGCTTGGCGGGGCGTCGGTCCCGTGCGGAGCGAGATCGTTCAGGGAGTTCCGGCGCGCTTGTAGCCGACCCACAATCGGCCGCCGGCCTGTCCGAGCACCTCCTCCACGACGGCCACAAGGGGCTCGACTCTCCCGCTCAGTACCTCTTGCAGGCCGTGACGGAGGCGCGTGCTGAGCCCTGGCGCGGTCGTCTTAAGACGGCGCGCCAGCCACTTCCCCCCACCACCCCACGAACCGCCGACGGCCAACGCCAGCTCACCGGTCCGTCGGACCAGTTCGGTCGCGACGAAGAGACGCTCGCTCTGGTCGGTGCTTCCCGCGAGGTCGTCCAGGAGGTCGGTGATCGCGTAGCGGCGGTCGTCGATCTCTTCCGCCGACTCCGGGGGCGGTCCCGAGGCGGTCAGCCTCCGGGCTTCCGCGGCGATGCGTGCTCCAAGTCCGTCGGTGTCGAAGAGCAGCAGCCCGTCGGCACACATCCACAGCAGCGGTGACCGGCGCCTGCGTAGTTCCCGTTCGACGTAGGCGTGCCACGTCGCTTCGGTGTGTACGAACATCTCCACCGGCCAGTCGGCGTACTGGACGCTCGCGCGGTACGGGGCCGGGGCTCCGTGGAGCAGCACCACGATGTCGAGGTCAGACATGGCTGTGCGGCGGCCTGTCACCACGCTGCCTCCCAGGAGGGCGGCTCGCGCGTCAGGGTGATGTTCCTCTACGACGGCGCGTGCGGACTCGATCGCATCCATGGAGCAACTATCAGCATTGGCCGCGTCGCGCGCACATCCTTTCTCGGTTCGACCGTGATGTCTCGGGTTCCATATCGCAGTTCGCCGGGGGCAGACAGCAAAGAGCCACGAATGACTGGCCAACGTTGCAGTGGCATGTCAACGTGGACGACGTTCCTTCACAGCACCAGGTCATAGAGGTGATTGCCGGAGACCGCGGCGTCCCCTGGAGCCCGGATTTCCCACCACCTTTGAGGTCCTTCGGCTGCCTGCCTGGCTGTTCGCCCCGGGCCAGGACACGCTCGTGATGGATCGGTTCTCCGCCGACGATGTGCACCTGGTCGTTGACGACCGCGCGGACGTGCACGTCCGTTCGAAGAACCGTAAAAGACTTCCAACCTTTGGAGGCGTACCTGCATTCCGACATTCCGTTCGGCCCGCCTGCCCCGGCCGGCGCCCCGCCCGCGTACTGGGTCGGTCCCCGGCACTTGGCCGGTGATGACGGGCGTCTGTACGAGGCTGTGGCCGATACGCTCGCCGATCTGGACTGGACGAGTCTGACGATCGTCCGCGGGCGCCAGGAGCCGGACGAGGCGGCGGAGGCCCGTCAGGTCCTACGCAGCACCGTCCTTCACATCAGTCCCGACTCGCTGCGGTGGGCGCAGTGGGTCTTGCCGGACGAGCCGTTCCACCTGGGGAATCTGCCGATTGCCTGGCAGGTGTCCGCTCGCGCGGAGCCGAGCAGCCCGCTCGCGCGGTGGTCGGCCTACTTCACTCCTGATGTGCCCGGCGAGGTCCTCTCCACCTTCCTCGCCGCACTCGACGCCCGCGATCAGCCCACCGTGCCGCTCGGTGGCCCCGAGCTGGTCCTCGACGCGGTCGCGGCGCACGGTTGGCCGCGTGACACCGGTCAGCCCGGTGCGGGTGCGGTGGATCCGACGTTCGCCTCGCACGTCCGCCTCGGTGAAGTGCCGCCCCTCATCCAGGATGGTGACCCACTGGCCCTTGTGGCTGAGGCGGACGACGCGGTCCTGGCCGGTTGGCAGGCGTGGTCCGAGCCGATGCTCGGCGCTGGATACCTGTGGGCGGCTTCGTTCAGCCCGGGCGTGCCGCACGACCTCGTCGCCGCCTTCGCCGGTGGCCTCTGTTCCCGCGCACCGGTCCTGCGCCGGGTGCTGCCGGAGAGCACACGCGATCGGCTCCTGCGCGCCCCAGCCCACTGAAGGCCATCCAACGCGTGAGCCGGGCCGCCCGAGGGGAGGCCCGGCTTTGCGATGTGTCCTGTCCGGAGGCGCATCCCGGGCCGCTCAGCCCAACCGGCGATCGTCGGTGTGTTGCGTGGGCTCCCGGTCAGCGTCGCCGGTTGGGATCGATCACGGTACTCAGCGAGGGCAGGGCGCTGGACACCGAGGACTCTTTGCGCCGGTTGCCTCGGGCGGGTGTGTCGTGGCGGGTTTCGGTCAGGGCGGGCAGATGGGCGCCGCGCCGCAGGCGCCAGACAAGGACGTCACTGATGGAGGTGACGGTGCCCAGCTCGCGCCGCCGGGCGGCTTCGGTCAGCAGAGCCGCCGGATCGTGACCGGCTCTGCGGGCTTCATCGAGAGTGGCTGCCAGGGCGGGCCAGCCGGCTTCGGCCTGGACCCGTGTGGCCAGGGCCGGCAGCACGTGGTGGATAAGGTCGGCTTGCCGCTGCCGGACGCGCGGGGCCAGATGCTGGCCCCGATAGCGGAGGGCGGCCATAGGTTCACCCGCGGCGGCTCGGTAGGCGGCGCGCAGGTGTCCAGCGGCTTGTCGGGCGGCGGCGGCCTGCTGGCCGTGGTGCCTTTTGGCATGCCAGTTCGCCGCGGCGATGGCGAGGAAGAAGGCCATGTCGATGAGCATGGCGGTGGTGGCGCCGTCTTCCCCGCGACCGAGGGCGGGACCGCTGTGGATGAGATCGCGGGCCGCTTGGCGCAGGGCGCGGTCGTGCCCGCGTACGGCCTTCACGTGGGAGCGGCTGGCCCGCTCGAACCCGGTCGCAGCCTCCCGGAATTCGGCGCGGGTGTGGGCGGCGGAGGTCTTGGCGAGCGCGTCCAGGATCTCCCCCGCCGCAGCGATCTGGGCCGCTGCCGCACCGTCGTCGCCCTGGTCGATGATCAGGAGGGCCTGCCAGGCGGCGGCGGAGGCCCGGCGCCGCGCGAACGCGGGACCGGTCACATCCGGCAGGGTGGGTTGTTCCGGCCGGGTGCTGTCCCCCGACGGGGCAGCCTCCGCGGGACGTGCCCAGCGTTCGCGGACGCGGGGCAGGGACAGATCGGGTGCGAGCGTGGAACCGGCGTAGAAGACCGGCTCACCGTCCTTGTTGCGGTCGACGGGGAGAGCGACCTTGTAGCCGAGGAGGTCGCCGGAGGGCGCGACGCGCTTGCGAATCAGCAGCCCGGCTGCGGCCAACCGGTCGAAGAACTCCTCCTCGCTCGTCGCGCCGGCCACCGCGCACCGTACAGACTCCCGCAACTCCTCGCGAGCAGGTCGTGACCTGCCCTCGCGTTCGGCCTTGTGCCGCTCGGCACTGGTGGACCGCTTGGCCGCGGTGCCGTCCCCGGATGCGACCTGGTGCAGGCCGAGTTCTTTCTCGATCAGCCGGCACTCTGCTTGGGCGCGCTTGCCGGAGCGGTGGTGGTCCGGGCGGCGGCCGTCCTCGCGGACCAGGGTGGCGATGATGTGGATGTGGTCGTCGGCGTGCCGGACAGCGGCCCAGCGGCAGCCGGCGCCGTCGCCGGGATCGATGCCGGTGGCGGCGACCGTACGGCGGGCAATGTCGCCCCACTGCTCGTCGGACAGGATCGGGTCGTCGGGGGCGGCGCGTACGGAGCAGTGCCAGACGTGTTGGTCGGGACGATGGCCCGCGTCAAGCAGCGACAGAGGCTGGTCGAGGAGGTGCTGGAGGTCTTTCTTCGTCACCGAGGGGTCGCGACCGGGATCGGGGGCCATGCCGTCGAAGGAAGCGACCAGGTGCGGGTCGATGTGCTCCTCGTGGGTGCCCTTGCCGTACAGGTAGTGCAGGAGCCCGAGCGTACGGCTGCCCTGCTGATGGATCCGGGGGATCAAGCCGCCTGCGCCTCCTGTCGGTCGGTGATCCTGTCGGCCGCCCGTTGCACGGCTCGCGCGGCGCGTTGCAGGTCGGTGAGGGCGGCGGCGAAATGCGGCGCGTCGGCGCCGGAGTTGAGAGCCTTGACGGCCTGGTTGACGTTGCTGCCTGCCCAGCCGAGCTGACGGCGCACGCCGAACAGGGCGGTCAGGATGTCCCGTTCAGTCGCGATCATCGCCGCGGTGCGGGACTGGTCACGGGCGGCGGCCAGGGCGGAGTGGGCCAGGAAGCCTGCCACGCTCATGCCGACGTGGTCGGCGCCGGACTGGATGATGTCGAGTTCTTGCCCGTTGAGGCGGACGCTGTGCGCGGGGCGCTGCTTCTTGTCGCGCGGACGCGACTTCCCCTTCCCGGCTTTGCGCGGGCGGCTGGCCTTGCCCGACTGCGATCCGCCCTCGGTCGCAGCCTCCCCGTCCGACGCCCCCTGGCGCCGGACGGGCCCCGCCACCCCTGGGGCGGGGTCGGGTTCGGGCGCTCCCCCTGCGGGGGAGTGTCCGAACCTCCAACTTGCTCTCGTTGGGGCGGGGTTGGTGATCTTCGTCTGGGCGTGGTGCAGTTCGTGGTGGGAGTCGTGCATCGAGCGGCCTTCCTTGAGTGCTGGAGGTAGGTGTGGTCTCAGTACGGCTGGTCGGCGGGCCTGGTCCCCAGGTCGGCTTTGACGCTGCGGACGACTTCTCCGGCGATGTCGCTGCCGACGCTGTGGCCGTCCGCGCGTACGGCCTCCTCCAGCAGGTCACGGGAGAGGCGCCCGGTCTCGTGGTGGAGGCGCTTTGCGTACGTGGTGAGCAGGTCCGGTGTCGCCCGTGGCTTTCGGCCAGGGCGATTCGACTTCGCCCGTGCGGCCTTGCCCGGATCGACGTGCGGCGCTGCCTCGCCCGGTTCCGGTTCCGGGCCGACAGCGGTACGGGCGGGCTGTAGCGGGCGGTCCCCGGGCAGAGGGCGGGCTACCCGGTCGGGGGCGTCACCGCCCGTGACGTTGGAGAGTGGGCCGCCCGGAGCTTCCGCCCGCGTCGCCACCGCGGCTCGCGGGCGGGCAGTCGCGGCGCTGCCCGTCGAGCCCGCGTCCGGACGGGGCCAACGGGCAGGCAGGGAGACGGAGGCCAGGGCGAGAGCCTGCTGGCGGGTGGCGAGCTTGCGCAGCAGCAGCTCGTCCTGGCGCTCGTCACGGTCGACGTCGGCCCGCTCCAGTGCCTGGTGCAGACGGCTGGTGAGGCGCCGCCCGCGCCGCTTGGCGCGCCGCTCCGGCGTCATGGCCTCCGCCTGGAGTATCAGGGTGACGGCCCGGTCGAGAGCGCGCTCGCGGATGATCCGGGCAGCGTCCGCGTCCCGGTCGGCGATCGAGAGCCGGGCCAGCAGCCGTTCGCGTGATTGCCGGGCGAGGACGGCGGCGAAGCCGCGGGAGTCGGCGTGCGGGCTGCGGTGGCGTAGTTCGATGCCCATGGCCAGGTGCCACAGCATCGCCGCCAGGAACGGGCCGACGAAGGCCCGCACGGTTCCGCCCACTGGCCCGGACTCGGCATAGGCGGGCAGGATCTGCACGGCCGTGATCACCCAGGTGAGGGTGCCCGGCAGGCCGGGCGCCTGCTTCGGGCCGTTGAGGTTCTGCCGGGCGAGCAGAGCGGTGGCGAACAGGGCGAGCTCGGCGGCGGCGAACATCGCCGCGCGCTCGACGGTGCCGCCCATGTCCAGGTAGTCGGCAGCGAACCGCCAACTGGTGTCCGCGCTGTAGGCGGTGCAGCCGATCGCGGCGACGGCGGCGACCCGGACCGCGGCAGTGCCATGGCGCGGCCCTTCGGTGTCGCGCTTACGGGCGCGCTGCCACAGCCATCCAGCGGTCAAGGCGAGGGCGACGAGCACGATTACCGCTGCCGCGGTCGGGGTGATCCAGTGAGCGAGGGACGCTGCGGTTGTCTCTGCGGCACTTGTGGGCACGATGTCGCCGGAAGTCATGCAGGGGCTCTCCAAAGGCTCGCGCGAGCGGGGCATGCCGGTGCGCGGGCGGGGTGCGGTGAGGGTGGGAAGGGGTACGCGCGGCTGATGTCAGGAGGCGGGCGCGTTACGGCGTCGATCGGGACCGGTGAGGACGACGCGCTCGGTCATCTCGGCCAGGCGTGAGGCGACGCGGTCGCCGAGCGCGGTGCGCAGCTCGGCTGTGGGGAGGTTGGTGGTGATGAGGGTGGGGAGCATGTGCTCGTACCGGTGGTTGATCAGCCGGTAGGTCAGCTCCTCGGTCCACTCGCTGGTCTTGGCCGCGCCGAGGTCGTCCAGGAGCAGCAGCGGGCAGCGGGCCAGCGTCCGCAGGTCCCGTTCGCCGTCGTGGCCGGCGCGGGGGCGAAGCCGCGCGTGCAGGTCGGCCGAGGTGGTGGCCTCCCAGCGCAGACGGACGCCCCGGGTGAGGAGGGCGCGGACGGCGCCGTACGCCTGATGGGTCTTGCCCGTGCCGGTGGGACCGGCGATCAGCAGCGACGGACCCTCGGCGATGCCGGGTCCGCTGGGACCGGGGCGTCCAGCTCGGGCGATTTGGTCGGCCCAAGTGGTGATCCGCGGGTGATCGGCCAGGGCGCGACGGTAGCGGGCGGGGACACGGGCGTCCGCGAGTTCCAGGGCTGTGACGGGCTCAGCCGGTGGCTCCTCCGCCATGACATCGGGGGCGATGCCCCGGCCGGCCAGGATTGTGGTGAGCCGGTCGGTAAGCGGACCGACTGGGCGGGGCTCTCGTGCGAGGGTGGCGGTCAGAGCTGATCTCCGTACGCGGCGACGACGTCGGTGGGGTTCGTCCACGCCCGGTGGGTGGCGGGCGCGACCGCGGAGGCGGCGTTCATGACCTCGTGGACGAGGCTGGGCAGGACGCTCGGGGACAGCCCCTTGGCGCGATGGCGTTGGAGGGCGGCTCGTAGAGGGGCGGGGGCGATGCCCTCCTCGAGCAGCTTGCGCACCTGTCCGCCCAGTTGGTTGAGGAAGGCGTCCGGCGGGCGGTGGTTGCACGCCGCGACGTACTCGCCAAGGAGCTGCTTGGCCGAGACGGTGTCGGGCGCGGGGGCGCTCGCGCCCCCCGGAGGGATACTTCCTAGATCCATGATCCTAGGTCCTAGATCCGGGCGGTGAGGCTTCACCGACGGCTCCGGGTGTTCTGCGTGAGCCCTCACGGAGGACTCCATGAAACTGTCCTGACCTGCGGATTCTCCATTGACGCGCCGATTTGGCGCAGTCTCGCGCGCAGCCTGTGCGTCCTCATGGAATCCTCCGTGAGGCGGCAGGGAGGGCTCCGTGACGCTGACCCTCGCGGTGTTCGGAGGGTCTCCGGCCGAGGCGCTGTGATGAGGGCAGGCAGGGAGGCGGCTCTTGCTCGGCCGGTTGATCTTCTGATGCAGGTGCCAGGTCACGATATGCAAGTAGCGCTTCTCGTCCGGGCTCTTGTAGCGGCAGATCAGTCCGGCGTCAGCCAGCTGGGCGAGGTCCGTCTCGACATCGGACGGGGTGTGCTCCGGCCGCAGGACCCACAGCTGGCCCGCGATGATCGCGGCGTGGTCGCGGTGCCGGCCTTGGTCGTCGGCCTGGGTGAGCAGGCCGAGGAAGGTCCGCTCCGCGGCCAGGGAGACGGCGGCCAGGGACTCGGAGACGAAGGCTTCGGGCTTGATGGTGCGGATTCGTGCCAAGAGGGGCGGTTCCTCACTCGGTTGCAGGTGGGCGGGCGCCCACGGATCACCGTCGATCGTGGCGGTACGGGCGTCAGGGGGACCGGTCGACGACGCGTGGCGCGCTGATAGCCGCTCGCGCTCCCCGGGGGGTGTCGTCAACACAGCCACACCCAGGCCGCGCAAGTCCAGCCCAATCCCGCGAAATCTCTTACGGCAGAAAGGTTGCCGAAAAGACAGGCGGTAAAAGGCGGTCTCAAAATTGTAGGGCACGATCGGCGGCTGGCGAAATAGTTGCCCCGGATGCCGAGCCAGAAGCATCACAGTGGGAAGCCGTTGACGTGTCGCCGACGGGGAAGCTACAACACAACACCCCACGTCAGAACACCCTTGGAGGGTCGTCGATGGCCCGTCTCGACCTTCTCGAACCACTGCGCGGGGAGCCACGCGAGCGCAATATAGACCACGATCGCCGGTTACCCAAACCGGCGAACCGGACCTTCAATTGAAGTTATGCCCACACGTTCATCGGAAATCGGCCCGGCAGTAATAGGGGCCGCCCGATCCATCGAAATCCTCCGCAGTGAAATCGTCCTTTCGCAACGCCGGTCGGCCTGTCGCGTGACCGCTCCCGGCCACCCGATGTCCAACACCACGTTGTCCCGCGTCGAACCCGTCCAACGACGCTGCGACCTCGACGACCTCGTCGTGATCGCCGACGCCCTCCTCATCTCGCCTCTCGTGCTCCCGCAGAGGCCGACCGCCACGTGACGAGTGCCGTCCAGCGACACCGACCGAGCAGTCCCCCAACGAGTGAGGACCCGCCCTTCTTGCGCGACTCCGAGATACCGCCCGCCCTCGTGCGCCACCTTCCTGCCAACGAGGGTGGCGCCCCTTTGCCCCGTCTCTACCGCCCAGAGGAGATCGCCGAAGCCCTCGGCTGCTCCGCCTGGTGGGTCAAGGACCGTGCCCGGCGCCGACTCATCCCGCACACCCGCGTCGGTCGCTCCTACCGCTTCACCGCCCCACACCTCGCCGAGATCATCCGCCTCCACGAAGAGCGTCCGAAACGATTCCTCAGCGCCGCGCCGGCCGACCCAGCGGTAACAGGTCCTCCCGCTGCCCGAACTCGTTCCACCCAGTCTTCTCGGCCGACTACGGCCGCGACGACGGCGCGTCTGCGGGCCCGGCCACCGCGCCGCACCCAGTACGAGCCCGTCGTGTAGCGCGCCCGCGCCCAGCCACGATCCAAGAGCGGACAGAAAGAGAGAAGTTGGGCTTCGCGGAGAAGCGTGGGAACTACTGGCGCGGCCGGTACAAGACGGCGCCCGGCAAGCACCTCACGGTCATCGACGACAACGGCAAGGCCATCCGCTTCGCCACCAAAGGCGAGGCCCAGCGCGCCGCGAGCGAGGCGGAGAACAAATACCGGCGAGGTGACTGGCGCGACCCGGCACTCGGGCAGGAGACCTTCGGCGAGTACGCGAACCGCTGGTACGAGGCCCAGGACCTCGCCGCCTCGACCATGCAGAACTACAAGCGCCACATTGAGGAGCACCTGCTCCCCGACTTCGAGGACAAGGCGCTCGCCGGCATCCTTCGCACGGATGTCGACCTCTGGGAGAAGAAGGAGAAGGCCGTCTACGCGGCCTCCAGCGTCAAAACCTGGCGCTCGACGCTCCACCTGATCTTCGAGGACGCGATCGACGAGGGCCTGATCACGTCCAACCCGGCCACCAGGCGGCGCGGACGCGGCAAGCGCGCCGGCCGCTCCCGCAACCGCGGCCCGGAGAAGGTCGTCACCGACCCGCTCGGCATCCTGCTGACCGCCGAACGCGCCGCTCTCCTCTCCGGCCGCGACGACGAGTTCGTCGCCGTGGTCCTCAAGGGATACACCGGCATGCGCTGGGGTGAAATCGTCGGCCTGGAGACGGAGTTCGCCCGTTCCGGCTCCGTGCGCGTCGAGTGGCAGCTGTACGAACTCGACACCGGCGAATTGGTGCGCTGCCCGCCCAAGGACGACAGCTACCGCACCATCTACGCGATGGACTGGCTTTCAGCCCTGGTCGCCAACCATGTCGCCCGCACGAAGCCGACACCCTGCCCATGCCACGGCAAGACCTACGTCTTCCGGGGACAGGGCGCTGCCCGCACTGGCGGTCACCAAGGCGCGAAACTCGTCGACGTCGCGCGCCGCGCCGAAGTCTCCACCGGCACGGTGTCCAACGTCCTCAACCACCCCGACCGCGTCACGGAGGCCAAGAGGGCGCGGGTGACGCAGGCCATCGCGGACCTGGGGTTCGTACGGGGCGGCGCGGTGCCGCAGCACGCCGCCCACTGGCGCCGAAACGGCTTCGCGACATGGCTGTTCACCCCGGCGGTCTCGGGCTGGTACCCGAAGAAGGCGCCGCAGGAGGCCCGCCCCGTACCTCTGCTCGGCGAGCCGTGGCCCGGGGTCCCGGCCCGAGGACGCGGCGCCGGCGACCGGGCCGACGCCTGCTGGCTCCCGATCGCCAGGGGCCTCACACCCCACGGCCTCCGCCACACCCATCGGACCGTGATGGAGGACCTCGGCACGGAGAAGGTGCTCATGGACGAGCGCATGGGCCACATCGATGGTTCGGTCTCAGCACGCTACGCCCATGTCACCCCTGGCATGCGCAAGCGCCTCATGGCCGGGCTGACCGAGCAGTGGGAGACGGCGCTCGACGCCCGGCTTGCGATGCACCCCACGTCACCGGTGCGCGTACTCAACGAGCTTCTGCAATCGCGCAGAGTGGCTCTCCACAGCGTTGTCTAGACGCGGTTGGGCCTCTGCCGCCGGACGGGGTGAGTCCGGCAGCAGAGGCCCAGGCCACGATCCTGCCCTACTTCTGGGGGCTGACGCCTCGTTCCAGAGCTCCGGCGCCGATGAGTGCGATGCCTGTCTCGTCGTGGCCGGTCAGTGAGAGGGCCACACCGGCGGTGAAGCAGGCCGCGGACAGCCCGATCGTGGCCCAGGCGAGGGCGTTCTGTGAGCGCGGGCGCTCTGCGGGGGTCTCGTCCCGGGTAGGAGGCTCGGTGGGCGGCGTTCCGTGCGGATGCGAGTCATCCGAGTGGTCGTTGGTAGTGGGCATGGCGAACCTTCATTTCTGGGGCGTGCGGCAGCACGCGGCGAATGTGTGAAGCGACTATGAATTGGTGGGGAGTTAGCCATGCAAGTCCGTTGGTCGTGTCCGGCGGCACCCCGGGGCACGGAGGAGACCGCACTCTGCCGCGAGCTGATTCGAGCCTTCGCGAATGTGCCTACAGTCGCTGCGGTGCCCGTTGAGGGTGTGCTGTTCGCCGTCCTGTTTCGTGGCTTCTGACCTGCGGGTTTGAGAGTGCGGTCCTTGGAGTAGTCGTGCGACGCCGCTATGAACATGGACTTTCGCGGTCGCTTGAATTGGTCTGGCCGGGCCGCTAAAGCCGACAGCCGCACACTGCTGTCTCGTGCACGTTCGCGCCCTACCCGCCCGGAGCTAAGCCGCGCAACCGGCGTGAGCCACCTCAGTTGACCTCGGTCAAGGCCAGGGGGCAGCCGGTCGATGGGCCCTACCCGGACGCGGCCGAGCGCACCGCCCTGGTGGGCGGAATGAGAGCTGGCCTTCACGGGCACGCACCCGGCGAACTCCTCTGCGCGTGGGCGGGTGCGTGTGACCCTTGAGCGCTGATGGCTCGCGAGGGCAGCGTCAACCCAAGGCGAACAGCGCTCTCCGGCAGTTAGGGCGAATACCCAGTAACGCGGCCAACAGATCTGGCTCAATGGGCGCATGGAGATTGGCGAGCACTGGGCATACCGCGCGCGGCCGAAGGATCTGGGCATCCCGGTTCGCCAGGTAGAGGTCGTTCGAGTGGGTGGCCCTGGCAGATCCGGCTGGATCCACGTGCGGTTTCTCGAAGGTGACGCTGCTGGCCTGCAGGAGTGGGTCAGTTCCGGTTCACTCGTCGCACCGTGGGCGGATGCCGATACCTTCCGTAAGGACGACGAAGCGGAATTGGTACTGGTGGAGTCCTCTCGGCACGTCCGGGGCAGCACGGAGTTCGAGGCCGCCCGCATGATCCTCGGCTTCGTCCGCCCGAAGAACAGGCTGCGACTGCGCCGAACGGTGGCGGACGCAGGCGTTCTGGAGCTGAACCGCCTTGATGAAACCGCGCTGCTCATCGGCGTGGACGCCGCCGAACTCCGCCGCGACGCCGCAGTGTACGAGAACCGCCACGGCATGTGCCTGGCCGGGTGGTCGGTCACTGAGCGCATCGCCCACCAGGTGGCCGGACGCCTCGCCGACGAGATCCTTCCAGAGGTGGACCGCAAGCAGCAGGACATCGAGCAGGAGCGTGCCCAGCCCTCCTGGTACTCCTACAGTCGGCGTGACGAGCGCAAGTTGGACGCGGATGCGGCAGTCCTTCGAACCATCCGAGCGTGGTGCGGCCAGGACAAGGCTGACCGCTACGACGAGTTGGTTGCGCTACGCGCCGAGGTCATCCGGCTCGGAGAGTTGGTCGAGAAGGCGGTCAAGGCCCTACGCGACCGCGGCCACGGCGTCATCGCCTCCACCATTGAGCGCGACCTGGGCGTCCATATCTCCAGCCTTGATCCTGACGTGCGTCGATGAGACCGCGCCACGGATCTGGCTCCGCCTTGGTTGGTGCCGGCTGAGCAGTGGGCTTCGTCTCCTTCTCCGGCCGGTGTGGGTGCCAGCCGTCAAGGAACGGCCGCAATTGATCTCCCGTCGGCTCCGCACGGAAGTTGAGAGAAGCCAAGCCCTTGCCGCTGAGGGTGGGGTCGAGCCGGTCGGCCTCCGCCTTCCCCCAAGCCGACCACTCTCGCAGCCTCTCGGCTTCGAGGGCGTCTTCCGACGCCGCGGCGGCTTCATCCAGAGCGGCGCAGAACATCCGGATCTCCCCTGCGGCCTGCCACTGCTCAAGGGCCGTGCCGAAGCGCTCGGCCCGTACCGCGTGAATCGCCTTGATCGAAGCCACGCTGACGGCGGCCTCCCACTCCCGCCGCTCCCGCTCCTCTCGCTCCGCTTCCAGGCGCCGGCGCTCGGCCTCCTGACGCTCCCGCTCCTCTCGCAGCCGCTGTTGCTCCGCCTCACGTTCCAGCCGAGCCTGTTCCTGTTCCTCAGCACGGGCCTTCAGCGCCCGCAAGACTGAACCGATCTGGTCCTCCAGCGGCTTCTTGGCGGTGTCGGCCCACTCCTTCTTCCAGCCGTAGCTGTAGCCCGATTGCTGACTGACCAGCAGCTCCAGTTCGCCGGACGGCTCGAACTTCTGGGCCGGGGTGACACGCTGCCAGTCGTACGTACGGCGGCCCGGCTGCTTGGGGACGTACCGGACCGGCTTCTGCCGTTCACGGAAGCTGACCTCGTACGTCCTGCCGTGGACGGTGAGCAGCGGCCTCGGCTGCCTGCGCTTCTTCGACACCGCGATCTCGCCGTGGCGTGCGAGGGCTTCCTCGGCGAGGAGCCGGAGCAGCGAGAGCACCCGGGGGAGGACCTCCTCCGAGATCTCGAAGGCGCTGTGGTCCGCGCTGACTGCCTCGATCACGTCCCCGACGTCGGTGATCACACGGCTGCGCGCCAGCCGGATCCGGTTCCACTCGGTCTCGTCCTCGCCGGTCACCCGGAGCAGGCCGAGGAAGAAGTCCCCCTTCGCCCGTCCGCTGTACTTCAGGCTGTATCCCTCGGGGGCACACTGCCGGGCCGCGTCGAACGCCCTGCGGTAGCGGGCTCGCTCCTCGTCGCTGGGGTTCGGGATCCGGAGGAACCGCCCGGCCTGCTGTACCTCCGCGATCAAGGCGGTTCCGATTTCCGCCGGCGACGGCTGGGGGACCTTGGGGGCGCGCTTCGACGCCGGCTTCGTCGTGGACGGGGCTGTGTCTTGCTTCTGTGGCGGAGGGGCCGGTCGTGCTGGTTGGTCGGAACCTGTTGGCCGCTGCTTGCGCTGAGCTGGTTCCGGCCGGTCCGGGTGATGGCCGTGTTCCAGGTAGAAGCGTCCCGCGTCCGTGATCTCCGCCTGCCACTTCCCATCCTGTTTGGGCATGATGATCAGGCGCCGCTCCTTGAGCGCGCGGGCGGTGAGAGCGAACTCGGGGCTGTCCGACGTCACGGGGTCGGCTCCGTCCCCGATGCGGGTGAGGAGTGCGAGCTGCCGGTCATTTAACGGAGACCAAGGGTGCATGGCGATCGTCGTACCGTCTGCGGGTACTTCGAGACAAGCTGTACTGGGCTACTTGCCAGCCCTCGACGGTGCCAGTCGTGTTGAGGGGCATCCAGTTCGGACCGAGCGGCTGGCTGAGCGCACTGCCATCGCCTCTACGAGGCGTCTGTTGACCATCTTCAGATCAACATGGGGGTTCACGAGCTCAACGGGGAGAACGCGTCAGTGCGCGCTGCCTCTAGCACCCCGGTCTGACAATCGCGGCCCGAGACCAGGTGATTCCGGTCGTTCACTGGTTGCGACGTGAGCTGTTGGCTGTGTGCTTCGGCGGACTGCGGCGTACGGCCTGCCTCGTCACTGGACGTTGACTCGGCGGTCTGTGATAGCGGTCTTTGGCGCGATTTCACCGATCATAACCAGACCGAGCTCCATCTGGCCTGAGGCTTTGGCAGGGCGCGGGGGCGCTGTCGGAAATAGCCCATGCGGAGGAGATTCGGGTGAACGAGGAAGAGGAGCTCATCACGGCAGTGGAAGCACTGCTGTCGGATCCACGTACGGATCCGGGTGTCGAAGTTGAGACCGTGGGACAGGCCGCTCGCGCAGTGAGGCTCCTCGAAGAGGGACTTCAGAATGGGCCCGGCGTCTTCCGGTTGATGGCTGAGGGAGGGCAGAAGGGGGCCGAGACCCTGTCATCGGACCGGCTCCAGGTCCTGTCTGAGATGGTGCAGAACGCCGATGACATGGGGGCCTCCCAAGTCCGATTCATCTGGCGTCCCGAGGAGTTGTTGATCGCTCACGATGGTAAGGGCGTACGCCTGGCCGACATCCTGTTGCTCGGCCTGCCGTGGCTCAGCGGGAAGAGCTCCGACGCGGAGGCCACGGGACGATTCGGTATCGGACTGGCTACTTTGCGAGCCCTGGCGACCACCTGGGAGGTGCACTGTCATCCCTTCCACGTGAGGTTCGCAGACCTGTCGATTCGGTCGGTTGAGCCGCTGGTGGTTCCTGAACAACTCGTGGGGCCCAAATGGACGGTCTTCCGAATCCCTCTTGACCCCGACGTACTGTCCGCCTCCGAGCTCTTCGACTGGTTCGAGACCTGGAACGACAGCTCCTTGCTCTTCCTCCGGCACGTGAGGCGAGTCGAAGCCCGCAGGGACGGTCCCGCTGAGCAAGGAGCCGAGGACGAGACGCCGCCGGTGATGCTCAAGCTGAGCTGGACGGAGATCGACCGGCGAAGGCTTCGTATCGATGGTGAGGAAGCGAATGTCCGGGTGCGTGAGGCCCGGACGACCAGTGGGGCACTGTGGCGGGTCTACGACGCACACGTCGCGCCGCATGGCACGAGTACCCGTCGGCACAAGGCGGTGGGAGCCTCCATGCCGGTCGCGGTCGCACTGCCCGTGCATGGACCCGAGGTGGGGAGTGTGCATGCTGGGCTACCGGTGGCTGAGTTGAGAGCCGCAGCCCGTGTACACGCTCAGTTCGACCCCGTGGTCAGCCGTGAAGGATTTGCTGCCAGCCGATGGAACGAGGACCTTGTCCCACTCGTCGCGGATCTCTGGGCTGCTGCCGCCCTCGATGTACTCAGCGACGTCGAACCTTCGGCTTGGCACCTCGTTCCGCTACCTTCGCCCTCCGACCCCTCGTCGCCCTCCCGGCTCCAGGACAGTATCCGTGCGGCGTTGGTCGACCGTTCCCGCACATGGTTGGCGTCCCGGATCTCCCTGCCGTGCTCGAACGGGACCACGAAGCCACTCGCACTGCTCGCAGTCGAGGAGCCGCAACTGTCGGGGGTGCTGGATGACGAGGACATTGCCCGGCTAGCCGGGCTACCGAGTACATTTCCGCGACGCGCCCGCGACGGTGCGCAGTATTGGCGCGCAGTCCTGACGGACTGGCGCTCCGAGGGCACCACCGAACTCTCCGGCGAGGTTCAGGTGAAAGACGCGCTCAGCTCACTCGCCGACACCGAGTACGACATTGAGCAGACCATCCATCTCACAGCGGTCGCAATCGACGAGAACCTCGATTTCCTACTGCGCATCCGGCCGTGCGTCATCACAGCCGATGGCCGGCGTCTGCGGCCGACGGCACTCGACGTCGCGTTCGCGGAGCCGCAGGACGCCGAACCACGTGGCAGCAACCCGCTGGACACGCTGGGTATCGTCGTGGACCTCGACGCCGGTTACGCGCAGAACTCGCAGTGGTCCCGACGTGTTCTCGACTGGCTGCGGAAACAGGGCTGTCTCGTACGGCGTGACGACACTGCGGCCGTACTGAGCCGAATCGAACGGATGGGCCGCGGTGGTAGACGAATCGGAGGCGACACGGGGTGCGGTGTCGATCAACTCGTTGCTATCCAGGCGGCCTTGGGCGAGGTACCGAGGAAGGTGCGAGAGCGACTCGGTCCCGGAATCGGAAGCGCCATACTCCTCGATGGGTACGAGCACGACTCCGACGGCAACGAAAAGCCTTGCAAGGTGCCGCCAGCACATGCCTACCTTTCCCAGACGCTGGAGAGCACTGACGGAGATCGTTTCGCTGTCGCTGCAGGAAAGACTCCTGGCATCAAATGGGTGCAGCGCTCCTACTCACGCACCCTGTTGTCGCAAGCACAGTGCGGGCTGAGCCGTACGGCCTTTCTGCGTCTCCTCGGAGTTGCGGACGTACCCAGGCTCAAGGAGCTACAGCCGAGCGGGGCGACCAAGAAGTACGAGGCGGACTTCCGCATCGGTCTGTCCGGGGCCTGCTGGATGTCGCCAGCTGCACGCACGACAGAACTGCGCCGATTGGGTGCAGACTACACATTGGACGACCGCAGCAGTGCGGACTTGGACGCCGTGGTGCAACACATCATCGCCGAGCAGATCCCTCAGGAGCGCAGGCGTCGTACAGCGGCCTTGCTACAGACGCTTGGCAGGCCCGGCATGATCACCTCCTCCGAACACGCGGACGTACAGGCGGCTGAGGCACGCCGCCGATGGATCCAGCGCGGCCAGACGGCGGCCCTCTGGGTTTGGCGGCTCCGGGAGACCGCCTGGCTTGAGGACACCAGCGGCAAACTTCGCACTCCGGCGCAGGTGCACTTGTGTACGCGCGACGCGCAGGCGCTCTATGGCCAGGACGACCCGGGGTACCTGCACCCTGCGATCCAAGAGACCACGTCCAACCGTGTCGATGTCCTGGCTGCTCTCGGAGTGAATGGGAACCCCGACGTTCCCCAGCTGATCAATCGATTGCGGAAACTTCGAAAGCGCTCTGGGGCTCCTGGCGCGGTGGACGACCGTCTCAAAGCCGAGGTCTATCTCGTCTATCGGGCTCTGGCAGGGCGGCTGAAGAGTGAGCCGGCGGGCACGTCCCGCAGCGAACTTCGGAAAGTTCGGGATGCCTTCAGCGGCACAGATTTTGTGCTCACCGACCAGGGCTGGCTGAGGGCGGGCGACTGCTTCCGTGGCCCCACAATCCTCCGCGGCTTCCGCCCCTTCACCATCCCTGACCCCGAGTTGAACCCGCTCTGGGATGCTCTCTGGATCGAGGAGCCGAAACCCGAGGACCTCGCTGATGTGTTGAAGGAGATCACCCAGTCCGGCACTCAGCTCCAGGCGGACCAGCAGCGCGTGATGCTGGAGGCGCTGAGGTCCCTCGCCGACACCATTACTTCGACCGATGGCCCCATCTCTCTTGGCCTGCGTTCCAAGCTGCGCTGGCTGCCGCTGCGCACCACCCTCGGCTGGACGCAGGAACGGCCCGTCTACGCGGTAGACCACCCTGCCATCGCGCGTACGCTCGGCGAGCACCTGCACGTTTGGCAGCCGGGCGGAGATCTCCAGCAATTCAACGACCTGTTGAGTGTCCTCAAGGTACACAAGCTGGAGGCATCGGCAGCGTGTGTCGTCGCCCCGGACCGGGCAAGTCCTGATAGGCAGTTGACTGAGGACTTCCGTTGGGCCGTGGCCAGCCTGCAGGATACTCTCGTTCGGGATGAGCCAGCCGCTGCCGAGGCATTCACGGACTGGTCCTGGCTGGCGGAGCTTGAGGTACGGGTCTTGCCGGGGCTGCGGATCCGGCTGAACCAGGGCGAGGACCATGAGGTGATCGAGGTCCCGGTCGATGCACACGTCGATCGGGAAGCCAAGGCGCTCTTCGTCAGTAGCCCCGAGGCGCTAAGGACCAAGCCAGGAGGAGGGCTGGCCGTGGCCTCCCTCTTCTCCGCGGAGCGCATTCATGTTGGCCACCGCTGGCGCGATCTCTGGGACATCGACTGGCAGCAGGACGGTCCCGTTACTCCGCTCGTCCCGTCTGGCCAGCAAGATCATGAAGACCGCGAGCGTTTGGCGACGCAGTTGCGGGAGCGGGAACTGTCACAGCCGTCGGGCCCCACGGTTCCTGCCCAGCCGAGCGGTCCGGCGAAGCCGCCAACAGGAGCGCTGTCACCTCGGTCCATCCCTGCTCCTCCGTCTATTCCCATGCCTTCCGGCGTAGGGTCCCCACCCACCCCTCCGTCGGCTGAGCCTCGCAAGCTGGTCTCCTTGGCTGAACTGCAGGCGCGTACTCCGCAGGCCACTCGTACTGCGTTCTCGCCGCAGCCTCGCTCTGCGTCCTCCGCGAGAAGCCGGCGTGCCGCCTCGCTGCCGCAACCGCGTAAGGGCGGGGCCGCGCCCAACGAGCGTTCTGGCCTACTCGGCTACCAGGACCGAGACAAAGAGAAGACAGTTCTGGCACTGCTTGTCGAGATTCTGAGCGCGAGCGGACGGACCCTGGAAGACCAGCGAGGTCTTCAAGGACTGGGAGCTGACGCTGTCGACTCAACAGGTCACTTCTACGAGATCAAGGCTCATGGCGGGGCGGAGCCGGCCGATGTTTCTCTCACTAGCGCAGAACTCACGCGTGCGCTTGCTGAGGGAGGTAACTACTCGCTCGTCATCGCGTCGAACCTGGAAGAGGGTAGAGGTACCCCAACACTGCGGATCATCACCGATCCGTTGCGCTTCTTCGAGGTCGAATCCATGGCTGACGTGAAACTGAAGGGCGTACGCGACGCGGATGCCAACGCGACAGTGTGGCGATGGCCGGATGCTGGGGCGTAAGACATCTGCCCCGTGATCGCAGGAGGACCGCCGAGCTTGGTGCATGATCGAGCAGCCTTGGCTACGGGGTGATGGGAGCCGTTGGGGAGTCGGGAAATGAAGTCGGCTCCCAAACGGCTCCCAAAGGAGCCCCCGGAACCACTCAGGGGCCCGACCCGCTAAGCGGATCAGGCCCCTGACCTGGTGTTTCAGCTGTCGGGGTGGCGGGATTTGAACCCACGACCTCTTCGTCCCGAACGAAGCGCGCTGCCAAGCTGCGCTACACCCCGATGTCGCCGTTGCCCTGGCGACATCGATTACTTTAGCCCACCGCTGGCCGGAGGCGAAATCCGGTTTGGCGGGCCCGGAGGAGCCCCTCGGGCCCGCTCGGCCGAGCCCGCCCGGTCCTGGCCCTGGCCCTGGCCTGGTCAGCCTCGGGCGGCCGTCAGGGTCAGCAGCGTCGCTTCCGGGGGGCAGGCGAAGCGGACGGGGGTGTAGCGGCTGGCGCCGCAGCCCGCGGAGACGTGGAGGTACGCGGTGTGGTCCGGCGTGCGGTGGGTGGAGAGGCCCTTGACGCGGTCCGTGTCCAGGTCACAGTTGGTGACCAGCGCGCCGTAGAAGGGGATGCAGACCTGGCCGCCGTGGGTGTGGCCCGCGAGGATCAGGGGGTAGCCGTCGGCCGTGAAGGCGTCCAGGGCGCGCAGGTACGGGGCGTGGACCACGCCGATCGACAGGTCCGCGTCCGGGGCGGGGCCGCCCGCGACGCGCTCGTACCTGTCCCGCTTGATGTGCGGGTCGTCGACGCCGGTGAAGGCGATCTCGTGGCCGTCGATCTTCAGCCGGCCGCGGGCGTTGTTCAGGCCCACCCAGCCCGCCTCGTCGAAGGCGTCGCGCATCGGCTCCCACGGGATGTGCACGGCCGCGACGGCCGGAGCGTTGCCGTTCAGACCATGGCGGCCCTGGGCCTTCTCCAGGAGGTAGCGGGCCGGGTTGCGAAGCTTCGGGCCGTAGTAGTCGTTCGAGCCGAAGACGTACACCCCCGGGTACTCCATCAGCGGGCCCAGCGCGTCCAGCAGCTCCGGCACGCCCTCCGGGTCGGAGAGGTTGTCGCCGGTGTTCACGACGAAGTCGGGGCGCAGCCCGGCCAGCGACTGGAGCCAGCGCTGCTTCTTGCGCTGTCCGCTCACCATGTGGATGTCGGAGACCTGGAGGACGCGAAGATCGCGCATGCCGCGCGGCAGCACCGGTACGGAGATTCTCCGCAGCCGGAAGGAGCGGGCTTCGAATCCGGCGGCGTAGGCGAGGCCGGCCGCCCCGACAGCTGCGATACCGGCGGTGACTTTCAGGGGAACCCCGTAGCGTGCGCGCATGCGCCCATGGTCGCAGACGCGCCGGGTGCGAGTGATCCACGGGGCGGTTATCCACAGGCGGGGAAATCCGCGGGCGGCCGCCTCGGCACACCTGCCACACTTGGCCCCATGACCAGCCTTAAGTCCAGACTGAAGGAAGACCTCACCGAGGCCATCAGGGCGCGGGACGAGCTCCGCTCGGCCACGCTCCGGCTCACCCTCACCGCGATCACCAAGGCGGAGGTCTCGGGCACGTCGGCGCGCGAGCTCTCCGACGACGAGGTGCAGAAGGTGATCGCGAAGGAGGCGAAGAAGCGCCGCGAGGCGGCCGAGGCGTTCGCCCAGGGCGGCCGTGCGGAGCAGGCCGAGCGCGAGAAGGCCGAGGGCGCGCTGCTCGACGCGTATCTGCCGAAGCAGCTCACCGACGAGGAGCTGGCCGGGATCGTCGCGCAGGCCGTCGCCGAGGCGAAGGCCGCGGGTGCCGAGGGGCCGCGGGCGATGGGCGCGGTCATGAAGATCGTCAACCCGAAGGTGGCCGGTCTCGCCGACGGCGGCCGGGTGGCGGCCCTCGTGAAGCAGTCGCTCGCCGGCTAGATCCGGATCGGTCCCGCCGGCGGTCCCGGCCGGGCCGGGACCGACCCCGGCAGCCAGGGCTGATCTGTCGTAACGTGCGAGGGGCGGGCCGGGCCGGGGTCCATTCCGTCCGGGCCGATCCGCGGGCCGCGGCCGATCCGGCCGGGGTCCATCCGTCGGGGCTGATCCGCGGGCCGAGGCCCACCCACCCCGCCAGGGTCCATCCGTCGGGGCTGATCCGCGGGCCGGGGGCGATCCCGGTGGGGCTGATCCGTCGGCCGGGACCGACCCGGCCGGAGCGTCGCCGATTCCGGCAGATCCGCCGCCGGTCGCCCGCCGTCGGCCGCGTACAGCGCGGGACCGCGCCGGGCGGCGCGCGTCAGCCGTCCGGAACGCGCCGGAGGGTGGCCCGCCTGTGTGCGGGCCACCCTCCGGTCGGTTACGCGGTCACAAGCGCGTCGGGGCGGTTACGGGAAGGCCCCGCCGCCGCCGTTCCCGTTGCCGCCGCCGTTACGGCCGCCGCCGAAGAAATCGAAGCCGCCACCCGGCTTCCCGTCGCCCGAGCCGCCGTTGTCACCGTTTCCGTTACCGCCGTTCCCATTACCGCCGTTGTCGGAGCCGCCGTTGCCGTCGCCCGGGTTGTCCCGGTCTCGGTCCCGGCCCTTCTCCTTGTCCTTCGGCGCGTCCGGGATGTCGACGGTGTTGAAGGTCGGCGCCTCCTTGCCCTCCAGCGCCCCGGTGACCGCGTCCTTCCAGATCGGCCCCGGCACCTGACCACCGAACACCTTGTCGTGGTACTCGCCGCCGATGGTGATGTTCTCCATCTCGACCTGCTGGGAGGGACTGCCGACCCAGACCGCGCCGGACAGGTTCGGGGTGTAGCCGACGAACCAGGCGTTCTTCCTGAGGTCCGTCGTACCCGTCTTGCCCGCGTTGTCGCGGCTGGTCAGACCGGCCGACTCACCGGTACCGGAGTCGACCACACCCTTGAGCAGGGTGTTGATCGTGTCGGCGGTCTTCTCGCTCATCGCCCGCGAGCAGCTCGTCTTCGGAACCTTGAGGCTGTCGCCCCCCGCCGTCTTGATGGAGGAGATGGCGATCGGCGTGCAGTACGTGCCACGGTTCGCGTAGGCGGCGTACGCGCTGGCCATCCGCAGCGGCGAGATGCCCTGCGAGCCCAGGGTCAGGGCGGACGGCGACTCGGGGAGCTTCTTGCCGTCACCCTGGACGACGCCCAGCTTGGAGATCGTCTCCGTCACCGGGCAGAGTCCGATTTGCCCTATCATCTGCACGAAGTAGGTGTTGACCGAGAGGGCCATCGCCTCCTTCAGCGGGTACGGACCGACCTCGGACTCGTTCTCGTTCTCGGCCGTGTCGCCGCCGGTGTTGACCCACGGCTTGCCGCTGCACGTCTGGATCGAGGCCGGGTACGGCATCTCGTACGGCGACGGGTACGACTGCGTCGGCGGGACCCCGCGCTCGATCGCCGCCGTCGCGAGGAACGGCTTGAACGTCGAACCGGTCGGGAAGCCGTAGTTCGAGCCGCCCATCCCGTGGTCGACCGAGAGGTTGATCTGGGTCTCGTTCTTCCCGAAGCCGTACGGCTTGGACTGGCCCATGCCCAGGATCTTGCCGGTGCCCGGCTCGACCAGGGTCACGGCCGTCGCGACCTTGTCGCTCTTGTTGACGTGGCTCTTGATCGACGCCTGCACCGAGGACTGGGCCTGCGGGTCCAGCGTCGTACGGATCGTCAGGCCACCCTGGCTCCAGACCTTGGCGCGCTCCTCGCGGCTCTTGCCGAACACCGGGTTGGTCAGGAAGACCTCGCGCACGTAGTCGCAGAAGAAGCCCGCCCCGCTGACCGCCGTGATGCAGCCGTTCTTCGGGCGGCTGACCTTCAGCTCGATCGGCGCGGCCTTGGCGCGGTCCGCCTCCGCCGCCGAGATGTCGCCGACGGTGGCCATCCGCTGGAGGACGGTGTTGCGCCGCTTGGTCGCCTCTTCCTCGTCGTTGATCGGGTCGTAACGGGTCGGCGACTGGACGGTGCCCGCGAGCAGGGCCGCCTCTTCCAGCTTCAGGTCCTTGGCGGACTTGGAGAAGTAGCGCTGCGACGCCGCCTCGATCCCGTACGCCGACTGCCCGAAATACGTGATGTTCAGGTAGTTCTCAAGGATCTTCTTCTTGCCCAGCTCCTCCTCGACCTGGATCGCGTACTTCAGCTCCTGGATCTTGCGGCCCAGGGTCTGCTGGGTGGCCTGCGCGACCTTGTCCGGGTCGTCGCCGGCCTCCTCGACGAACACGTTCTTCACGTACTGCTGCGTCAGGGTCGAGGCGCCCTCCGCGACGCCGCCCGACTGCGCGTTGCGATTGACCGCGCGCAGTACACCCTTGAGGTCGACGGCCCCGTGCTCGTAGAAGCGCGAGTCCTCGATCGCGACGATCGCCTTCTGCATGTACGGGGAGATCTGCTTGAGCGGCACGACGGTGCGGTCGCGGAAATAGACGGTGGCGATGCGGCCACCCTGGGCGTCCAGGATCGTGGTGCGCTGACTCAGCGGCGGAGTCTTGAGGTTGGCGGGGATTTCGTCGAACCCCTCGACCGTTCCCTTCGCCGCGAGTCCCAGCGCGCCGAAGGCCGGCAGCGCGATTCCGGCGAGGACCGCTCCCGCCAGCACACTGACACCGAGGAACTTGGCGGCCTGCTGGGTCCCGGTCAGACCCCCGCCCGAGCGCTTCTTTGGCATGAGGGCAGCCTACGTTCTCAATCGCCGGACACGCGTCAAGGCTCTGGCCTAAGCTGTCCCCAACTGTCACAGCAGTGCGGTCATGCATCAAGGCCCCTCGATGAACTTCCCGTGAACCCGAAACGTGAGAAGTGATGTCCGAATCACCCCGATACGCCATCGGACGTCCGTTGTGACTCGACTGAAATAACCCGACTCTTTTGGATTGTTCCTTTATGCCCTGGGGTCACTCCCCTGGGTGATCTGCCGCGTACGCATAGTCCGTTCGGGCCATTCAAGATTGGGCCCGAAGGGGGTGTTGCGCTGTGCCCGCCTTCCGTAACGTCCTCAACTGGCAACGGTGAATATGCCGCTGCCGCCGTGGGGGAGCCTCGATTCGGGAGAGGACGGCGCCGGCATGGGCTGGGTAACCGACTGGAGTGCGCAGGCAGCTTGCCGCACTACCGATCCAGATGAACTGTTCGTACAGGGTGCGGCGCAGAACAGGGCCAAGGCGGTGTGCACCGGATGCCCGGTGCGGACCGAGTGCCTGGCGGACGCGCTGGACAACCGCGTCGAGTTCGGCGTGTGGGGCGGAATGACGGAGCGGGAGCGCCGCGCGTTGCTGCGCAGGCGTCCGACCGTCACTTCATGGCGCCGACTGCTGGAAACGGCGCGTACGGAGTACGAGCGCAGCGCGGGCCTGCTGCCCGTGGGCTTGGAGGATGACGAGACGTACGAGACGTACGCGGCGGTCGGGTAGATCCCTGGCCGTCCCGGTGCTGGGGCGGATGCGTTTCGGTCCCACCGATATCGAAACGGACTCCGCCCTGGCCGGGAGCGCCGGGCGTGGCGTGGACGGGCGACCGTGAGGAACACGATGCCTCGCGTCGCGGATTGTGGGGGCCATACATCCCCGTGGCCCCGCACGTTCGTCTGCGTAATCCCGGCTACTGCTCCAACTGCAGCAGCTACAGAGCTATTGCTACGGATACGGTTGCAATTCGGCGATAGCTGCAGCTCAGCGGCAGCTCCAAAGCTTCGACGGCATTCCTGTCCCGCGTCTCAAGGTCTCAAGAAGTCTCAAGCAGCACGCACATGTGTATGCGTATGCGTATACGCGGGTATGGCGCGGCTCGATCAGTCGCGCCGTCGGCGTGTCCCCGTGTCTTCGGGGCGTGACTCCGAGGCGAGGCGCTCACGGAGAGGCGAGGCGCTCGCCGATCATCCTGAGTCCCGCCAGGTCGTGCACATCTCCTGGCAGGGCTCCCACCTCGACCACCGCCACCTCGGGGTGGAGCGCGGTGAAGCGGTCACGCGTGCGCTGTTCGCGTGCGAGAACCTGCATGCGCTCGGCGTGCAGATACAGCAGACCGGCCGTGAGCTGTTCCACAGTTGTGACAGAAGGAGTCGCCTCCGTCGCGGCGGAAACGGACATACCTGTCGGAATGTCCCGGGGGGTCTCCGGCGTCTCGGTGCTCTCCGGGGGGGCCGGGGGCACCGGGGTCTCTGATGTCTGTGGAGCCCGCGGCGTCACCGGGCTGTCTGACGTGTCTGGGGTCTTCTCGGTCTGGTCCGCGTCGGCGGCTGACTCGGCGGCTGGCTTGGCGGCTACGGGGGGCTCGACGGCTTCATGAAGCCCGTGTGGCTCGGACGCTTCGGGAGAGGAGCTGTCCGGGGTGGTAGCGCCACTGCGAGCATTCCCCCGTATCTGATCCACCATGCGCCCCTCCTCAAGATTTTCTGCCGCCGCGCGCGCCCGCTCCGCCGACAGCCGGGCCGCCCCGCTCCCGTGGACCCGGTTGAGGACCAGCCCCGCCAGCGGCATCTCCTCGGCGGCCAGCCGTTCCACGAAGTACGCGGCCTCCCGCAGCGCGTCCCGCTCCGGCGCCGCCACCACCAGAAAGGCCGTGCCCGGCGCCTGGAGCAGCCGGTATGTCGCGTCCGCGCGGGTGCGGAAGCCGCCGAACATCGTGTCCATCGCCGTCACGAACGTCTGTACGTCGCGCAGGAACTGACCGCCCAGCAGCTTTCCCAGCGTCCCGGTCATCATCGACATACCGACATTGAGGAATTTCATCCCGGCCCGGCCGCCCATCTTCGCGGGGGCCATCAGCAGCCGGATGAACTTCCCGTCGAGGAAGGACCCGAGCCGCTTCGGCGCGTCCAGGAAATCCAGCGCGGAGCGCGACGGAGGGGTGTCGACGACGATCAGGTCCCAGGAGTCGCGGGCCCTCAACTGGCCCAGCTTCTCCATCGCCATGTACTCCTGCGTGCCCGCGAAACCGGCCGACAGGGACTGGTAGAACGGGTTCTCCAGAATGGCGCGGGCCCGGTCCGCGTCCGCGTGCGCCTCGACGATCTCGTCGAAGGTCCGCTTCATGTCGAGCATCATCGCGTGCAGCTCACCGGGCCCCTCGACGCCCTTGACCTGCCGCGGAGTGTTGTCCAGCGAGTCGATCCCCATGGACTGGGCCAGCCGGCGCGCCGGGTCGATGGTCAGGACGACGACCTTGCGGCCGCGCTCCGCCGCCCGTACACCGAGGGCCGCCGCGGTCGTCGTCTTGCCGACCCCGCCGGAGCCGCAGCACACGATGATGCGTGTCTCCCGGTCGTCGAGCAGCGGATCGATGTCGAGCGGGGCGGCCGCGGAGTCCAGCGTCATGCGAAGACCTCACCAAGTTCCCGTAGCTCTCCCGCCAGCCGGTAGAGACCGGCGAGGTCCATCCCCTCCCCGATGAGGGGAAGCTCGTACGCCGGCAGCCCCAGCTTGGCGAGCACGGCCCGCTGTTCGCGCTCCAGTTCCACGCGCTGGGCGTGCTCGGCGGCCTGTTCGAGGAGCGGCCCGACCAGCTTCGTGGGCGCGGGCACGCCGGCCGCGGCCAGTGTCCTGGCCACCTCCTTGCGGCGGTCGCCCGCCGCGGCGCGTACGGCCGCCTCGTCCAGGAGGTGCGGGCGCACCATGTTCACGATCACCTTGCCGACCCGCAGCTCGGCGCCCTTCAGCTCGGCGATGCCGTCCGCGGTCTCCTGGACCGGCATCTCCTCCAGCAGCGTCACCAGATGCACCGCCGTCTCCGGCGACTTCAGGACCCGCATCACCGCCTGCGCCTGATTGTGTATCGGGCCTATCTTCGCCAGCCCCGCCACCTCGTCGTTCACATTGAGGAAGCGGGTGATGCGGCCCGTGGGCGGCGCGTCCATCACGACGTAGTCGTAAGTGAAACGTCCCTGCTTGTCCCGTCGGCGTACGGCCTCGCACGCCTTGCCGGTCAGCAGCACGTCCCGGACTCCCGGGGCGATCGTCGTCGCGAAGTCGATCGCGCCGATCTTCTTGAGCGCCCGCCCCGCGCTGCCGAGCTTGTAGAACATCTGGAGATAGTCGAGGAGGGCGCGCTCGGCGTCGATGGCCAGCGCGTACACCTCACCGCCGCCCGAGGCGACGGCGATCTTCCGTTCCTCGTAGGGAAGGGCTTCCGTCTCGAAGAGCTGTGCGATGCCCTGTCTGCCCTCGACCTCGACGAGAAGGGTGCGCTTGCCCTCGGTCGCGAGGGCGAGCGCGAGGGCGGCGGCGACCGTCGTCTTACCGGTACCGCCCTTGCCGCTGACGACCTGGAGCCTGCTCACGTATTCGAGCCTAACCAGTAAGGCCGCGGGCTACGCACGAGGCTGCCACCCGGTACGACTACAGTCGCCCCATGACCAAGTGGGAATACGCGACCGTGCCCCTTCTCGTGCACGCGACCAAGCAGATTCTGGACACCTGGGGCGAGGACGGCTGGGAGCTCGTCCAGGTCGTTCCCGGGCCGAACAACCCCGAGCAGTTGGTGGCCTACCTGAAGCGGGAGAAGGGCGCATGAGCGGCACCGTCGACGCCGCCCTCGCCGGGCTGGGGCTGACGCTGCCCGAGGTCGTACCGCCGCTGGCCGCCTACCAGCCGGCCGTACGGTCGGGCGCGTACGTCTACACCTCGGGCCAGATCCCGATGGTGGACGGCAAGCTTCCGGTCACCGGCAAGGTGGGCGCCGAGGTCACCGCGGAGGAGGCCAAGGAGCTGGCCCGCACCTGCGCGCTGAACGCCCTCGCCGCCGTGAAGTCCGTCGTCGGCGACCTGGACCGGATCGCGCGCGTGGTGAAGGTCACCGGCTTCGTCGCCTCGGCCGCGGACTTCACCGGCCAGCCGGGCGTCGTCAACGGCGCGAGCGAGCTGCTGGGCCAGGTCCTCGGCGACAAGGGCGTGCACGCGCGCAGCGCCGTCGGCGTGGCGGTGCTGCCGCTGGACGCGCCGGTCGAGGTCGAGATCCAGGTGGAACTGATCCAGGACTGAGCGTGGAGCCGGCCCTGGACCGAGCTGGAACCTGGGACCGAGCAAGGGCCTGGACCGAGCAAGGACCTGGCCACGGGCCGGTCCCGGGTGGTCCCGCCTCCTGACCCCGAGAGGTCCCGTTCGGTACGTGCGGTACGGCACGTACGGGGCGGGGCCTCTCCGCGTACGCGAGGGGCGACGCGTGACCGGGTGCCTCTCGAACATCCTCCCGCCAGCGCATAGCATCCGGCCATGTCCAATGGTCAGTGGTACCCGCCCGAATGGCCCGAGCGGATCCGTGCCCTCGCCACCGGTGAGATCACCGCGGTGACTCCCCGGCGGGCCGCGACGGTGATGCTCCTGCGCGACGATCCCGGCGGCCCCGGCGTCCCCGGCGGTCCCGCCGTCCACATGCTGCGGCGCCGCGCCTCGATGGCCTTCGCCGCGGGTGCGTACGCGTATCCGGGCGGCGGAGTCGACCCCAGGGACGACGACCGCCTCGTCCGCTGGGCCGGGCCCGGCCGCGACGTATGGGCGCGGCGGCTCGGCGTGGACCCGGCGTCGGCGCAGGCCATCGTCTGCGCGGCGGTACGCGAGACGTACGAGGAGGCGGGCGTCCTGCTCGCGGGGGAGACCGCGGACACCGTCGTCGGTGACATCGGAGCCGCAGTCGACGGGGGAGACAACACCCTTGGCGCCGACGCCGACGCCGACGCCGACGCCGACGCCGACGCGGACCGCGGTGCCGCTCGCGACGCCGACCGGGACGGCTGGGAGGCCGACCGCGCCGCCCTCGTCGACCGGGAGCTCTCCTTCGCCGAATTCCTGGACCGGCGCGGGCTGGTCCTGCGCAGCGATCTGCTCGGCGCGTGGGCCCGCTGGATCACCCCGGAGTTCGAGCCGCGCCGCTACGACACCTGGTTCTTCGTGGCCTCCCTGCCGTCGGGGCAGCGCACCAGGAACGCCTCGACCGAGGCCGACCGTACGGTGTGGATCAGGCCGTCCGAGGCGACGGAGGCGTACGACAAGGGGGAGCTGCTGATGATGCCACCGACCATCGCGACGCTCCGTCAGCTCCAGCCGTACGGTACGGCCGCCGACGCGCTCGCCGCGGCCGCGGGGCGCGATCTGACGCCCGTACTCGCCACGGCCCGATGGGAGGACGGGGAACTGGTCCTGAGCTGGCCGGGGCACGACGAGTTCACCAAGCGCGTCGACCGGGCGCCCGCGTACGACTCGAACGGCCCCGGCCCGGACGCCCCCGGCTCGAACCCTCCCGGCCCGGACACCCGCGGCGAGCAGCACCCGGCCGGAGGCCCCCGATGAGCGACGCGGCGCTTCTCCCCGGCCAGCCACGCGGCGGGGTGCTCTCCGGCCCCGCCACCGCCCGCGCCGTGAACGTCCTCGCCCCGAACCCCTCCCCGATGACGCTCGACGGCACCAACACCTGGATCGTCTCGGAGCCCGGCTCGGACCTGGCGGTCGTGATCGACCCGGGGCCGCTGGACGACACCCACCTCAAGGCGGTCATCAGCGCCGCCGAGCGGGCCGGGAAGCGGGTCGCGCTGACCCTGCTCACCCACGGCCACCCGGACCACGCGGAGGGCGCGGCGCGCTTCGCCGCCCTGACCCGTACCGACGTCCGCGCCCTGGATCCGGCCCTGCGGCTCGGGGACGAGGGGCTGGCGGCCGGGGACGTCGTCACCACCGGCGGGCTGGAGCTGCGGGTCGTGCCCACCCCCGGCCACACCTCCGACTCGCTCTGCTTCCATCTGCCGGCCGACCGCGCGGTATTGACGGGAGACACGGTCCTGGGGCGCGGTACGACGCTCGTCGCGCACCCGGACGGCAGGCTCGGCGACTATCTCGACTCGCTGCGCAGGCTGCGCTCGCTCACGGTCGACGACGGTGTGGACACGGTCCTGCCGGGCCACGGCCCGGTCCTCGACGACGCGCAGGGCGCCGTCGAGTTCTATCTCGCCCACCGGGCCAACCGGCTCGCCCAGATCGAGACCGCGGTCGAGAACGGCCACCGCACCCCCGCGGAGGTCGTGGCGCACGTGTACGCGGAGGTGGACCGCTCCCTGTGGCCCGCCGCCGAGCTGTCCGTACGCGCACAGCTCGACTATCTGCGCGAACACGGCCTTATCCCGGAGTAGCGGGCCCCGGGGCACGCACCATGGGCATGCGGAAGGGCCCCGCCAGGATGGCGGGGCCCTTCCATTGAGCTTCAGCTCCTCAGCTCATCGGCAGCGGCTCTGTCGGTCAGCGGCTCTGCCGCCCAGCAGCCCTGTCGCTCTGTCCGTCGTTCAGCGCGAACGCTTCGCGAGGCGCTCCACGTCCAGCAGGATCACCGCGCGGGCCTCCAGCCGGAGCCAGCCGCGCTGGGCGAAGTCCGCGAGCGCCTTGTTCACCGTCTCGCGCGAGGCGCCGACGAGCTGGGCCAGCTCTTCCTGGGTCAGGTCGTGGACGACGTGGATGCCCTCCTCCGACTGCACGCCGAAGCGGCGCGACAGGTCGAGGAGCGCCCGCGCCACGCGGCCGGGAACGTCGGAGAAGACCAGGTCGGACATCTGGTCGTTCGTCTTGCGCAGCCGTCGCGCGACGGCGCGCAGCAGCGCCGTGGCCACCTCGGGGCGGGCGTTCAGCCAGGGCTGGAGGTCGCCGTGGCCCAGGCCGAGGAGCTTGACCTCGGTGAGCGCGGTCGCGGTCGCGGTGCGCGGGCCCGGGTCGAAGAGGGACAGCTCGCCGATCAGCTCGCCGGGGCCGAGCACCGCCAGCATGTTCTCCCGGCCGTCGGGGGACGTCCGGTGGAGCTTGACCTTGCCTTCGGTGACCACGTAGAGGCGGTCGCCGGGGTCGCCCTCGTGGAACAGCGCGTCACCGCGCGCCAGCGTCGCTTCACTCATCGAGGCGCGGAGCTCCGCCGCCTGCTCGTCATCGAGCGCCGCGAAGAGCGGGGCACGCCGCAGAACGTCGTCCACGTGTTCTCTCCTTGTCGACCTGCTCAGGGAACCATGGTCCCCACCTGCTCAGGGGACCGTGGTCCCCATGATGCCGTACGTGCTGCTTCTTCTCGGGTGGCTCGGCATCCCGGGCATTCTCCGCCCTTCGCCGAGATCCGTTTGTTCGAATCAGCTGTTCGAAACCGTGCGATCAGTCACAAGTTTGACGTACGTGCGTCCCGCGCCGTGCCCGGAGGGCCGATTCGGGTGGTGATCCGCCATGGCCGGGGCGGATGTCAGTGGCGGGCTTTACGCTGGCCGGGTGTCCAACTCGCCGGTGACAGCGCAGGCCAAGGGGGCTGGAAGAGTGTCCGCGGAGCGTAATTCCGCTGTGGGCGAACAGCCTTCGGCGAAACCGAAAAGAGCCGCAAAAGGTACAAAAAGCAAGGCGTCGTCCGCCGCGTCCGGGGCGAAGGCCAAGCCGGAATCGCGGCTGGCGATGGTCCGCCGGGCCCGCCGGATCAACCGTGAGCTGGCCGAGGTCTATCCGTACGCCCATCCCGAGCTGGATTTCCGGAACCCGTTCGAACTGCTGGTCGCGACGGTTCTGTCGGCCCAGACGACCGACCTCCGGGTCAACCAGACGACGCCCGCGCTCTTCGCGAAGTACCCGACACCCGAGGACATGGCCGCGGCCGTGCCGGAGGAGCTGGAGGAGGTCATCCGGCCGACGGGCTTCTTCCGCGCCAAGACCAAGTCGCTGATAGGGCTCTCCACGGCCCTCCGGGACCGGTTCGACGGCGAGGTGCCGGGCCGGCTGGCCGATCTGGTGACGCTGCCGGGCGTCGGCCGCAAGACCGCCAACGTCGTACTCGGCAACGCGTTCGGTGTCCCCGGACTGACCGTGGACACGCACTTCGGCCGGCTCGTCCGGCGCTGGAAGTGGACGGAGCAGGAGGACCCGGAGAAGGTCGAGGCGGAGATCGCCGAGATCTTCCCCAAGAGCGAGTGGACGATGCTCTCGCACCGCGTGATCTTCCACGGGCGCCGGGTCTGCCACTCCCGTAGGCCCGCGTGCGGCGCCTGTCCGATCGCGCCGCTCTGCCCCTCGTACGGGGAGGGCGAGACCGATCCGGAGAAGGCGCGCAAGCTGCTCAAGTACGAGTTGGGCGGCTACCCGGGCCAGCGCCTGAGCCCGCCCGCCGACTACCCCGGCCGACCGGCGCCTCCCGCCCCTCCGGCGGCGCGCGATTGAGCAGGTGGAGAAGGCGCGCCGTATGGGGCCGTATGAAGGTGCGGGGTGCGGCGGGCCGGGGCGGCCGGGTGGAACACACGATCGAGTGGAGTCGGATGGGGGCGGAACGATCCGGTCGATGGTCGGCGTTGTACGACGGGGGTGCTCATGACGCGCGCTAGAGAGACCTACAGCAGCGGGACCCACGGCAGAGGGACCTACGACGGCGGGACGCACGGCAGCGGGACCTACGACGCCGGGGCCCACGGCAGCGGGACCTACGACCCGTCGGCGGACGACATCGCCGTGACCGCCGACGGGCTGCCCGCATGGCTGGCGCCGGTCGCCGGCGCCGCGAGTAACCTCCAGGGCGAGCAGCTCAGCCGTTTCCTGCCGCCCGAGAGCGGCGCCGGCCGCCAGTCCGCCGTGCTGATCCTCTTCGGCGAGGGTGACCGGGGGCCGGAGCTGCTGCTCATGGAACGGGCCAGCAGCCTGCGCTCGCACGCGGGACAGCCCGCGTTCCCCGGTGGCGCCCTCGACCCCGAGGACGGCGATCCGGCCACCACGGGCCCGCTGCGCGCGGCCCTGCGGGAGGCCCAGGAGGAGACCGGCCTCGATCCGGCGGGCGTCCAGCTCTTCGGCGTGCTGCCCAGGCTCTACATCCCCGTGAGCGGCTTCGTGGTGACGCCCGTCCTCGGCTGGTGGCGGGTGCCGACCCCGGTCGGAGTCGTCGACCCGGCGGAGACGGCCCGCGTCTTCACGGTCCCCGTGGAGGCGCTGACGGACCCGGCCAACAGAGCGACCGCCCGCCACCCCCGAGGCCACCAAGGACCCGCCTTCCTGGTCGAGTCGGCTCTGGTCTGGGGGTTCACCGCCGGGGTGATCGACGGGATCCTGCACCACGCCGGATGGGAGCGGCCGTGGGACCGCTCCCGGCAGGTCCCGCTCGACTGGCGTGCATGAAAGGCTGACCCAGTGTCCTGGCCCGGTCCGGAGCGACCGGAGACATTTCCGCGAGGCAAGCGAGGCTATTGACGGTGAACGTGCTGGACATCCTGCTGCTGCTCGCCGCCGTCTGGTTCGCCGTCGTGGGCTACCGCCAGGGGTTCGTCGTCGGCGTCCTGTCGGTGATCGGCTTTCTCGGCGGCGGTCTCGTCGCCGTCTATCTCCTTCCGGTGGTCTGGGCCGAGCTCACCCAGGACTCCGAGGTCTCCACGACGGCCGCCGTCGTGGCGGTCGTCATAGTGATCGTCTGCGCCTCGGTGGGGCAGGCGTTCACCACACACCTCGGCAACAAACTCCGCCGCTACATCACCTGGTCCCCGGCCCGGGCCCTGGACGCGACGGGCGGCGCGCTGGTCAACGTCGTGGCCATGCTGCTGGTCGCCTGGCTGATCGGCTCCGCCCTCGCCGGTACGTCCCTGCCGACGCTCGGCAAGGAGGTCCGCGGCTCGAAGGTCCTCACCGGCGTCTCCCAGGTCATGCCCACGGAGGCGTCGACCTGGTTCACGGACTTCTCGTCCGTCCTCGCGCAGAACGGCTTCCCCCAGGTCTTCAGCCCGTTCGCCAACGAGCCCATCCCCGAGGTGATGCCCCCGGACCCGGCGCTCGCCGGCAGCCCGGTCGCGGCCCGCGCCAAGAACTCCATCGTCAAGGTCGTCGGTACGGCCCAGAGCTGCGGCAAGGTCCTCGAAGGCTCCGGCTTCGTCTTCGCCGACCGCCGGGTGATGACCAACGCGCACGTGGTCGGCGGCGTGAGCGAGCCGACGGTCCAGATCGGCGGCGAGGGCAAGCTGTACGACGCCAAGGTCGTCGTCTACGACTGGCGACGCGACATCGCCGTACTGGATGTGCCGGACCTCCCGGCCGCACCGCTCAAGTTCAGCGAGGAGAGCGCGGCCAGCCGGGACGACGCGATCGTCGCCGGCTTCCCGGAGAACGGCGCGTACGACGTCCGCTCCGCCCGCGTCCGCGGCACCATCGAGGCCAACGGCCCCGACATCTACCGCCGCGATGAGGTCCAGCGCGGCGTCTACTCGCTCTTCGCGACCGTGCGCCAGGGCAACTCCGGCGGCCCGCTCCTCACCCCGGAGGGCGAGGTGTACGGAGTGATCTTCGCCAGGTCGCTCGACGACCCCGACACGGGCTACGCCCTGACGGTCGACGAGATCCGCGACGACATCACCCTCGGCCGGTCCGCGAACCAGCAGGTCGACACCGAGGGGTGCGCGCTCTAGTGCCCCCCGCCGCGCTGGTGGCGACAGACTCCAGGGCCTCTCGTTTGGATCATGCTGGGCTCGCGTGCCCGCAGTGACATCAGCCGCTACCGCGGCGGGCGCTCCCTGATCCAGCCTGATCCAAACGAAAGACCCTAGCCGCGTTGATGGCGCAGCCGGGCCGAGACCCAGCGCGCCCTGCGGCGGAGGATCAGCGAAATGCCGAGCCGGGCATCATGGCCCTGATCTTCGGAGCCGCCCCTCCTGCGGGTGATCGGCCCCGAGGCCGAGCGGCGGTTGCGTGCTGCGTCACCGTAGTCGTGCGTCCAGCCCATACACCGACGTCTGCCCGTGCCCCATGGTCGGTAACCGCTCCCGAGGCGGCCAATCGGCCTATGCGCGCGGCATTTGGCTGTTCATAGGACAAGCGTTCGTGACGTTCGCCCAATGGGGTGTGTGCCGGTCACTTCCGCCGCCGTCCGGCCGTTCAACGGTCCGGTTCGGGATCCTTGAGCCAGTTGATGAGCTCCGACGAGAACGCCGCCGGATCCTCCTCGTGCGGGAAGTGTCCCAGACCGTCGAACAGCCGCCAGCGGTACGGCGCCTCCACGTACTCCGCCGACCCGGCCGTGCTGCGCGTTCGCATCGCCGGATCGAGTGACCCGTGGAGCTGCAGGGTCGGCACCCGCACGGGCCGTTTCATCCGCCGGTTGAACTGGATGCCGTCGGGGCGCGCCATGGACCGCACCATCCAGCGGTACGGCTCGATCGAGCAGTGCGCCGTGGAGGGAATGGCCATCGCCCGCCGGTAGACCTCGACGGTCTCGTCGTCGGGCAGCCGGGGCCCCGACCAGTCCCGGATCAGCCGCCCCACCAGCGCCGCGTCGTCGGCGAGCAGTTGACGCTCCGGCAGCCACGGCCGCTGGAAACCCCAGATGTACGAGCCGGCCCGGCTCTGCGAGAAGTCGGAGAGCATCGCCGAGCGCCAGCGCCGCGGGTGCGGCATCGAGGAGACCGCCAGTCGGCGCACCAGCTTGGGCCGCATCACCGCCGCCGTCCAGGCGAGGTAGCCGCCCAGATCATGGCCGACGAGCGCGGCGTCCGGCTCGCCGAGGGAGCGCACCACGCCCGTGATGTCGAGGGCCAGGTTGGCGGGGTCGTACCCGCGCGGCGTACGGTCGCTGCCGCCCACCCCGCGCAGATCCATCGCGACCGCCCGGTACCCGGCCTCCGCGAGCGCCGGGAGCTGGTGCCGCCAGGTCCACCAGAACTGCGGGAAGCCGTGCAGCAGCAGCACCAGCGGCCCGTCGCCCATCTCGGCGATGTGGAAGCGCGCGCCGTTGGCCGCGACGTCGCGATGGGTCCAGGGCCCGTCGAGGCGTACGGCAGAACCAGGCGCCGGTGCGGGCCGGGCCGGTTCCGGCGAACTCGCCGGGGTCGAACCGGGAGTGACGCCGGGCTCGGAATCAGGGGCGGTCATGCAGTCGAGCGTGCCACAGACTTGGAGCTTTCCCCGACCTCGCGGGGGTGGGGCTTCACATTCTGGAACACGGCGGCGGTCTGCTTGGCCGAGGCGATCGACTTCTCCGGCGGCTTGACCTTCTTGAACTTCCGCAGCGCGATGAAGGACAGCAGCCCGGCGATCACCAGGAACGCGGCGCCCACGATCAGGAACGACCAGGCCAGGCCCAGTCCCAGATTGTGGATTCCGTACGCGGCGGCGAAGCTCAGCACCGGCAGTGCGAACAGCGCGAACACCGCGGCGATGGCGATGGCCGCGCTGCCTGCGACTCCGCGCTTGACGTCCTGCCGGACCTCCGCCTTGACCAGGGCGATCTCATCGTGCACCAGCGCGGACATCTCGGCGGTCGCCGAGGCGACCAGCTGACCGATACTGCGGTCCGCACCGCCGGCCTCGACAACGGTGCCGGTCGTGACGGCGTCGGCGACGTGCATGCCGGGGTCGCTCATCGGTGACTCCCTACCTTCTCGCTCTTCTCGTCTGCGGATCGCAGGTCGGTCCGTCTGCGGATCGCAGGTGCGTCGGATGTCCGATCATGCCGGACCGGCGCCGTCATCGCTCGCCGCCCCCGCGTGTTCCGCCAGCCTTCGGTGTTCCGCGGCCTTCGCCTCGTACAGCGCGGCCATCCGCAAGTGGTAGTCCGGATCGTCCTGTTCGTAGATGTCGGGGATGCCGTCCCGGTCCTCGTCGAGCTCCTCCGCCTCGTACAGCGCGCGGTACTTACGGACCCGCATCTTGAGCAGGATGCCGGCCAGTACGGCGGCGATCAGGGAGCCCGTCAGCACCGCGGCCTTCACCTCGTCGGTGAGCCCGGGATCGCCGGTGAAGGCCAGCTCACCGATGAGCAGGGAGACGGTGAACCCGATCCCGGCGAGTGCGGCGAGGGCGAAGACATCGGGCCAGGCCAGGTCCTCGTTCAGCTCGGCGCGGGTGAACCGTACGGCCAGCCACGTACCGCCGAAGATGCCGACCGCCTTGCCGACCACCAGCCCCAGGACCACCCCGAGGGTCTCCGGCTCGGTGAAGACCTGGCCGAGCGCGCCGCCGGAGACCGAGACACCCGCCGAGAAGAGTGCGAACAGCGGCACGGCCAGGCCGGCGGAGAGAGGGCGGACGAGATGCTCGATGTGCTCACCGGGGGACTGCTCCTCGCCCTCGCGGCGCGTGCAGCGCAGCATCAGCCCCATCGCGACCCCGGCGATGGTGGCGTGGACGCCGCTGTTGTACATCAGCCCCCAGATGACCAGGGCCAGCGGGACGTACACGTACCAGCCGCGTACCCCCGAGCGCAGCAGCAGCCAGAAGACGGCGAGGCCCGCGAAGGCGCCGCCGAGCGCCAGGAAGTCCAGCTCGCTCGTGAAGAAGACGGCGATGATCAGGATGGCGAAGAGGTCGTCGACGACGGCGAGCGTGAGGAGGAAGGCGCGCAGCGCGGACGGCAGGGATGTGCCGAGGACCGCGAGGACGGCGAGAGCGAAGGCGATGTCGGTGGCTACGGGCACGGCCCAGCCGTCGAGCGAACCGCCGCTCACCGTATTGACCAGCACATACACCAGCGCGGGCGCGGCCATACCGGAGAGCGCGGCGATGACGGGGAGGGCGGCGGCCTTCGGTTCTCGCAGTTCCCCGGCCACGAGTTCACGCTTGAGTTCGATGCCGGCGACGAAGAAGAAGAGGGCGAGCAGGCCGTCGGCGGCCCAGTGCTGCACGGAGAGGTCGAGGCCGAGCGAGCCAGGCCCGAGATGAAATTCGCGTACGGCGTCGTAGCTGCCGCTGAGGGGGGTGTTCGCCCAGACCAGGGCGGCGACGGCGGCGACGAGCAGCAGCACACCGCCGACGGTTTCGGTACGGAGCTGCTCCGCCAGGTAGTTCCGCTCGGGGAGCGGGAGCCGTCCGAGGAACTTGCGTGCGGGCGTGGGCGCGGGCATTCGTGTGCTCCGGTCGGGTCGGCGGGCATGACGTATCACATGCCGACCAGACTTCCCGGCGCCCCTGTGGACTTCTTGTTCATTTGTCGATGCGTTTCTCACCCTACCCGGATGCGCCGAACGGGGCGTCCGGGGTGCGGTCCCTGTGATGGACCGGGTACAGGAGCCGGGGCCCCTGTACCCGGTCCGCGTGCGCTCAGTCCTCGCTGGTCGCGGTGGGGAGCTGGGTCTGGATGAGCTCCATGACCGAGGCGTCGGTCAGGGTGGTGACGTCCCCGAGCTGGCGGTCCTCCGCGACGTCCCGGAGCAGGCGCCGCATGATCTTGCCGGAGCGGGTCTTCGGCAGTTCGGCGACCGGAAGGATCCGCTTGGGCTTGGCGATCGGGCCGAGCACCCCGCTGACGTGGTTCCGCAATTCGGCCACCAGGCCGTCGTCCGCGGAGGCGGTGCCGCGCAGGATCACGAAGGCGACGATGGCCTGGCCGGTGGTGGCGTCGGCGGCGCCGACGACCGCCGCCTCGGCGACCTTGGGGTGGGAGACGAGGGCGGACTCGACCTCGGTCGTGGAGATGTTGTGACCGGAGACCAGCATGACGTCGTCGACGCGGCCCAGCAGCCAGATGTCGCCGTCGTCGTCCTTCTTGGCGCCGTCCCCGGCGAAGTACCGGCCCTCGAAACGCGACCAGTACGTGTCGATGAACCGCTGGTCGTCGCCCCAGATGGTGCGGAGCATGGACGGCCACGGCTCGGTGAGGACGAGATAGCCACCGCCCCCGTCGGGCACCTCACGCCCCTCGTCGTCCACGACCGTGGCGGAGATGCCGGGCAGGGCACGCTGCGCGGAGCCCGGCTTCGTCGCGGTCACCCCGGGAAGCGGGGAGATCATCATGGCGCCGGTCTCGGTCTGCCACCAGGTGTCCACGACCGGGGTGGTGCCCGCGCCGATGTGCTCGCGGTACCAGACCCAGGCCTCGGGGTTGATCGGCTCGCCGACCGAGCCCAGCACGCGCAGGGACGACAGGTCGAACTTGGCGGGGATGTCGTCGCCCCACTTCATGAACGTACGGATCGCGGTCGGCGCGGTGTAGAGGATCGTCACCCCGTACTTCTGGACGATCTCCCAGAACCGTCCCTGGTGCGGGGTGTCGGGGGTGCCCTCGTACATCACCTGGGTGGCGCCGTTGGCGAGCGGCCCGTACACGATGTACGAGTGGCCGGTCACCCAGCCGATGTCGGCCGTGCACCAGTACACATCCGTCTCCGGCTTGAGGTCGAAGACCGCGTGGTGGGTGTAGGCGGCCTGGGTGAGATAACCGCCCGAGGTGTGCAGGATGCCCTTCGGCTTACCCGTCGTGCCAGAGGTGTAGAGGATGAAGAGCGGGTGCTCCGCGCCGAACGCCTCCGGGGTGTGCTCCTTGGACTGGCGGCCCACGATCTCGTGCCACCACACGTCCCGCGCGCTGTCGAAGGCGGTGTCCTGCCCCGTACGACGCACCACGAGGACGTGCTCGACCTGCGGGCACTTGGCGACGGCCTCGTCGATGGCCGGCTTGAGCGCGGACGGTTTGCCGCGGCGGTACCCGCCGTCGGAGGTGATGACCAGCTTGGCGTCGGCGTCCTGGATACGGGAGGCGACGGCGTCGGCCGAGAAGCCGCCGAAGACCACCGAGTGCGCGGCCCCGATCCGGGCGCACGCCAGCATGGCGATCGCGGCCTCGGGGATCATCGGCAGATAGACGGCGACCCGGTCCCCGGTGCGCACGCCGAGCTCGGTGAGGGCGTTCGCGGCCCGCGACACCTCGTCCTTCAGCTCCGCGTAGGTGAGGGTCCGGCTGTCACCGGGCTCGCCCTCGAAGTGGATCGCCACCCGGTCACCGTGGCCGGCCTCGACATGGCGGTCGACACAGTTGTACGCGACGTTCAGCTCACCGTCGGCGAACCACTTCGCGAACGGGGGGTTCGACCAGTCGAGCGTCTCGGTCGGCTCGGTGACCCAGGTGAGCCGCCTCGCCTGCTCGGCCCAGAAGCCAAGCCTGTCCGCCTCGGCCCGCTCGTACGCCTCCGCCCTCACATTGGCGTGCGCGGCCAGCTCGGCCGGCGGAGTGAACCGCCGCTCCTCCTTGAGCAGGTTGGAGAGGGAAGAAGTCTCGCTCATCGTCCCGTCTCCTCCTTGAGAAGATTGGCCAGGCTTTCGTTGCTCACGACATCTCCCTTTCCCAGGGCGTCCTAGCGTCCTATGTGTCCCGGGGCCGGTGCCCCGTCCGGCACGCTCTGCCCGTCACGGGCGAAGAATGCCGGTCGCGCCACTAGCTCATCAGGCGAATGACCGGGTGACAAGGGGCTTCTCCGCAGGCCCCTGGCCGCCCGGCTACCCGCGCATGGCCCTCCCGACCCGGCCTCCCGCCCGGTGCCCTGCCGGGCGGGAGCGGCCCGCTTCCCCCGGACAGGTGGGTGGGAAGAGGAGGGAAGGGGGCCACACACTCTCACGGATGCGGTACGCGGACGGTTCAGGCGCGCGACTCCTCCCGTTCGGTGGGCGGGACCCGGTTGAACACTTCCTCGTCCAGGGCGTCGGCCGTGCCCGTCCCGGCGCCGTCCGCCAGCAGATACGCCTGGGCCTCGCCGACATGGAAGTACATGCCGTGCAGCGCCAGCCGGTTCTCGGCGAGTGCGCGCGCGACCGCCTCGTGGGCCCGGAGATGCTCCAGCTGCTGGACCACATTGGTCAGACAGAGCTGCTCGACCACGTCGTCCGTCGGCCGTCCGGAGATCCCGGCCCACGCATGCTGACGGCTTCTCATCCGCGCCAGGCTGGGCTGCCCGTGGCGCAGCCACCGTGTCAGTGAGGTCGCCGGCGCGTCGGGATCGCCGGGACGCTGCTCGGGCGTGTTCAGCAGGGCCTGCATCGCGCCGCACCCCGAGTGACCACAGACAGTGATCGACTCCACGCGCAGCACATCCACCGCGTACTCGATCGCGGCCGCCACACAGTCGTCCGCGCCGTCGGCCCCCGGCAGGGGTACCAGATTCCCCACGTTCCGTACCGTGAAGAGGTCGCCCGGGCCGCTGGACGTGATCATGCTCGTGACCAGCCGGGAGTCGGCGCAGGTGAGGAAGAGCTGGGAGGGGCGTTGGCCCTCGCGCGCCAGCCGCGCCAGCTCGGCGCGCACCAGCGGGGCCGTGTTGCGCTGGAAGAAGCTGAGCCCGCTGGCCAGTTGCAGTCCGCCCGACCACGGGGCCTCATCACCGCTCCGGTGGTGATTGCGCCACGGCGTCCAGGGGCCGCAGCGGGCATGCGGCTCACCGGAGGGCGGCTCCGCGATGCTGTCGCCCGCCCGTCCGGTGAACTCGGCCGCACCTCCCTGGGCGATGTGCGCGGTGCGCCAGTCGTTCAGGGCCTCGTACGCCGCGTGATCCATGAACGACCCGTCCAGCTCCACCACGCATCTGGCCTCCTGCGGGACCTGGTGCAGCATCCGGCTGAGTCTCGGCACGGCGAGGAAGGTCAACTGGCCCCGGGCCCGCACCCGGTGGACACCGCCCCGCTCCTCCACCGTGATCCGTGTTCTCGCCAGCCGGTGCAGCGCGACCGCCACGGCCACGGCGATGCCGATCACGACCCCCTCCAGCACTCCGGTGAGGACCACGGCGGTGATCGTCACCGCGTACACCAGCATCTCCCGGTTCCGGCGCACGCTGCGCAGATGCGTGATGTTCACCATCTGGACCCCGACGACCATCACCAGCGCGGCGAGGGCCGCCAGCGGGATCAGATCGAGCACGGACACGAGCAGCAGAGCCGCCACCGCGATCCACAGGCCGTGCAGCATCGTCGAGTTCCGGCTCACCGCCCCTGCGGCGACATTGGCGGAGCTTCGCACGGCGACCCCGGTGACGGGGAGGCCGCCGAGGGCGCCGGAGAGCAGATTCCCGGCGCCCTGTCCGGCCAGCTCCCGGTCGAGCCGGGCGCGCGGGATCCGGACGCCGGGTGTCTTGCGCGCGGCCACGAGTTTGTCCACGGCGACCGCGGAGAGGAGCGATTCGACGCTGGCGACGAGAGTGATCGTGAGGACGGCGGCGAGCAGCCCGAGCGCCGGTCCCTCGGGCAGCTCGGGCAGGGCGTGACTGCTCCAGGACGGCAGGTCGACCCGTTCCAGCCGTAGCCCGGCGAGAGCCGCCGCCGCGGTCGCGAGGGCCACTGCGGCGAGCGCTGCCGGGATCTTCCGCACGACCCGGCCCGCGTTCCCCGGGATACGCGGCCACAGGAGCAGCACCGCGATCGTCAGGGTGCTCACGGAGAGCGCGCCGAGGTGCAGGTTGGCCAACTGGGCGGGCAGCCCGCGCACGTTGTCGACGGCGGAGCTCTGAGGCGAGCCGCCGAGCACGATGTGCAGCTGGGCGAGGGCGATCGTCACACCGATCCCCGCGAGCATGCCGTGGACGATCGCCGGGCTGACGGCGAGCGCGGAGCGGGCCACCCGCAGCGCGGCGAGGCCGAGTTGGGCAAGCCCCGCGCAGACGGTGATCGCGCAGGTGGTGCGCCAGCCGTACCGCTGGATCAAGTCGGCGGTGACGACGGTGAGCCCGGCCGCCGGCCCGCTGACCTGGAGCGGTGCTCCGCCGAACCGGCCCACGACCAGCCCCCCGACCGCGGCGGCCACCAAGCCCGCCTGGAGCGGCGCGCCGGTGGCGAGCGCGATGCCCAGGGAGAGCGGGAGCGCGATCAGGAAGACGGAGATCGACGCGGAGAAATCGGCCCCGGCGATCCGGAACCTGTGGCCGCCCGGCGGCGCGGGGCGGGCCGGACGGTCGGTCTGACTGGGAACGCAGGCGCTCATGATTCCCGTCCCCTCCGGGCGGCTGGCGGACGCGTGTGCGGCGCCCGGTTCAACTCTTGGTAAATGGATCGTAATGGAGGGTAAAGATTAATGTAGGGCATTTCGGGCAAATGGACTAGTTATTCACTCGGGGTAGTGATTAGTCATTTTGTACGGCTTGTCGTTTCTTCTTCTTATTGGTCTCGGTGCGAGGTTGTCCGCACTCGACGCCGTGTCGGCAGTCGCCGCTCGGCACTTCGGTACGGAACCTGAAGGAAGAGGTGGGCGGATGCTGGCCGCCACAAAACGGATCTCCTTCGGCGCGGCTGTCATGGCGCTCGCCGTCGGCCTCGCCGGATGCTCCGGTGCCCAGGGCGCCGGGGAGAAAGCGGCGAAGGGCTCCCAGGCGGAGAAGGGGGCGCCCGGAGCGCAGAACGCCGTACGGCTCATCGGTGACGGCTCGACCGCGTTCACCGGTGCGCAGCCGCATCTCTCCGCGCCGCAGCGGCTGAAGCCCGGCCAGAAGCCCCCGCAGTTCGTGGTGTTCTCGTGGGACGGTGCGGGCGAGGACAGCCAGCAGCTCTTCTCGCACTTCCGGGAGGTGGCCCGGAAGTACAACGCGAAGATGACGTATTTCCTGAGCGGTGTCTATCTGCTCCCCGAGGAGAAGGCCCAGCAGTACGACCCGCCGAAGCACCTGCCCGGCCAGTCGGACATCGGCTTCAACGACATCAAGGGGATCAAGGACACCCTGCGCGAGGTGCGGGCCGCCTGGAGCGAGGGCAATGAGATCGGCACCCACTTCAACGGCCACTTCTGCGGCAACGAGGGCGGCGTCGGCACCTGGTCCGTCGACGAGTGGAAGAGCGAGATCAACCAGGCCAAGTCGTTCGTGAAGGGCTGGAAGACCAACGCGGGCCTCCAGGACGAGGCCCCGCTGCCCTTCGACTACGACAAGGAGATGATCGGCGCCCGCACGCCGTGCCTGGAGGGCCAGAAGAACGCGATGCGGGCCGGCCGGGAGCTCGGCCTCCGCTACGACTCCAGCGGCATCGGCAACCAGGTCTGGCCGAAGAAGAAGGAGGGGCTGTGGGACGTTCCGCTCCAGCTCGTCCCGGTGCCGGGCCGCGAGTTCGAGACGCTCTCGATGGACTACAACTTCATGTACAACCAGTCGGGGGAGTCGAGCGGTGACGAATCGCAGCACACGTACTGGGGCAATCAGATGCGTGACGGCCTGCTCCAGGCGTTCGACCGCGCCTACGCGGGCAACCGCGCCCCGCTGATCATCGGCAACCACTTCGAGTCCTGGAACGGCGGCACGTACATGCGCGCCGTCGAGGAGACCATCAAGACGGTCTGCACCCAGAAGGACGTGCAGTGCGTGACCTTCCGCCAGCTTGTGGACTGGCTGGACGCGCAGGACCCGGCGACCCTGGAGAAGCTGCGGGGCCTCGGCGTGGGCGAGGCCCCGAAGGGCGGCTGGGCGGCCTACACGGCGGCCACCTCCCCCATGAACTCCGCCTCCCCGGCCACCTCTGCGTCCCCGGCCACCACCGCGTCCCCGTCCACCGCCGCGGGAAGCTGAGCCGCCGGCCGGCTTTTCGTCAGGAGGGCTGGGGCAGGGCGAGGGCTTCGCTGAGGACGAAGGCGGGGTCGACCTGAGCGGCCAGGTCGACCCCTGTCTTCGCGTTGCCCCAGTTCTCGGCGTTCCTGAGGTGGAAGTGGACCATCTGCCGCGTGTACCGCTCCCAGTCGCGCAGCTCGTACGAGTCCTCCGCCGTGTCCTGCATCGTCTGGAGCGCGCAGCGGTTGTCCGCCTCCAGCAGTTCGAACCGGGCGGGCCGGCCCTTCTCCATCGCCCGTACCCACTCGGAGTGGCCGACCGTGACGAGCAGGTCCTCGCCCACCTCGTCGCGGAGGAACTCCACGTCGTCCCGGCCCTGGACCTTGTTGCCGACGACCTTGAGCGAGACCCCGAAGTCCCGTGCGTACTCCTTGTACTGGCGGTAGACCGACACCCCCTTGCGGGTCGGCTCGGCGACCAGGAATGTCATGTCGAACCGGGTGAACATTCCGGAGGCGAAGGAGTCCGAGCCGGCCGTCATGTCGACGACCACGTACTCGTGGGGCCCGTCGACGAGATGGTTCAGGCACAGCTCAACCGCGCCGACCTTGGAGTGGTAGCAGGCCACGCCCAGATCGGACTCCGAGAACGGGCCGGTGGCCATCAGCCGGATCTCGCCGTCGTCGAGAGCCACGGGGCGGGCGCACGCGTCGTACACCGGGTTGTTCTCGCAGACCCGCAGCAGCCGCGATCCCTCGCCCGGCGGCGTTGTCTTGATCATCGAATCCGCCGAGGAGATCCGCGGATTGGTGCCCCGCAGATACTCCTTGATCAGCGGCAGGTGTGCCCCCATCGCGGGCAGCGTCGCGGCTGCTGTGTCGTCGAGGCCGAGCGCGGCTCCGAGATGCTGGTTGATGTCGGCGTCCACTGCGACGACGGGGGCCTCGTTGGCGGTCAGGTGGCGGATGAAGAGCGAGGACAGCGTCGTCTTGCCGCTGCCGCCCTTCCCCACGAAAGCGATCTTCATGTTCACGTAGGGTAGCCGCATTCTCGCTGCGGGTGAGGTGCTTGTGTGGAGAAGACCACTCCAAGGTGGGACGTACGCGCGGGGCGCGTAGCCTCGCTACTTATGAGTACGACAGCCTCTGACGCTTCCTCCGCGCCATGGCCGGAGGACCCCCTGGCCACCCTGGCGGCCCTGCCGGGCGTCCCCGACGCCGTGGACTCCGTGCGAAAGGCCGTCGACCGGGTCTACGGCCACCGCGTGATGCGGCGTCGTAGCGGCGAGGTCACCTCCGAGGCGGCTCTCCGCGCGGCGCGAGGCTCCGCCGCGCTGTCCGGAGCGGACTGGGCGCTCGAAGAGGTGCGCCGGCGCAGCGATTTCGGCTCGGACGCCGAGGCGCGTACGGTCGGCGCCGCTCTGCGGCTGAACGCCGAGGCAGGCCAGTTGCTCTCCATCTGGTCGCAGTCACCGCTCCGGGTGCTGGCCCGGCTGCACCTGGTGGCCGCCGGCGGTGCCGGGGTGTCCGACCGCACCGTGGGGCGGCCCCGGCTGGCGGGGGAACCGGTCGTGGAGGCGCCCGGCTCCGGCCTCGCGGCTTCCGGCGCCGGTGCGCCGCTGGCCGAGGGGGCGCTGCCCGATGGGGCGCCGGCCGCTGGCCCGTGGGCCGAGGCGCCGCTGCCGGGCGCGGACGAGGTGGCCGCACGGCTGGACGGACTGGCGCAGCTGGTGCTCGCGACCAGTACGGCGCCCGCGCTGGTGACGGCTGCGGTGGTGCACGGGGAACTGCTGGCGCTGCGCCCCTTCGGGTCGTACAACGGCCTTGTGGCGCGGGCGGCCGAGCGCATCGTGCTGATCGGCAGCGGTCTCGACCCCAAGTCGATCTGCCCGGCGGAGGTCGGTCACGCGGAGCTGGGGCGCGCGGCGTACGCGGCTGCCTTTGACGGTTATCTGACCGGGACTCCGGAGGGGATGGCGGCGTGGATCACGCACTGCGGTCGCGCCGTCGAGCTGGGGGTACGGGAGTCCACGGCCGTCTGCGAGGCCCTGCAGCGGGGCGCGGCCTGACGCCCGGCCCCACGTCTGTCCTGCCCGTTATGTTTCGCCGCGTCTCGTTGCGTCTGGTCCAGGGGGCGGCCTGCTGCCCATGCCTCGAACGAAGTTGCGGCGGTACCGTGGGGGCACCGCCGCTGGCATGTCCGTCGAGTTACCAAGCGTCCTCGTTATATTGCCCATCAGGTCGGGTACTTTGCCCGTCGCCTGGTGCGGCTGGCCCGTAATCGACGGGTCGACGTCGCGTGGGTGCTCGGCTTCCATGCTCGGTCCGTGGGGCCTGGTGCGTATAAAGGTAATCCTCTCGGATGTCCTTGGTCTCGCGGGCCGTTGAATCCTTTGTACTCCAGTCCGCCAGGATGCGGAACCCCTGGCCCCACTTCTTTACTTTTAGGTTCAAACACGGGCAAAGAGAGCGGACTGTCGGCGGCGGCTCGCGTACCAGACCAGTCCGGCCGTTGCCGCCGCCGCGCCCACCGCGGCCGCCGCGACCAGGGCGGGGCGGGGTGGCATGGAGAAAGCGGGCAGGCGCTGCTTCAGCCGGACAGGCCGACTGAAGACGAGAACCGGCCATGCGCGTGCCACCGCCTCGCGCCGCAGCGCCCGATCCGGGTTGACGGCGAAGGGGTGGCCGACCGATTCCAGCATCGGCACATCGGTGATCGAATCGCTGTAGGCGTAACAGCGGGCCAGGTCGTACCCCTCGGACGCGGCGAGCGCCTTGACCGCCTCTGCCTTGGTCGGCCCGTACGCGTAGTACTCCACCTCGCCGGTGAAGCAGCCGTCGGGTCCGACGACCATCCGGGTGGCCACGACGCGGTCGGCGCCCAGGAGCTCGCCGATGGGCTCGACGACCTCCGCGCCCGAGGTGGAGACGATCACCACGTCGCGGCCGGCGGTGTGGTGCTCCTCGATGAGGGACGCCGCCTCGTCGTAGATGATCGGGTCGATCAGATCGTGCAGGGTCTCCGCGACGATCTCCTTGACCTGCTGGACGTTCCAGCCCTTGCAGAGCGCGGAAAGGTACTCCCGCATCCGCTCCATCTGGTCGTGGTCCGCCCCTCCGGCGAGGAAGACAAACTGTGCGTACGCGGTGCGCAGTACGGCGCGGCGGTTGATCAGGCCGCCTTGGTAGAAGGACTTGCTGAAGGTCAACGTCGAAGACTTCGCAATGACCGTCTTGTCCAGGTCAAAGAAGGCTGCTGTGCGCGGCAAGGAGTGGTTTTCCACGGGGTCGAGCATATGCGCCCACCATTCGGCGTAAGGTGCGGCGCGTGGGTTTGCTTGAGAAGGCTCTCGGGTACACCATGGAAGTCACGGATCGTTCGCGACCGTGCTAACCCGGTCCGGCTCCTCCCCCCCCGAGTCGGCCGTGGGGACGACCCCCGCTCTCCCCCCCGGCGGGGGTCGTCGCATGTCCGGACCCGTTTTGGGCCTTCGCGCCACGGCGTCCCCCTCTCTTTGATCTCTCCGCGCGACGACCTCGCCACCAGCATGCCCGTCACGGTGCGTAGTCAAAGCGCTCCGCTCCGGAAGTCACCGGTATGAGCTACCGGGATATTCACAACTGGTGAGTTGTCCACAGTTTTTCAGCAAGATCCACACGATTTCTTGTTGTCCTGCACGGTGATTCCGGCCGCGAACTTCGCGGAAGCCGGAATCAGGGATACCGGATCAGTGCGAGATCGCGGAGAGAAGCGCTCGCGGATACCGGATCACGTCAGAGATAGGGGGCGGAGATCGTGGCTGGATCCATGACATCCGATCGCTCGCGCGGGCCCGACGGACACCGTGCCGGACCGCTGATCCTCACCGAGGACGCGGAGTTGCTCGACGACCTGCTGCGCCTGTGCGCCGCGGCCGGCGCCGAGCCGGAGGTGCACCACGCGGTGCCGGAGCGGAAGGGCTCCTGGGAGGACGCGCCGATGGTCCTCGTCGGGGACGACGCGGCGGTCCGCTGCCGGGGGGCCGCGCGCAGGCGCGGGGTGATGCTGGTCGGGAAGGACCAGGACGACCCGGACGTGTGGCGGCGTGCGGTGGAGATCGGCGCCGAGTGTGTGCTGCGGCTGCCGGACGCGGAGAACTGGCTGGTGGACCGTATCGCGGACGCCGCCGAGGGCGTGGGGAAGTCGGCGCTGACCGTCGGGGTGATCGGCGGCAGGGGCGGCGCCGGGGCCTCCACACTCGCCTGCGCGCTGGCCGTCACCGCGGCGCGCGAGGGCGAGCGCACGATGCTCGTCGACGGCGATCCGCTCGGCGGAGGGCTCGACGTGCTGCTCGGCGGTGAACAGACCGAGGGGCGGCGGTGGCCGGATTTCGCGGCTTCCAAGGGGAGGGTCGCGGGCGGTGCCCTGGAGGAGTCGCTGCCCTTACTGCACCAACTGAGGGTTCTCAGCTGGGATCGTGGAGATTCCGTGGTGGTCAGGCCGGAGGCCATGAGATCGGTGCTGGCCGCGGCCCGCAGGCGCGGCGGTGTGGTCGTCGTGGATCTCCCGCGCAGAGTGGACGAGGCCATGGCCGAGGCGCTGGCCCAGGTGGACGTGGGGCTGCTGGTGGTCCCCGCGGAGCTGCGGGCCGTCGCGGCGGCCGGGCGGGTGGCCTCGGCGGTGGGCATGGTCCTTCATGACCTGCGCGCGGTGGTCCGTGGGCCCTACGCCGCAGGCCTCGACGGGCAGTGGATCGCCGACGCGCTCCGCCTTCCGCTGGCGGGTGAAATGCCGCTGGAGCCGGGGCTGTCGGAGGCGCTGGAGAGCGGAGCGCCGCCGGGAGGCCGGGGGCGCGGGCCGCTCGCGGCGTTCTGCACGGCCTTCTGGGAGCGGGCCCTCGCCGCGGACGGGAGCGTGCCCGCATGACCTCCACGATGCCCCTGAGGCCCCTCTCCCCCTCCGGGGCCGGCGGACTGCTCGACGCGGTGCGGCAGCGGCTCGCGGAGAGCGGGGCCGAACCGACCCCGGCCGGGGTGGCCGCCGCCCTGCGGGCGCAGGGACGGCTGCTGGGCGACTCGGAAGTGCTCGGCGCCGCAGAGGAGTTGCGGTGCGAGCTGGTGGGCAGCGGCCCGCTGGAACCACTGCTCGCCGATCCGTCCGTGACGGATGTGCTGGTCTCCGCACCCGACCGGGTGTGGGTGGACCGGGGCGGCGGACTCGAACTGACGACGGTGTCCTTCGCGGACGCGGCGTCCGTACGGAGACTGGCGCAGCGGCTCTCCGCCGTGGCCGGGCGCAGGCTCGACGACGCCAGGCCCTGGGTCGACGCCCGGCTCCCGGACGGCACACGGATGCACGCGGTGCTGCCCCCGGTCGCCATCGGCTCGACCTGTCTGTCGCTGCGGGTGGTGCGCCCCAAGGCGTTCTCGCTCGCGGAGCTGACCCGGGCCGGGACGATTCCGCCGGGCGGCGAGCGGCTGCTCCGCGCGCTGCTGGACGCCCGGCTCTCCTTCCTGATCAGCGGCGGTACGGGCACGGGGAAGACGACCCTGCTGTCCACCCTGCTCGGTCTGGTCGGAGCACGCGAGCGGATCGTATTGGCCGAGGACTCGGCCGAGTTGAGGCCGGACCATCCGCATGTGGTGCGGCTGGAGGGCCGCCCGGCGAACCAGGAGGGCGCTGGCCTGGTGACCCTGCGGGACCTGGTCCGCCAGGCACTGCGGATGCGGCCGGACCGGCTGGTCGTCGGTGAGGTCAGAGGACCGGAGGTCACCGAACTGCTGGCCGCCCTCAATACGGGACACGAAGGAGGCTCCGGCACGGTGCATGCCAACACGGCCGCGGACGTACCCGCGCGGCTGGAGGCCCTCGGAACGGCGGCGGGGCTGGACCGGGCTGCCCTACACAGCCAGTTGGCGGCGGCGCTGTCCGTCGTGATCCATCTGGTGCGGGACCGCGACGGGCACAGGAGGCTCGCCGAGGTGCATGTGCTGGAACGGGACGCCGCCGGACTCGTGGTGCCGGTACCCGCGCTGCGGTGGCGCGTTGACGCCTTCGCGCACGACCGCGGCTGGCCGCGGCTGCGGGCGCTGCTCGGAGGTGCGCTGTGACCGCGGTGTCCATGACGGCCCTCGCGTGTGCGGCGGTGCCGTGCGCGGTGGCCGCGGTCCGGCTGACGGCCCGCGAGGAGAGAGGGCTGCGCCGGGCCAGGCTGCTGCTGGCGTCCGGCGGCACGCCCGGGGGACCGGCGCCCGGGGAGCCTTCGTGGGAGCGGCTGCTTCCGCGGCTCCGGGACAGGGCGCGGGGGATGCCTCGGGAGTGGTGGTGCCTGCCCCCTGCGTTGCTGCTCGCCCTGGTGGGTGAGTCTGTGCTGCCGCTGCTCGGCGGCGCGCTTGCGGTGCCGCTGGTGGGGCGGCGGCTGCGGGCGGGCGAGCGGCGTAAGGAGCGGGAGCGGCGCGCCGCCGGGATCGTGGCGCTCTGCGGCGCCGCCGCGGGTGAGTTACGGGCGGGACTCCAGCCCGTGCAGGCCCTGCTGGTCGCGGCGGCCTCGACCGGCGGACTGGGCGGCGCCGAGCCCGCCGTACTGGCGGCGGCCCGGTTCGGCGGCGATGTGCCGGACGTGCTGCGGCGGGGGGCGCGTGAGCCGGGGGCGGAGGGCCTGGTGGGGCTCGCGGCCTGCTGGCGGGTGGCGGTGGACGGCGGCGCGGGGCTGGCCGCCGGGCTGGACCGGCTGGAGGCGGCCCTTCGGGCGGAGAGCGAGCAGCGGGAGGGCCTGCGCGCGCAGTTGGCGGGCGCCTGGTCGACGGTGGTCGTGCTGGCACTGCTGCCTGTGGTGGGGCTGGCCATGGGCTGGGCGCTGGGCGCGGATCCGCTGCGCGTGCTGCTGCACACCCCGGCCGGTCTGGGCTGTCTGGCGGTGGGCGGCCTGCTGGAGGCCGCCGGGCTGTGGTGGGCCGCCCGGATCGTACGGATCGGCGAGGCGTCATGAGTGCCGCGCTCGTTCCCGGGCTGTGGACGGCGGTCCTGGTGTCGGTCGCCATGGGGTGTCTGTTCGTCGCGGTGTCGGTTGGGCGGAGCGGACGGCGGGTCCGTCGGCGGCTGGCCGTGCTCCTGGAGGCCGGGCACGTACAGCGGCCGTCGCGGGCGCGCCCGTGGACGGTGGAACGGGCAGGGCGCTGGGGTCCGCCGCTGGGTGTGGTGCTCATCGCCTGGGCCCTGGTCGGCGGGATGGCGGGGCTCGCGGTCGGGCTGGCCGGGGCGTACGGGGCCCGGAGATGGCTGCGTACGGACCGCTCCGGCGACAGCTCCTCGGCCGGCGCGGCGGCGCGGCAGCTTCCGCTCGCGGCCGATCTGCTGGCCGCCTGCGTCGCGGCAGGGGCCGGACCGCGCGAGGCGGCGGAGGCCGTCGGGGAGTCGCTGGGCGGCCCCGTCGGTGACGGGCTGGCGCGTGCGGCGGCGGAGATCCGGCTCGGTGGTGAACCGGCGGCGGCGTGGGGGCGGTTCGGCGCGATACCGGGCGCCGCCGGGCTGGCCCGCTGCCTGGAGCGGGCGTCCGCCACCGGAGCGCCGGCGGCGGAGCCGGTGTCCCGGCTGGCCGACGGCTTCCGGGCGGCCCGGTCACGGGAGGCCGTGGCCAGGGCTCAGCGGGCCCAAGTGCTGATCACCGCACCGGTGGGGCTGTGCTTCCTGCCCGCCTTCCTGGCGGTGGGGGTGGCCCCGGTGGTGATCGGTCTGGCGAGCGGACTGCTGAGCGGCAACTGATCTGTGCCGTTGATGATTTCCAGCATTTTCCAATGATTTATCACGGAGGACGGGGAGAGTCACATGTGGACACGACAGACGCGAGAGGCGCGACCGGTACGGCGAAGGGACGGGCTGCTCCGCGCACTGCTGCGGCGGGCGCGGGCCGATACGGGGATGACCACGTCCGAGTACGCGGTGGGGACGATCGCCGCCTGCGCCTTCGCGGCGGTGCTCTACCGGGTGGTCACCAGCGGGTCCGTCTCGGGGGCGCTGGAGGGGCTGATCGGCAGGGCGCTCGGTGCGCAGTTCTGAGTCGGTGCGTACGGCCCGGGGGCGTCCCGTCCGGGCGGGAGGGGCAGATCGGGGCTCGGTGACGGCGGAGGCGGCCGTGGCGGTGCCCGCGCTGGTGGTCTTCACCCTGTCGCTGGTCTGGGGTCTGACGGCGGCAGCCGCGCAGATCCAGTGCGTGGACGCCGCCAGGGCGGGGGCGCGGGCGGCGGCGAGGTCCGAGCCACGGGCCACGGCGCTGGCCGCAGCCCGTTCGGCCGCCCCGCGGGGGGCCAGGGTCACCCTGGACCGTACGGGCGATGTGTGGCGGGTCCGGGTGGAGGCGCCGGCGCCCGGGCCGGGCTCACTGGCCCTGACGCTCGCCTCGGAGGCGGTCGCGCCGGCGGAGGACGCCCAGGGCGGCCCTGAAGGGGCGTCAGGCGGCCCGGAACCGACTGGGGCGACTCCATGAGCCGGGACCGGGGCGCGGCGACGGTGTGGGCGGCCATGGCGGCGACCACGATGTGTGTGGTCTTCGCGGCGGTGCTCGCGATGGGGCAGGCGGTCGTCACGCGCCACCGCGCGGGGGCCGCCGCGGATCTGGCGGCGCTCGCCGCGGCCGACCGCGCGCCGAGCGGCCCGGCCGACGCCTGCCGTCGGGCGGCCGAGGTAGCGGCGGCGCAGGGGGCGCGGGTGATCCGGTGCGTGCTGAGCGGGGAGATCGCGGAGGTGACGGCCACCGCGCGGTTCGGTCCGTACGCGCCCACGGTCAGGGCGCGGGCCGGTCCGCCGCGATCGGGGTATCCGCCGGATCCGCTTCCTCCGCGGGATGCGCCGGACCCTGGGCCTCCGCTTCCTCCGGATCCGGGGGTGCCGCCCTGAGCAGTTCGGTCAGCAGCCGTACGGCGCCCCGCTTGTGCAACGGGTCGTTGCCGTTGCCGCACTTGGGCGACTGGATGCAGGACGGGCAGCCCGCCTCGCACTCGCAGGAGGCGATGGCCTCACGGGTCGCGGTGAGCCAGGCGCGGGCCGTACGGAAGGCGCGTTCCGCGAATCCCGCGCCGCCGGGGTGGCCGTCGTACACGAAGACGGTCGGCAGGAGGGTGTCCGGGTGGAGCGGTACGGAGACGCCGCCGATGTCCCGGCGGTCGCAGGTGGCGAAGAGCGGCAGCATGCCGATGGAGGCGTGTTCGGCGGCGTGCAGCGCGCCGCCGAGCTGCTCGGGGTTGACCCGGGCCGCGTCGAGCTGGTCCTCGGTGACCGTCCACCACACGGCCCGGGTGCGCAGGGTCCGCGGCGGCAGATCGAGCTTGCTCTCGCCGAGCACTTCGCCGGTGATGAGCCGGCGGCGCAGGAAGGAGACGACCTGGTTGGTGACTTCGACGGAGCCGTAGCACAGGCGTCCGGTGCCCCACGGGATCTCGGTGTCGGTTTCGAGGACGGAGATGGCGGTGGTGTCGCGCGCGGTGGTGGAGTACGGCGGGTTGGCCTCCTCGACCAGGGCGACCGAATCCGACAGGTCGAGGTTTTTCACCAGATAGGTGTGGCCCTGGTGGAGGTGGACGGCGCCGTCGTGGACGGCGGTGTGGCTGGCCGCTTCGTCGACCGTGCCGAGCAGCCGTCCGGTCGACGCCTCGACGATCTGGACCGGACGCCCGCCCTCGCCCCGGATGTCGGCGAGATCGGCGGCCCGCTCGCGGCGGGTCCAGTACCAGCCGGCGGCGCGGCGGCGGAGCAGCCCCGCGGACTCCAGCTGCGGCAGCAGGGCGGGCGCGGCCGGGCCGAAGAGCGTCAGGTCGTCCTCGGTGAGGGGGAGTTCGGCCGCCGCGGCGCAGAGATGGGGGGCGAGGACGTACGGATTGTCCGGATCGAGAACGGTGGACTCCACCGGCTGCTGGAACAGCGCCTCGGGGTGGTGGACCAGGAAGGTGTCCAGAGGGTCGTCCCGGGCGACGAGAACGGCCAGCGCGCCCTGTCCCGATCTGCCCGCCCGGCCCGCCTGCTGCCAGAGCGAGGCCCGGGTGCCGGGGTAGCCGGATATCACGACGGCGTCCAGGCCGGAGACGTCGATGCCCAGCTCCAGGGCGGTGGTGGCGGCGAGGCCGAGGAGCTCGCCGGAGTGCAGGGCGTTCTCCAGCGCGCGGCGTTCCTCCGGGAGATATCCGCCCCGGTAGGCGGCGACCCGGCGGGCCAGCGAGCGGTCCACCTCCGCGAGGCGTTCCCGGGCGATGACGGAGATCAGTTCGGCGCCGCGCCGGGACCGTACGAAGGCGACCGTACGGACGCCCTGGACGGTGAGGTCGGTGAGGAGGTCGGCGGTCTCGGCGGTGGCGGTACGGCGTACGGGCGCGCCGCGCTCGCCGTGGAGCTCCGTGAGCGGGGGCTCCCAGAGGGCGAAGACCAGTTCGCCCCGGGGGGAGGCGTCGTCGGCGACCTCGCGCACGGGCAGACCGGTGAGCCGGCCCGCGGCCTGGGCGGGTTCGGCGGCGGTGGCCGAGGCGAGGAGGAAGACCGGGTGCGCGCCGTAGCGGGCGCAGACGCGGCGGAGTCGGCGCAGCACCTGGGCGACGTGCGAGCCGAAGACGCCGCGGTAGGTGTGGCACTCGTCGATGACGACATAGCGCAGCGCGCGCAGGAAGGAGGCCCAGCGGGGGTGGGAGGGGAGGATGCCCCGGTGCAGCATGTCGGGATTGGTCAGTACGTAGTTCGCGTACTGCCGGACCCATTCGCGCTCCTCGACGGGGGTGTCGCCGTCGTAGACGGCGGGGCGCACGCCGTTGCCGAGCGGGGCCGCGAGGGCCTTCACCGCGCGCCGCTGGTCGGCGGCGAGGGCCTTCGTCGGGGCGAGGTAGAGCGCCGTGGTGCCACGGCCGTTGGGCGCCTCGGAGCCGTCGAGGAGGGTGGTCAGCACGGGGGCGAGGTAGGCGAGCGACTTGCCGGAGGCCGTTCCCGTGGCGATGACGACGGACTCGCCGTCCAGGGCGTGCTCGGCGGCCACCGCCTGATGCGTCCACGGGTGCTCGACGCCCGCCCGCTGAATGGCGTTGATCACTTCCGCGCGGATGCGATCGGGCCACACGGCATGACGGCCCTCACGTGGGGGCAGGTGCTCCGTATGGGTGATGCGCGCAGCACGGCCCGCCCCTGCGGCGAGGCGGTCGAGGACCGTGCCGGGAGAGGGGCGTTCGCCCCCGGTCTGCGGGGGTCCACTGGGACGATGATTCCTGGCCATCGGCATCGAGTGTGTCACTGGCATGACGGACAATGGGCCCAAGGCGTCGTGCATGACCGCTGGTAAGTGATTGAATGCCATCGCGGCTGGCGATACGTCCCCTGGCTCCGTCGGGGAGACCCGAGGGGCGACCGCTCGATAGCAAGGTGCTGGAGGATCCGTGGACCTGTCCCTGTCGACTCGCAATGTGTCCGGCCCTGGTGGCGACCGTACGGTCGTCGAGGTCGGTGGCGAGATTGATGTGTATACCGCGCCCAAGCTGCGCGAGCAGTTGGTCGAGTTGGTGAACGACGGCAGCTACCACCTGGTTGTCGACATGGAGGGCGTGGACTTCCTGGACTCGACCGGTCTCGGCGTGCTCGTGGGCGGACTGAAGCGTGTGCGTGCCCACGAGGGCTCGCTGCGCCTGGTCTGCAACCAGGAGCGCATTCTCAAGATCTTCCGGATCACCGGTCTGACCAAGGTGTTCCCGATCCACACCACGGTCGACGAGGCCGTGGCGGCCACCGACTGAGGTCGGACGTCGCTTTCCGGAGGAGTGGGCAGAGGCACCGGGCCGTCGCGCCCGGGTGCCCGCGCCCGTGAGTTTGCACGCTCATACGTTCGAGGGGGATCGCATGGCCACCGTTGAACTCCGCTTCAGCGCCCAGCCCGAACATGTCAGAACGGCCCGTCTGGTGGCGGCCGCCGTTGCTCGCCGGGCAGGCGTCGACGAAGCTGTGTTGGACGAGGTCAGACTCGCGGTCGGTGAGGCATGCAGCCGTGCGGTCGGGCTGCACCGCAGTCATGGCATCACCGAACCGGTGAGAGTCGTGCTCACCGAGGAGGAGAAGGCGTTCTCCATCGAGGTCGGCGACGGGGTGTCCGGTACGGGCGCCGGCGGCGCCGGGGCCTCGGAAGCGGGCGAGGGCGCGTCCCCGGGCGACCACGAGAGTGACGCCGAGGACGAGGACGAGATGGGTCTCGCGGTCATCAGCGGGCTCGTCGACGACGTCGAGGTGACTTCGGGAGACGACGGCGGCGTCATCCGGATGAGCTGGCCCACGACACCGCCCGTCGCGACATCCTGACCGTTTCGGATGTCCTGATCATTTTATCGGCCGCACCCCTTCCGGCCGTACCGGGAAAGGCCCTGCTGAGCAGGGCCTTTCTTATTTCTACCGGGTTTCCGTCCGGCTGAGTAAACGCTTTTATCCCATTACTCGTTTCCCGGGTGATTCCTTATGTCAAGGTCAATTACCTTGTGGCGCGCTCTGTTTTGATCAGGTTCCGCTCCCTACAATCCGTCCATCTTGAACGCTGAGCGTCAAGGAGGACGAATGGCGGGATACTTCCAACCACACCTGTCCGAGCACCCCACTTCTCTCGCGGCCGCGATACTCACGGACGGCAATCGGCTGATCGTGATCGTCATCGCGGTCGTAGCGCTGGCCGCGCTGTTCGTGGCCCAGCTACTGGTGCGCCAGGTCCTGGCGGCCGGTGAGGGCACCGATTCCATGAAGGAGATCGCTGCCGCTGTACAGGAAGGCGCGAATGCCTATCTGGCCAGGCAGTTGCGCACCCTCGGCGTATTCGCCGTGGTGGTTTTCTTTCTGCTCATGGTGCTGCCGGCCGACAGCTGGTCGCAGCGCGCGGGACGTTCGCTGTTCTTCCTGGTGGGTGCGGGTTTCTCCGCGGCCACCGGTTACATCGGCATGCGTCTCGCCGTACGCAGTAATGTGCGGGTGGCCGCTGCCGCGCGTGAGGCGACACCGGCCGAAGGCGAACCGGAAAAAGATCTGACGGCCGTCTCCCACAAAGCCATGAAGATCGCATTCCGTACGGGCGGCGTGGTCGGCATGTTCACCGTGGGGCTCGGGCTGCTCGGGGCCTCCTGCGTGGTCCTCGTCTACGCCGCGGACGCCCCCAAGGTCCTGGAGGGGTTCGGCCTCGGCGCCGCGCTGATCGCCATGTTCATGCGCGTGGGCGGCGGCATCTTCACCAAGGCCGCCGATGTCGGCGCCGACCTCGTCGGCAAGGTCGAGAAGGGCATCCCCGAGGACGATCCGCGCAACGCGGCCACCATCGCCGACAACGTGGGCGACAACGTCGGCGACTGCGCGGGCATGGCCGCCGACCTCTTCGAGTCGTACGCCGTGACGCTCGTCGCCGCGCTGATCCTCGGCAAGGCGGCGTTCGGCGACTTCGGCCTCGCCTTTCCGCTGATCGTCCCCGCGATCGGCGTGGTGACCGCGATGATCGGCATCTTCGCGGTGGCCCCGCGCCGTACCGACCGCAGCGGCATGAGCGCCATCAACCGCGGCTTCTTCATCTCCGCGGTGATCTCGCTCGTCCTGGTGGCCGTCGCGGTCTTCGTCTACCTGCCGTCCTCGTACGCGGAGCTGGACGGCGTCTCCGACCGGTCGATCCTCACGCACGGCGGCGACCCCCGGCTCCTCGCCCTGGTCGCGGTCGCCATCGGCATCGTGCTCGCCGCTCTGATCCAGCAGCTCACCGGCTACTTCACCGAGACCACCCGGCGACCGGTCAAGGACATCGGCAAGTCGGCCCTGACCGGCCCCGCCACGGTCGTGCTCGCGGGCATCGCCATCGGCCTGGAGTCCGCCGTCTACACGGGACTGCTGATCGGTCTCGCGGTGTACGGGGCCTTTCTGCTGGGCGGTACGTCGATCATGCTCGCCCTGTTCGCGGTGGCCCTGGCCGGCACGGGGCTGCTCACCACGGTCGGCGTCATCGTCGCCATGGACACCTTCGGGCCGGTCTCCGACAACGCGCAGGGCATCGCCGAGATGTCCGGCGAGGTGACGGGCGCGGGCGCCCAGGTGCTGACCGAGCTCGACGCCGTGGGCAACACCACCAAGGCGATCACGAAGGGCATCGCCATCGCCACGGCCGTACTCGCCGCGGCGGCGCTCTTCGGCTCGTACCGGGACGCCATCGCGACCGCCGTCGCGGATGTCGGGGCCAGAGCGGGCGAACTCACGCTCAGCCTGGACATCTCCCAGCCCAACAACCTGGTCGGGCTGATCCTCGGCGCCGCGGTCGTCTTCCTCTTCTCCGGGCTGGCCATCAACGCGGTGTCGCGGTCGGCGGGCTCGGTGGTCTACGAGGTGCGGCGGCAGTTCCGCGAGCATCCCGGGATCATGGACCGCACGGAGAAGCCGGAGTACGGGCGCGTCGTCGACATCTGCACCAAAGACGCGCTGCGCGAGCTGGCCACACCGGGCCTGCTCGCCGTGCTCACGCCGATCGCCGTGGGCTTCTCGCTCGGCGTGGGGGCGCTCGGGTCGTTCCTGGCCGGCGCGATCGGCACCGGCACCCTGATGGCCGTCTTCCTCGCCAACTCGGGCGGCGCCTGGGACAACGCGAAGAAGCTGGTCGAGGACGGGCACCACGGCGGCAAGGGCAGCGAGGCGCATGCCGCGACGGTCATCGGCGACACCGTCGGGGATCCGTTCAAGGACACGGCGGGCCCCGCCATCAACCCGCTGCTGAAGGTGATGAACCTGGTCGCGCTGCTGATCGCCCCGGCGGTCGTGCAGTTCAGTTACGGGGGCGACGCCAGCGCGGGGGTGCGCACGCTGGTCGCGGTGCTCGCCCTGGTGGTCATCGTGGGGGCGGTCTATGTCTCCAAGCGGCGCTCGGTCACCGTGGACGACGGGGACGGGAGCGGCGGGGAGGGCAGGGGCGGCGGCAGCGAGAAGTCGCCCGATCCGGTGGCGGCGTCATGACCTCCGGTCACCCGTTGGTCGTCCTTCGGCCACCGGATGACCGCTTCTGGTCACTTTTCTTCGCCTGATGGACCGGGCAGCCGATCCGGCTCTGCCCGGGTCATCGATCGGCGCCGGTCATGATCGGATCCGGTCAAGGTGCGTACGGACGGCGCGGATTGACCTGCCGTCCGTACGTGCCGCCCGCATGTGCGGGCCCTGCGTGCGGGCGCTACGCGCCGCGCCGGAGCGGGCCGTGCGCGTGAGGTGTCTCTCCCTTGGTGCAAATGGCTGCAATAGCCTACGTACCGGACGTCCGGGGCGCGGCTGCCACCCCGGCGGCGTGTATGTTCCGGGGCCGAGAGCCTTGGAAGGGACCCATCCGGTGAACAAGAAGCTTGTGGCCACGCTGTCCGGCGGTGCGGTACTGCTCATGGCGCTGTCCGGTTGCAGCGGTGACGACAACGACAGCAAGGTGAACGACTGGGCCAAGAAGGTCTGCGACCAGGTCCAGCCACAGCTAAAGAAGATCGCGGACGCCAACACGTCCATCCAGCAGGCGACCTCGGACAGCAGTAAACCCGCTGACGTCCAGACGGCGGACGCCGCCGCCTTCCAGTCTATCTCCCAGGCGTACAAGTCGCTGGGCGCCGCCGTGAACAGCGCGGGCGCCCCGCCCGTCACCGACGGCGAGAAGACCCAGCAGGAGGCCGTCAAGGAGCTCAACTCCACCGCGGCGTCCTACGGGGGCCTCAAGACGAAGGTCGACGAGCTGGACACCAAGGACCAGGCGAAGTTCGCCGACGGCCTCAAGGGCGTCGCGGACGAACTGGCCACCCTCAGCAAGAGCGGCGACCAGGCGCTCCAGAAGCTGCAGTCCGGCGATGTCGGCAAGGCGATGGCGAAGCAGCCCGGCTGCCAGAAGCCCACCGTGGGTGGCGCGTCCGCCTCTCCCACGACGGCGGGCAGCGAGCGCTGACCCGCGCGGCGGCGCCTGACCGCCGCGGGCCCCGTCGCGGGCCCGTCGTGGACCGCACTCCCGAACGTGGCACCCGCGGCCCGGCCCCATCGGACTCACACGTCCAGGGGCCGGGCCGCGGGCCGTTGTCAGTGGGAGACGCCACAATGGGCGGGTGAGTACGACCAGCTTTCCCACGCCCGACCACTCGCCCCGACTCCGTGCGGCCCTGCTCGCCGCCGACTTCACCGCCGACGGCCTCCTGGAACTGCTCGGCGCCTCCGCCTACGCCGCGCTGGCCCGCAGCGAGACCGTGCCCGCGCTGCGCGCCACCCGCGGTGACACCCCGCTCGAAACGCTCGTCCGGCTCTTCCTGCTCCAGAGGGCGGTCCCCGAGGAGCGTGCGGAAGCCGCCCTTCCGCTGGACGCCGCGCTGACGGACGGCTGGGTCGTACGGGACGGCGACCGGATCACCGCCACCGTGGACGTACGGCCGTACGGCGGACCGGACGGGCAGGACTGGTTCATCGTCTCCGACCTGGGCTGTTCCGTCGGCGGTGCCGCGGGCGCGCGGGGGCACGGCGAGGATGTGGTGCTCGGCGTCGGCGGCGCCTCGACGACCCTGGCGGGGCTCACGGTCCGTACGCCCGTGGGCCGGGCGCTCGACGTGGGCACGGGCTCCGGCATCCAGGCGCTGCACGCCACCCAGCACGCGACCCGGGTCACCGCCACCGATCTCAACCCGAGGGCGCTCGGCTTCACCCGGCTGACCCTGGCGCTCTCCGGGGCGCCCGCGGCCGAGCTGCGCGAGGGCTCCCTCTTCGAGCCGGTCGGGGACGAGACGTACGACCTGATCGTCTCCAACCCGCCGTTCGTGATCTCCCCCGGCGCCCGGCTGACCTACCGGGACGGCGGAATGGGCGGGGACGATCTGTGCCGCACGCTCGTTCAGCAGGCGGGGGACCGGCTCAACGAAGGCGGATACGCGCAGTTCCTCGCCAACTGGCAGCACGTGGAGGGGGAGGAATGGCAGGAGCGGCTGCGGTCGTGGGTGCCGCGCGGCTGCGACGCCTGGATCGTCCAGCGCGAGGTCCAGGACGTGACGCAGTACGCCGAGCTGTGGCTGCGCGACAGCGGCGACCACCGCAGTGATCCGCAGGCGTACGCGGCGCGGTACGACGCCTGGCTGGACGAGTTCGAGGCCCGCGGGACGAAGGCGGTCGGTTTCGGCTGGATCTCGCTCCGGAAGTCGGGCGCCGCACAGCCGTCGATCGTCGTGGAGGAGTGGCCGCACTCGGTGGAGCAGCCGCTCGGCGAGAGCGTACGGGCCCACTTCGAGCGGCAGGACTATCTGCGGGCGCGCGACGACGCGGCGCTGCTCGCCGAGCATTTCGTGCTCGCGGCGGAGGTCGTCCAGGAGCAGGTCGGGCTGCCGGGCGCCGAGGACCCCGAGCACGTGGTGCTCCGGCAGCACCGCGGAATGCGCCGGGCCACCAAGGTGGACACGGTCGGCGCCGGGTTCGCCGGGGTCTGCGACGGGTCCCTGAGCGCCGGGCGGATCCTGGACGCGATCGCCCAGCTCATGGGGGAGGACCCGGTCCTGCTCCGGGACCGGACGCCGCAGTCGATCCGGCTGCTGGTGGAGGAGGGCTTCCTGGAGCCGGCCCCGGTCCCCGCCACGCCGGCCGCCCCGGGGGCGGCGGCACCGGGTCCGGCGCTGGGGTGAGCCGCCCGCCGGTGAGCCGCCGGACGACCCGCGACGCGCCGCGTTCATCCGGAGTTCGCGCCGGGTATGTCCCGGGGTGCCAGCATCTGCCTCCTGGATTCCCGGCGCCCCGCGACTGGCGCCACGGAGAGACGGGAGGCGGCCGTGGAGAGCGAGCCGGCGATCTTCGCGGGAGTGGTGTTCACGCTGTTCGGTGCCGGGCTGCTGCTGTGGACGGGCGCTCGCGTCCTGCACCGGGCACCGGTGGCGCACGGCGTGCGGCCTGCGGCGTCCATCACGCTCGCGACACTCTCGGGCGTGGTCTTTCTCGCTCTCGGCGTGTGGTGCTTCGGTCGTATCTGATCCAAGCGATCCACCGTCCCGCCGCCGCCCTGAGGCCATGATCGTCCCGCCCCGACGGGCGGGACTCACGCGACCCGGCGTGCGGTGCCACCATCCCCCGGACCTGCTGCGGAAGCGCCCCGGACCTGGGCCGCGACCCGGCGGGGACGAGTCCCGGGCGCCCCATGCGACGCCCGTACCCGACCGTCATCAGGCGCCCCGGAGTGCCCACCGCCGGGGCGGCCCGACGCGACGGGCGAGGGGGTCCGGGCGGCAGGAACGGCTGGAGTCGGGTTACCGTTCGAGTGGCCGTTGCGGTCTTTTGCCGTTTGACACGGGGGCGGGTTGTACCGTCACACTCCGCAGCGAAGCAGCGTCACCGCTGGGCCGTCACGCGCCCCGCCGTGCCGTTCTGCCGTACTGCCGTACGGGCCCACCCAGCGCCGACCGGAGAGAAGAGCGAAGTTGTCCCCGACCAGCGAGACCGCACACGGCGGCCGCCGACTCGTCATCGTCGAGTCGCCTGCCAAGGCGAAGACGATCAAGGGCTACCTCGGCCCTGGCTATGTCGTCGAGGCGAGCGTCGGGCACATCCGTGACCTCCCGAACGGCGCCGCCGAGGTGCCCGAGAAGTACACCGGCGAGGTGCGCCGCCTCGGAGTGGACGTCGAACACGACTTCCAGCCGATCTATGTTGTCAACGCCGACAAGAAGTCCCAGGTCAGAAAGCTCAAGGAGCTGCTGGCCGAATCCGACGAGCTCTACCTCGCCACCGATGAGGACCGCGAGGGCGAAGCCATCGCGTGGCACCTCCAGGAGGTGCTCAAGCCCAAGGTCCCCGTCCACCGGATGGTCTTCCACGAGATCACCAAGGACGCGATCCGGGCCGCGGTGGCCAATCCGCGTGAGCTGAACGCGCGCATGGTCGAGGCGCAGGAGACCCGCCGGATCCTCGACCGGCTGTACGGCTACGAGGTCTCGCCGGTCCTGTGGAAGAAGGTCATGCGGGGCCTCTCCGCGGGCCGAGTCCAGTCCGTCGCCACCCGGCTCGTCGTCGAGCGCGAGCGCGAGCGCATCGCCTTCCGCTCCGCCGAGTACTGGGACCTGACCGGCACGTTCGCCACTGGCCGCCCGGGGGATCCGTCCGACCCGTCCTCGCTGGTCGCCCGGTTGAACTCGGTCGACGGCCGGCGCGTCGCCCAGGGCCGCGACTTCGGCTCGGACGGCCGGCTCAAGTCCGACCAAGTGCTGCACCTCGACGAGGCGAACGCGCGGGCGCTGGCCGCCGCGCTGGCGGAGTCCTCCTTCGCGGTGCGCTCGGTCGAGTCCAAGCCGTACCGCCGCTCGCCGTACGCGCCCTTCCGCACGACGACCCTCCAGCAGGAGGCGTCGCGCAAGCTCGGCTTCGGGGCGAAGTCCACGATGCAGGTCGCGCAGAAGCTGTACGAGAACGGCTTCATCACCTATATGCGTACGGACTCCACGACCCTCTCGGACACCGCGGTGGCGGCGGCCCGTGCCCAGGTCACGCAGTTGTACGGGGCGGGCTATCTGCCCGACAAGCCGCGTACGTACGCCGGGAAGGTCAAGAACGCCCAGGAGGCGCACGAGGCGATCCGTCCTTCGGGTGATCGTTTCCGCACCCCCGCGGAGACCGGACTGAGCGGCGACCAGTTCCGGCTGTACGAGCTGATCTGGAAGCGGACCGTCGCCTCCCAGATGAAGGACGCGGTCGGCAACAGCGTCACCGTCAGGATCGGCGGAACGTCGAGCGACGGCCGGGACGCGGAATTCTCCGCCTCCGGCAAGACGATCACCTTCCACGGCTTCATGAAGGCGTACGTCGAGGGCGCGGACGACCCGAACGCGGAGCTGGACGACCGCGAGCGCAGGCTGCCGCAGGTCGCCGAGGGCGACGCGCTCGCCGCCGAGGAGATCTCGGTCGACGGCCATGCCACCAAGCCGCCCGCCCGCTACACCGAGGCGTCGCTGGTCAAGGAGTTGGAAGAGCGCGAGATCGGCCGCCCGTCGACGTACGCCTCCATCATCGGCACCATTCTCGACCGCGGTTATGTCTTCAAGAAGGGCACGGCACTGGTGCCGTCCTTCTTGTCCTTCGCCGTCGTCAACCTTCTGGAGACCCACTTCGGCCGGCTCGTCGACTACGACTTCACGGCCAAGATGGAGGACGACCTCGACCGCATCGCCCAGGGCGAGGCCCAGTCGGTGCCGTGGCTCAAGCGCTTCTACTTCGGCGAGGGCGACGACAACGCGGGCGCCGCTTCGAGCGCGGGCAACGGCGACGGGGACCACCTCGGCGGCCTCAAGGAACTCGTCACCGACCTCGGCGCGATCGACGCCAAGGAGATCTCCTCGTTCCCCGTCGGCGACGGCATCATGCTGCGCGTCGGACGGTACGGGCCGTATGTGGAGCGCGGCGAGAAGGACGCGGAGGGCCACCAGCGCGCCGACGTGCCCCAGGAGATGGCGCCCGACGAGCTGACCGTCGCTTACGCGGAGGAACTGCTGGCCAAGCCGAGCGGCGACTTCGAGCTGGGCGCCGACCCGGTCACCGGCAACCAGATCGTGGCGAAGGACGGCCGCTACGGGCCGTACGTCACCGAGATCCTGCCGGACGGCACGCCGAAGACCGGCAAGAACGCGGTCAAGCCGCGCACCGCCTCGCTCTTCAAGTCCATGTCGCTCGACACGGTCACCATCGACGACGCGCTCAGACTGATGTCGCTGCCGAGGGTGGTCGGGACGGACGCCGAGGGTGTCGAGATCACCGCGCAGAACGGCCGGTACGGCCCGTATCTGAAGAAGGGCACGGACTCGCGGTCGCTGACCAGCGAGGACCAGCTCTTCGACATCACGCTCGAAGAGGCGCTGGCGATCTACGCCCAGCCCAAGCAGCGGGGCCGGGCCGCGGCCAAGCCGCCGCTGAAGGAGCTGGGTACGGACCCGGTGAGCGAGCGCCCGGTGGTCGTGAAGGACGGGCGGTTCGGCCCGTACGTCACGGACGGCGAGACGAACGCGACCCTGCGGACGGACGACAGCGTCGAGGCGATCACCCCGGAGCGCGGGTACGAGCTGCTCGCGGAGAAGCGCGCGAAGGGCCCGGCCAAGAAGACCGCCAAGAAGGCGGCGAAGAAGGCTCCCGCGAAGAAGGCGCCCGCCAAGAAGGCCACGACGGCGAAGAAGGCCGCCGCGAAGAAGACAACGGCCAAGAAGGCGACCGCAACGGGCGGGACGACCACGGCGAAGAAGACGGCGGCGAAGAAGTCGTCGGCTTCGGGCTCGGCGACGAGGGACGCGTAGCGACGACGGTCGCGTAGCGGCGGCGGGACGGGCGCAGGGCGTGCGAGGCCGGCGCAGGGCGTGCGGGGCCGGCGCAGGGCGTGCGGGGCCGGCGCGTGCCGTCCGGCGTGCGGTGTCCGGCGCGTGCCGCTCGACGGGCGTCGCCTGGTGCGCATGGCGCGAAGCACGCCGTGCGACGCGCGCTGCCGCGGGCTCGGACGCGTGCGGGCCGCGGGGCGTGAACTCCTTGCGGCCGCGCACGACGGACGCGTGATGGCCGTCGTGCGCGGCGGGGAGACCGGGCGAGGGTGGCCAGGTGGTCGTTTGTTCGGACGGGGCTCCGGGGTTGTCAGCGGCTCCGGATAGGCTGGGCGGATGACACGAGCCGAGCAGCCAGGGGTCGTGAGCTCCTCCTCCGACTCCGACGCACTTGCCGCAGACTCACGAGAGCGCGCCGTTCGATCACTGTTGCGCCTTCCTCCGCTGCGGCGGTTGTGGGGTGCCCAGTTCGTCGGCGGGATCGGCGACGTACTCGCCGTTCTCGTGCTTCTGCTGCTTTCGTTGCAAGCAGCGATCGCGGAGGGCTCGTTCGGTACGGGATACCGGGGCGCGGCGTTCGCCGTCGCCGCCGTGTTCGGCGTCAGGATCCTGGCCACGCTGCTGTTCGGAGCGGTGCTGCTGGGGCCGCTGACGGCGTTGGTCGCACCGCGTACGGGAGCCCCGGCGACCGCCGGGAAGTCCGGGACGGCGGGGCGGCCCGGGGACGCGGGCGCGGCGCCTGACGGGGCCGGGGCCGGTTCCGGAGAGTCCGGCGGTACCGGAGCCACGCCCGCTCGGCCCGCCAAGCCCGCCAAGCCCGACCGCGACGGTGGGCCGCTGGACCGTCGCTGGACGATGATCGTCGCCGATGTCCTCCGCCTCGGTCTGCTGATCGTCGCGCCGCTGTGGCTCGACTGGACCCCCGACCGCGCCCTCCCGATCCTCCTCAGCACGGTCTTCGTGGTGGGCGTGGCCGAGCGCTTCTGGACGGTGGCCAAGGAGAGCGCCGCGCCGTCGCTGCTCCCCGCCCCGCCGCTGGAGGGCGCCGCCGTACGTCCGCTGCCGGACCACCTCGACGCACTGCGGCGGCTCTCGCTCCGTACGACGTTCCTGTCCGTCCCCGCCGCGGCCGCCGTCCTGCTCGTCGCGACGCTGATCGGCAACCTGCTGGGCATGGGCATCGAGTGGTTCTCGCTGCACCAGGCGGCCCTCGGCTCGTATGTCGCGGCCGGGCTGTTCTCGGCGTCCGTCTCCGCCCTGTACTTCCTCGAACTGCCCGACGGGGCGACGCCCCGGCCGCGCTCCCCGCTCGAAGGGCTGCGCCGTCCGGGGAGCGCCGGTTCCGGGAGCGCCGGTTCCGGAGGTTCTGGTTCCGGCGGTGGGGACAAGGGCCGTACGGGCGCGGTGCCGCTGCTCGTCCTCGCCTGCGGCGCGATCGCCGGAGCCGTCGCGTCGGCGGTGGCCGTCTCCGTCCTCCAGGCCAAGGACCTCGGCGGCGGCCCGGTCGCCTTCGCACTGCTGGTCCTCGCCCTGACCGGCGGTACGGCGCTGGGCATCCGCTGCGGCGCGAAGGTGTTCCCCGCCCTGTCCCGGCGCCGGCTGTTCGCGTTGGGCATCGCGGTCACCGGCGTCGCGCTGCTCGCCATGGGCCTCGTGCCGGACACGGCGACGGTGCTGTTCCTCGCGCTGTTCACCGGCTTCACGGCGGGCGTCGTGGCGTATACCGGCCACGCCCTGGTCGATGTGGAGATCGAGGAGTACCGTCGACAGCGAGTCACCGAACACCTGCAAGCTGTAGCCAGGGTCTTCGTTGCGCTCGGCCTGGTGGCCGCCCCCCTCCTCGCCGCGGCCATCGGCCCGCACCGCCTCGCCAGCGGCACCTTCGTCTTCGCCCACGACGGCGCCGCGTTCACCCTGATGCTGGTCGGCGCACTGCTGCTGCCCGTCGCGGCGATCGTGCTGGCCAAGACGGACGACCGGTCCGGCGTGCCGCTCCGGCGTGACCTCCGCGACGCGCTGCGCGGCGGAGCCGACCCCGTACAGGCCCCGGCCGGGACCGGCTTCTTCCTCGCCGTGGAGGGCGGGGACGGCGCCGGGAAGTCCACACAGGTCGAAGCGCTGGCCGACTGGATCCGGGCCAAGGGCCACGAAGTGGTGGTCACCCGGGAGCCGGGCGCCACTCCGGTCGGCAAGCGGCTCCGGTCGATCCTGCTCGACGTGTCCAGCGCCGGGCTGTCCAACCGCGCCGAGGCGCTGCTGTACGCGGCGGACCGCGCCGAGCATGTCGACTCGGTCGTCCGCCCCGCCCTGGAGCGTGGCGCGATCGTCATCTCCGACCGCTACATCGACTCGTCCGTCGCCTACCAGGGCGCGGGCCGCGACCTCTCCCCGACCGAGATCGCCCGTATCTCGCGCTGGGCGGCGGACGGGCTCGTACCGCACCTCACGGTGCTGCTCGATGTCTCCCCGGAGACGGCGCGCGAGCGCTTCACGGAGGCGCCGGACCGGCTGGAGTCCGAGTCCGCCGAGTTCCACCAGCGGGTAAGGACCGGCTTCCTCACCCTGGCCGCCGCCGACCCGACGCGCTATCTCGTCGTGGACGCGGGCCAGGAGCCGGAAGCCGTCACCAAGGTCGTACGGCACCGGCTCGACCAGCTTCTGCCACTCTCCGAGGCCGAGATCAAGGCCAGGGAGGAGGCGCGGAAGGCCGCCATCGAGGAGGCTCGCCGCAAGGCCGAGGAGGAAGCCGCCCGCAAGGCGGAGGAGGAGCGGCTGGAGCGCGAGCGCCAGGCGCAGCTCGCCAAGCTCCGTGCCGAGGAGGAGGAGCGCAAGCGGCGCGAGCTGGAAGAGGCGCGCCGGCGCGAGGAGGAGCGGCAGGCGCAGGAGGCCAGGGAGCGCGCAGAGGCGGAGCGCCGGGCGGCCGAGGAGGAGCGCAAGCGGCGCGAGGCCGAGGAGCGGGCGTACGAGGCGGAGCAGGCGCGCCTGAGGCGACAGGCTCAGGAAGAGGCCAGGCTCCGCGCCGAGGCGGAGGAGCGGCGGCTGGAGAAGCAGCGCAAGGCGGAGGAAGCGCTGCTCAGGGCCGAGGAGGCGCGTCGCGTCGCCGAGCGGGCGGCGGCCGCAGAGGCCGCCGCGGCCGAGGACTCACCCGCCGAGGTCACGGTCCCCACCCCGGTCATCAAGCATGACCTCAGGAAGCCGGACTTCACGAAGCCGGCGAGCGCCCCGGAGGACGTGACGCAGGAGGTTCCGGCGGTACGTCCGGACACCCCGCGGCCCGGGCGGGACCGGCCCGGCGCGGCCGACGAGACGGCGGTTCTGCCGCAGGTGGGGGACGGGCCGCGGGAGTCTCGACGGGACGCGCGAGCGGCCGACGAGACCGCCGTTCTGCCGCCCGTACGGGACGGTGACCCGGCCGACCGGGTGCCCCGGGGCTTCTTCCGCGAGGACGACCCGGCGCCCTCCGGGGAGCGGGAGAACGAGCGCACGCGGGAACTGCCGGTGATCGACCCGGACGCCGCTCCGGAGTCCCGCCTCCAGCGCCCGCCGGAGCGCCCGCGCCGCCGCTCGGACTGGGCGGAGGAGACGCCGCTGGACGATCTGCCGACCCTGGCGGACGAACTGCTCGGCCCGCGTGACGGGACGGCCGACGACGCGGCCGACACCAAAGACACCGGCGACACCGGCGACACCGACGGAAGGCGCCGCCGCTAGCCGGTCGGCAGCCGGCTGCCCGTCGGCCGCTGGTGGGGCCGGAGCCGCCCCGGTGGGGCCGGGGTGTCAGACCCCGGCCCCACAATGGACTCCGAGCGGGTACGCCCCGTCGGGCACGTCCCGTCGGGACGGCACAGGTACGGAGTGACGGAGCCGAGGAGCCACGAGGCTCGCGGCGCGAGAAGGCGGGGCGGTGGCGGCGCATGACCGTATGGGACGAGCTGGTCGGGCAGGACCGGGTCACTACCACGCTGGCCGCCGCCGCCCGTGACGCGGACGCGCTGGTCACGGCGGAGGCCGCGGGCGACGCCCCGCCCGAGGCGTCCAAGATGACGCACGCCTGGCTCTTCACGGGACCGCCGGGGTCGGGGCGGTCCACGGCGGCCCGCGCCTTCGCCGCGGCCCTGCAGTGCACCAGCCCGGACCGGGCCCTGGGCGGCGAGCCGGGGTGCGGCTTCTGCGACGGCTGCCACACGAGCCTGATCGGTACGCACGCCGATGTGGACGTCATCCGTACGGACCTGCTCTCCATCGGCGTCAAGGAGACCCGCGAACTGGTCCGCCGCGCCCAGCTCTCGCCGGCCGGCGGGCGCTGGCAGGTCAATGTGCTGGAGGACGCGGACCGGCTCACCGAAGGCGCGGGCAACGTCCTGCTGAAGGGGGTGGAGGAGCCGGCGCCCCGGACGGTCTGGCTGCTCTGCGCGCCCTCCCTGGAGGACGTCCTGCCCACGATCCGCTCCCGCTGCCGCCACCTCGTCCTGCGTACCCCGCCCGTGGCCGCCGTCGCCGACGTCCTGATCCGGCGCGACGGGATCGAGCCGGACGCCGCCCACGCCGCGGCGCGGGCCACCCAGGGCCACATCGGGCGGGCCCGCAGGCTGGCCACCGACCCGCGCGCCCGGGCCCGGCGGGCCACCGTCCTCAAGATGCCCCTGCGCGTGGACGACATCGGCGGCTGCCTGAAGGCGGCGCAGGAGCTGATCGACGCCGCCACCGAGGACGCCAAACAGGTGGCCGAGGAGGTCGACGCCAAGGAGACGGAGGAGATGAAGGCCGCTCTCGGCGCCGCGGCGGGCGGCAGGATGCCCCGGGGCACCGCCGGGGTGATGAAGGAGCTGGCCGACCGCCAGAAGCGCCGCTCCACCCGTACGCAGCGCGACAGCCTCGATCTGGCCCTCACCGACCTGACCGGGTTCTACCGCGATGTGCTCGCCCTCCAGATGAGATCGCGGGTCGCGCTCGCCAACGCCGATGTGCAGGACGCGCTGGAGCGGGTGGCCCGCGCCTCCACCCCGGAGCGGACCCTGCGCCGCATCGAGGCGATCGTCGCCTGCCGCCAGGCCCTGGACCGCAACGTGGCGCCGCTGCTCGCGGTGGAGGCGATGGCCGTGTCGCTGAGAGCGGGCTGACCCGGGGCGCGCGCCCGTACGGTCGCAAGATCAACCGCACCGGTCGGGATTCACCCGTACGAGCGTGGCCGGACCCCGGGCAGGGCCGGACGGCTAGCATCCCTGGATGGACACCAGGCGCCTGTTCCGCATCTCCGCCACCGCGCTGGCCGCAGCCGGCCTGCTGATCTCCGGCTGCAGTTCCGGTGGCTCGCCGATGGAGGCGTCCGCGTCGAACCCGGCCCCGGGCCCGGTGTCCGGCGACCCGGCCGCCCTGAAGAAGTACTACGACCAGAAGCTCGCCTGGCGCGACTGCGGCGTCCCCGACTTCCAGTGCGCCACGATGAAGGCCCCGCTCGACTACGCGAAGCCGGACGGCACCGAGATCGACCTGGCCGTCGCGCGGAAGAAAGCCACGGGACCGGGCAAGCGCCTCGGCTCCCTCATGGTCAACCCGGGCGGCCCCGGCGGCTCGGCCATCGGCTACCTCCAGGCGTACGCCGGCATCGGCTACCCGGCCCCGGTCCGCGCCCGGTACGACATGGTGGCCGTCGATCCGCGCGGCGTGGCCCGCAGCGAGCCCGTCGAATGCCTCAGCGGCACCGAGATGGACGCGTACACGCAGGTCGACCAGACCCCCGACGACCCGGCCGAGGCCACCAAGCTGACCGAGTCCTTCAAGAACTTCGCCCGGGGCTGCGAGAAGCGCTCCGGCACGGTCCTGCCGCACGTCTCCACGGTCGAGGCCGCCCGCGACATGGACCTCTTCCGCGCGGTGCTGGGCGACCGGAAACTCTCCTATGTCGGAGCCTCGTACGGCACCTTCCTCGGCGCGACCTACGCCGAACTGTTCCCCCGGCGCACCGGCCGACTCGTCCTCGACGGAGCGATGGACCCGTCCCTCCCGGCCCGCGAGCTGAACCGCGACCAGACGGCCGGCTTCGAGACGGCCTTCCGGTCCTTCGCCGAGGACTGCGTGAAGCAGGCGGACTGCCCCCTGGGCCAGAAGTCCGCGGCCGATGTCTCGAACCGGATGAAGGCGTTCTTCACACAGCTGGACGCGCGCCCCGTCCCGGCGGGCGGAGGCCGTGAGCTGGGCGAGTCCCTCGCCACGACCGGCGTGATCGCCGCGATGTACGACGAGTCCGCCTGGCCCCAGCTCCGCGAGGCCCTCGCCGCCGCGATGGACAGCGACGGGGCGGCGCTGCTCGCCCTGGCCGACTCGTACTACGAACGCGAGAGCGACGGCACGTACGCCAATCTGATGTTCGCCAACTCCGCGGTGAACTGCCTGGACCTCCCGCCCTCCTTCTCCGGCCCCGACGAGGTCATCAAGGCGCTCCCCTCCTTCGAACAGGCCTCCCCGGTCTTCGGCAGGGGCCTCGCCTGGGCCGCCCTGAACTGCACGTACTGGCCGGTCAAAGCCACCGGCACCCCGCACCGCATCGAGGCGAAGGGCGCGGCCCCGATCGTCGTGGTCGGCACCACCCGCGACCCTGCCACCCCCTACAAGTGGGCCCGGTCCCTCGCCGACCAGCTCTCCTCGGGCACGCTCCTCACCTACGAGGGCGACGGCCACACGGCGTACGGGCGCGGCAGCGACTGCATCGACACGGCGATCAACACCTACCTCCTGGAGGGCACGCCCCCCGCCCGCGGAAAGAAGTGCTCCTGACCCGCCCGGACCACCCTGACCTGCGAGAACCCCTACGCACCGGGGGTGGACGGAGCACCCCTCGAAACTGTGTAGACTTGGCGGCGCCGCAGACCGCACGATGGTCCGGACGGCGCGCCGCCTTAGCTCAGTTGGCCAGAGCAACGCACTCGTAATGCGTAGGTCTCGGGTTCGAATCCCGAAGGCGGCTCCGGCAAAGGCCAGGTCACATAGCCCGTGACCTGGCCTTTTGTGTTACTCGGGGCATGACGCGTCACACGGCCGGGGCGCCGCGAGATGGCTTGCGTGAGCGATGTGTGAGCGGAGCGCCGCCGGGGCCCGCTTCTCGGGCCTCCGGCGCTGGGCCTTCTTCTTGGTCTTGGCACGGGCTTTCGCCTGGTCCGTTCCGAGACGGTGGTCACGGATATCGACTGCCGGCGGCCCGACAAGCCGGTACTGAGGACACGCGGACCCATGCCCGGTGAGGGGCCCGCGCGGAGACAACCCCAGAAACGGGTGCTCAATTCCCGGCGCTACGGCCGTGGGTGGTGAGTCCGGACAGAAACAGGGTGAGCCAGCGGGCGCGGGCGGAGGCGGGCTGGTCGGTGGGGGCGGTGGAGAAGAGCAGGTACATGTCGTCGATGGTGACGTCCGGATGGATGTCGCCATCGGCCTGACCGGTCTGGATAAGACTGGTCAGAGCGTTCGCCGCGCGTTCCACCGGTGCCTTGTCAGCCGGGTCGGCGCTGAGGACGAGGGCGGCGGCTTTGACGGCGCGGTCGGCTGCGGACGCCTCCATGACGTGCTGGAGGAAGTGCGTGATCTCGTCGAGGGCGGGTGCACCAGCCGCGACGCGCTCTACGGCGGCTTCGGCGCCGGCCGCTACTCCGTCCAGATACTCGGCGATGACGGCCGCGACCAGGTCGGTCTTGTTCGGGAAGTGCCGGTACAGGGTGCCGACGGCGACGCCCGCCGCAGCGGCGATTTCGTCCATTCCGGCCTCTGGACCGTGAAGCGAGATCTGCTCGCGGGCGGCGTCGAGGATCTTCTTCCTGTTGCGGACCGCGTCGGCGCGCGGCGCTCGGGCCTGGGTCACGAGAGCTCTCCAGCGGTTGGGCGGTCTGCACTTGCATTTAACGTGAGCTATTGTTCATCATGGTTCATGAACCATAGTTCATGTTAGTTCCCGGGGTGCCTCATCCCTGTCGGGATCCCGAGTGTCGGGAGACGTTCGGCCCCGTTCGGCCCCCTGATCACACCCCGGACCCCGATCCACCCGACAACACCGCGGAGGAACGCACCACGACCACTCCCCTCACCTTCGACCTCGGCGGCGATCTGACCGTCAATCGGCTCGGCTACGGCACCAGCAGGGCGTCAACTTCATCGACACCGCGGACTCCTACGGCCCGATGGTCGCCGAGCGGATCACCGCCGACGCCCTGCACCCCTACCCGGAGGGCGTGGTCGTCGCGACCAAGGTCGGAAACACCCGCCCCGGCCTCAGCGTGTGTTCGTGCCGGTCGGCCGTCCCGCCTACCTGAAGCAGCAGGTGGAGCTGTCGCTGCGGGAGCTGCGGACCGAGCGGATCGACCTCATGCAGCTGCACCGCATCGATCCCGACGTGCCCCTGGCCGACCAGATCGGCGCCCTGGCCGAACTCAAGGCGGAGGGCAAGCTGCGTCACATCGGCCTCTCCGAGGTGTCCGTGGAGCAGCTGAAGGAGGCCCAGTCCATCACCGGGATCGCCAGCGTCCAGAACCTCTACAACCTGGTGACACGCCAGTCGCAGGACGTCCTGGACTACGCCACCGCCCAGGGCATCGCGTTCATCCCGTGGTTCCCGATCGCCATGGGCAAGCTCGCCGAGCCGGGCAGCCCGGTCGCTGGTCTCGCCGCAGAACTAGGGGCGACGCCGGCCCAGGTCGCCCTGGCCTGGCTGCTGCACATCTCGCCTGTAGTGCTGCCCATTCCTGGCACCACCTCCCTGGAACACCTCGCCGAGAACCTCCAGGCCGCCAAGCTCTCCCTGACCGACGACGACGTGGCGCGCCTGAACGCACTCGTCTGATCCGGTGATGTGAGTCGGAGACTCGTTGGTCGGGTACGAGTCGTCCGGTTCCGAAGATTCCGCCGTTGTCGGTGACCGATGCCCAGCGAGCCGTGCTGGAGTGTGCCGAATCGAATCTGCTACGTCCGTTCGTGTGCGGTAACCATCTCAGGGGCGCGGGATGTTCCGCAGGTTGGCGCGGGCCAGGTCCAGCATCTTGCCGACCCCGCCGTCGAGCACGGTCCGGCCGGCGGCGAAGGCGAACCCCCTGACCTGCGCGACGGATATGTGCGGCGGGATCGACAGCGCGTTGGGATCGGTCACCACGTCGACCAGGAACGGCCCGTCGTGGGTGAGCGCCTGCTTCAGCCCCTCGGCGACATCCGCGGGGCGCTCGATGCGGATCGCCTGGATGCCCGCACCGCGGGCGATCGCCGCGTAGTCCACCGGCTCGTGGTCGGTCTCGTGCTCGGGCAGCCCCTCTACCAGCATCTCCAACTTCACCATGCCCAGTGAAGAGTTGTTGAATACGATCGTCTTCACCGGCAGATCGTGCAGCTTCACCGTGAGCAGCTCGCCCATGAGCATGCCCAGTCCACCGTCACCCGACATCGAGATCACTTGGCGGCCGGGGTGGGCGAACTGCGCGCCGACGGCGTGCGGCAGCGCGTTGGCCATCGTGCCGTGCAGGAACGACCCGATCACCCGGCGCCGCCCGTTGGGGGTCAGGTAACGCGCCGCCCATACGTTGGACATGCCGGTGTCCACGGTGAACACCGCGTCGTCGGACGCGAGTTCATCCAGAACCGCGGCCACGTACTCAGGGTGGATCGGGGTGTGCCGCTCGACGTCGTGGGTGTAGGCGGAGACCACCGTCTCCAGCGACTTGGCGTGCTTGTGCAGCATCCGGTCCAGGTAGGTACGGTCCCGCTTGGCCTCGACCAACGGCAGTACAGCACGCAGTGTCTCCCGGACGTCGCCGTGGATCCCGAGTTCCAGGACGGTGCGACGGCCGAGGTTGCCCGCATTGTGGTCGATCTGTACGGTCCGGGCCTGGGGCAGGAAGTCGTTGTACGGGAAGTCGGTGCCGAGCAGGACGACCAGGTCGGCCTCGTGCATCGCGTCGAAGCAGGCGCCGTAGCCCAGCAGGCCGCTCATGCCGACGTCGTACGGGTTGTCGAACTGGATCCACTCCTTGCCCCGCAGGGTGTGCCCGATGGGGGCGGCAACCTTCTCGGCGAGCGCCATGACCTCGGTGTGCGCGTCCCGCACCCCCGCGCCGCAGAACAGCATCACCTTCCGTGCCGCGTTCATCTTCTCGGCCAGTGCCTGAACCTGTCCCTCCGGGGCGACGACCCGGCCGTACTCGGTGACCAGGTCGCTCTTTCCCGTCGGGTGAGTCGCCTCGTCGTGGGCGACATCGCCCGGTATGACCAGGACCGACACCGCGCTGTTGCCAAGAGCCCGCTGCATGGCGATCCGCAGAACCCGGGGCATCTGCTCGGGGGTGCTGATCATCTCGCAGTAGTCGCTGCACTCGGCGAACAGCCGCTCCGGGTGGGTCTCCTGGAAGAAGCCGGTGCCGATCTGGTGGGACGGGATGTGCGAGGCGAGTGCCAGCACGGGCGCACCGGAGCGGTGCGCGTCGTACAGGCCCTGGATCAGATGCGTGTTTCCAGGGCCACAGCTTCCGGCGCACACCGCGAGCCTGCCGGTCAGCTGCGCCTCCGCCGCTGCGGCGAAGGCAGCGGCCTCCTCGTTCCGTACATGCACCCACTCGATGCCGTCGGTACGGCGTACCGCGTCGACCACCGAGTTCAGGCTGTCACCCACCACGCCATAGATCCGCTCCACGCCCGCCTGGCGCAGAATGTCCACCGTCTGCTGAGCCACGGTCGGATTACGCATACCGGACTTCTCTCCTCAGGTTGCACGCCTGTCCACGACTGCCGTAGGGCTCAATATAGTTGATGCGTCTACTTTGTGATCATCGGTGCCGGGCGTCGTCGCCCGGGGAGTCGGAGTGACCGCACATCATTCACCGTCACTTCGCGAGGAAGTCGCGCAGCGCGGCGTTGACCTCATCGGCGTGGGTCCAGAGCAGACCATGCGGCGCTCCTTCGATCTCGACGTAGTCGGCCTCGGGGAGTGCCTTGTGGAAGCGGCGCCCCGTAGCGTCGATCGGGAGGATGTTGTCCTTCGTGCCGTGCAGGATCAGTGCGGGCTTGCCACTCGCGCGGACCGCCTCGACATCGGAGCGGAAGTCCTCGATCCATGCCGGCACCACGGCGTACGCGGCCACCGGAGCGCTGCGGATCGCGACGTTCCAGCTGCCGGTCACGACTTCCTCGCTGATGCGCGTGCCGAGGTTCTCGTCGAGGTTGTAGAAGTCCGCGTAGAACTGCTTGTACCAGGCGTATCGATCCGCCTTGCCGGTCGCGGCGATGTTGTCGAAGACCTCCTGTGGCACCCCGTCCGGGTTGTCGTCGCGGGCGACGAGGAACGGCTCGAGCGAGGCGAGGAAGGCAAGCTTCGCGACCCGCTCATGACCGTATCGGCTCACGTGGCGGGCGAGCTCCCCCGTGCCCATCGAGAAACCGATGAGGACGACATCCCGCAGGTCGAGGGTCTCAAGGACCGTGTTGAGGTCGGCGGCGAAGGTGTCGTAGTCGTAACCGGAGTTCACCTTCGACGACTGGCCGAAACCACGCCGGTCATAGGTGATGACCCGGTAGCCCTGGGCCAGCAGCTCGCGCGTCTGGCGTTCCCAGCTGTGTCCGTTCAGGGGGTAGCCGTGGATCAGGACGACCGGCTGCCCGGAACCCTGGTCCTCGTAGTAGAGCTCGATCGGCGTGCTGTTCTCCGTGCCGACGGTGATGTAACCCATGATTTCTTCTCCTTCTGGCCGGCGAACCGATCGCGGGCCGAGAACATGCATATGAAGAACGTGTGTTACCGGAGGGTGGGGCAGAGATATCGCAGCTCCGCAACGGTCCGCGGTGGTACGCGTATCTCACCCTGGGTGTTCAGCGGATATGGCCTCCTCCCGCGGTCGCCGTGTGCGCGGCAGCGTGATCCACATCGGCTACGACGGTGACTCGGCCACCATCGCCGGGGTCTGGATCGGGAATGATCGATTCTGGATCGACGAGGTAGACCTCGTGACCATTCAGCGTCAGCCGTCGCGCGACCTCCAGCAGCATGCGCCGTGCTACGTCGTCGATCGAATGGACCCTTGTCAGGTCCAAGGCCACCCTGGCGTCCGAAGGCGGAATTCCCTCGGCTTCCTGGATAATTCTCTCGGCTCCGGCAAAGCCGATGCCACCTTGCAGTTGCAGGACCCGGGGCGCGTTCGGGCCGTTGCCGACGACATGGTTGGACCGCACGACGGCACGCGCGGCCGCCGGGACCTCCATCACGTGCAGGCCCATGTCTGAAGAGAATCGCTCGAACAGTGACACGCCGCGAACGCTGTTCCCGTGACTGTCCAGTCGGGGCGAGAAAGTGGCCATGCCGATCTGCCCGGGGAGCGCGCCGATCAGGCCCCCGGCCACCCCGCTTTTCGCCGGAATGCCGACCTGGGTCGCCCAGTCACCAGCGGCGTCATACATTCCACAGCTGAACATCACGCTCAGCACCTGACGTACTACCGCTTCCGGAACTACCTGCTCACCCGAGAGAGGGTTTATCCCGCGGTTGGCCAGCGTCGCGGCCATTATGGCCAGATCTCGTGTGGTGACAAGCACGGAACACTGGCGGGTGTAGCCGTCCACGATGGGCCTGGGATCCTCGGTGAGGACCTGGTGACTGCGGAGCATGTGCGCAATGGCGAGGTTGCGGTGCGCGTTCTCCATCTCTGACGCACATACCGCCTCATCCATCCTCAGCCGACGACCGGCGAACGCCGAGAGGCCGCGGAGTACGCGGTCCACACGCTCTCCCGGATTCAGATTCTCCGCGCCGGTCAGCGAGTGTACGGTGATCGCTCCGGCGTTGATCATGGGATTGAGAGGGCGCCCGGTGCCGCTTTCGAGGGAGATCTCGTTGAACGCCTCTCCGGACGGCTCGACACCGACTTTGGCGAGAACGGAGTCGAATCCGCGATCAGCCAGGGCCAACGCGTATGCGAACGGCTTGGAGATTGATTGGATGGTGAACTCGATATCGATGTCACCGGCACCATAGACCTCTCCGCCAATCATGGCAAAGGCCGCTCCTAGGCGCTCGGGGTCCGCTGCTGCGAGCTCAGGAATGTATTCCGCCAGCTCTCCGGACGTGTCCGATTCCACATCTCCCAGTACTTCGGCCAAATAGTCGGGAATTATCGGCCGCATTCGCCCTCCATGCATTATTGCAGTATTCACGCTGTGAGAGCCGCGTTATGAGTGTCTTGGTATCGAGCCGCACCTGGCAGCGCTTTACGGCGCGGCCTCACAGTGTCGATGCGATCAGGGAGATGGCCTCATGCTGTGCCGGGGTGGCGCGTGTCATCACTCCTGAAAATCTGACGAGATCGTGCTCGACCGTCACGGATAAGCGGGTCTGTTACGAGGATTCCAAAAGTTCTGCCGGAGCAGGAGTGGCGGTAAGAGCGCGAAGCTGATCGGCGTCGACATTGGCTCCGAAGGCGGGGGTTCCCGGCTCGAGCCGCACGCCCGCTGCGAGGTCGCCGATGGTGAGTGGGTCGAACCCGAGAGCGTCGATCAGCGCGGACACCACCGCGATGTCCTCGGGCGAGTCACCGGCGAGCGCGATGGCCTTGCGTCCGAGGCCGCCGGCTGGACGAGCCCCGTCTTCGAGGTCGTGGTATCCCATGTGGTTGAGGGCTTTGACGACACGTGCGCCCTTCAGGAACCGCTGAACGGCTTCGCTCGACGAGGTGCCGGGCGGGAGGACCGCGTCACGGGGACCGTCGACCTCCCACCAGTGGTTCATCGCGTCGATGACCAGCTTTCCCTCCAGCTCCGCAACGGGGAGGTCGCGGTGTCTGCCGAGAGGGAGAGCGAGGACGACCACGTCGGCGGTGTCCGCCACCTGGGCCGGCCGTACGGCGGTCGCTCCGGGGGTGAGGATCTTGGTGGAAAGCGCGATCCTGGAGGGGTCACCGGACCCGGCGACCAGGACTCGATAGCCGGCAGCGACCGCCAGGCGCGCCAGGACGGTGCCAACTTTCCCGGCTCCCAGAATCCCAACGGTGTTGACAGGGCCGGTCATCGCGTGGCTCCCGCCGTGGCTGCGGGCTGTTCGGCCAGAAGTTCGCGGATCCGAGGGATGACGTGGGTGCCGTACAGCTCGACCGAACGTAGACGTGCGGATGCCGCAACGGTCCCGGCGGCGGAGTAAATCAGGTCGAACCGGCCCGCGTTCAGTACCCGGATGGCATGGGCGATCTTGGTCGCGACCGTCTCCACCGAGCCGACATACAGGGATCCGCGGTCCACTTCGGCGTTGAACTCCTCCCGGCGCAGCGGCGGCCAGCCGCGCTCCTTCCCGATCCGGTCACGGATCACCTTGTAGCCCGGGTAGAAGAGCTCCTTGGCCTCTTCGTCAGTGGAGGCGACGAAGCCGGGCGAATGTGCCCCGACCGGCTGTGCGGTCGTGCCGTACTCCTCACTGGCGCGCCGGTACAGGTCCACGTACGGAGCGAACCGGTCGGGGGCGCCGCCGATGATGGCGAGCATCAGCCGGAAGCCGTACTGAGCGGTGCGGAGCACGGACTGCGGTGTCCCGCCAACCCCTACCCAGGTGTTGAGACGCCCTGAATCGGTCTTCGGGTAGACATCCGCCTTGTGCAGGGCGGCGCGCGTGGTGCCCTCCCAGGTGACCGGTTTCTCGTCCAGGAGCCGGTGGAAGAGGTCGATCTTCTCCTCGAACAGCACGTCGTAGTCCTTGAGTTCGTACCCGAACAGGGGGAACGACTCCGTGAAGGAACCCCGTCCGAGGATCACCTCGGCGCGGCCGTTGGAGAGCGCGTCGACCGTGGCGAACCGCTGGAACACACGCACCGGGTCGTCCGAGGACAGCACTGTCACGCCCGAGGCGAGCCGGATGCGCCGCGTTGCCGTCGCGATGCCCGCCAGCACTGTCTCAGGGCTGGAGATCGCGTACTCGGGTCGGTGGTGCTCGCCCAACGCCACAACGTCGATACCGACCTGGTCGGCAAGGACCGCTTCGGCCACTGCGGTGCGGATCGCCTGCGCGTGCGAGACGATCATGCCTTGGTCGTCTCGCGGCCGGTCTCCGAAGCTGTCGATACCGAACTCGATTTGCGAAACATCCATCGTGTTCACTTCGCTCAACGCTTTCGTTGTGTCGTGGTGTGGCGGTGGGTGACTCGTGACGACAGGGCGGGATGCCTCTCCCGGGCGACCTGTGGAGTGCCCGGCTGGTCAGGTCTCGCGACCACACCGCCTCCACCGATCGGTTGACACTTCAACCATGACACTCATATGGTTGAGATGTCAACTAGATGGGTGTCATGGTGTTTGTGGCCGCCCGCCGCGGGTTGGGATGCCCTCTCGGCGGGCGCCCTGGCGGCATGAGGACTCTCGCGCGCACCGTCGAGTTCCTCGTCGACAATCAACCGATTCATTCAGTGGACTGAAAATCGGCCGTATTGCGTGACCAATATCTCGCGTTGCTCCGGTTCTGCGCGTTGGCTGAGCGCCCGATGCTGGGAGTGTGATCTATTGGATGGATTTTCTCCCTGCTGCTGTATTGATATCCGTGATCCCTGGAGTGAATCAGCTGTTGGGTCTGGGTAACGCCATTCGGTCCGGCGCGCGCTGGGCTCTTGTCGGAATCCTTGCGCGCCTTGTTGCTTTCGCGCTGCTGATCGGTGCCGTCGTGCTCGGTCTCGGTGCGGCCCTCGCGCAGTCCCCGGGGATGCTGGCCGTAATAAAATGGAGCGGAATCGCATACTTGACCTGGATTGGTCTGGCAGCGCTGAGACGTAAACCGGAGAACGCTTCTGCCGTCGTGGACGAAGGGGGGCGCGCCGATCGGTGGCGGATTCCCCGCCAGGAGTTTATGGTCGCCATGACCAACCCCAAAGCGCTTCTGCTTTTTGCGGCTCTCCTCCCTCAATTCACGAGTGGCGGACGGAATACGGAGCTGCGCATTGCTCTTCTGGGTCTGGCCTATATGGGAGTCGAAGCCGTCATTGGTGGCCTCTACGTTGGAGCCGGAAGGATTCTTCGATGGCGTCTTCGGTCGTACAAGGGAACGTTCGCTCGTCGGGTCGACCAAATTTCCGGAATCTGCATCCTCGTGCTTGCGGGTGCGTTGGCTGTGGGCAGCGTTTGACGGCGGTCCGCCTCTGACCGCGCCGCCAGGAGGCATGCCTTATGGCGGCCTCACGGTATCGATCGGCCAGAGCGATCTCCTCGGCTTGCGCACCCTGATCCCGGCCTCAGAGGCGGCGTCCCGGCGCCCCGGCCGGCCACCCGTGCTGTCGGCGTCCGGTTGCGACGCCTCGGATTCATACGAACAGGTCATCCGCCGCGCCAGGATGGAGCCGCGAGAAGAAGGAGAAGCAGTGGTCCTCAAGCTCGATGTACCCGGCCGCTTGGTCTGCGGTGACGTGGATGAAGGCTACGGCGCAGTGGCCGACGCCTTTCGCGAGAATTTCGCCGCACGTAACGAGATCGGCGCCGCCTGCGTCGTCTACCACGGTGGGCGGAAGGTCGTGGACCTCTGGGGCGGCTACCGCGACGGCCGCAAGCGTCTCCCCTGGGAGGCGGAGACGATGGTGCCGGTCTTCTCGACGTCCAAGGGTGTGGCGGCCATCGCGCTCGCGGTGTTGCACGCACGTGGTCTGCTCGACCACGATGAGCGTGTAGCGGCCTATTGGCCCGAGTTCGCTGTCGCAGGCAAGGGTGATGTCACTGTTCGTCAATTGCTCGCCCATCAGGCGGGGCTGGCGGCGATCAGCCGGCCACTCGGGCTCGCTGACCTGACCGGCTCCCGTACCCTCGGCACGGCTCTCGCCGAGCAGCGTCCGGCCTGGGAGCCGGGCACCCGGCATGGCTACCACGGCCAGTCCTTGGGCTGGTACGAGAGCGAGCTCATCAGCCGGATCGACCCTGGAAGACGTCGTATCGGCCGGTTTTTCGCCGACGAGATCGCGGCACCGCTTGGCCTCGACTTCCACTTCGGTCTCCCGCGGGACACCGATCGCGACCGGATCGCGCGTATCCACGGATTTCGTTCCTGGGAGTTGATGCTGCACCTGGGGGCGATGCCGGCTTCATTCGTCCGGGCGTACGCGAATCCACGCAGCCTGACCGCGAGGGCGTTCGGCAATCCGCGAGTGCTGGGCACCGTGGAGAACTTCAACCGGCCGGATGTGCAGGCCGCGGAGATTCCGGCGGCCAACGGCGTCGGCCAGGTGCGGTCGATCGCCAAGCTCTACGGCGAGGTGGCAGCGGGCGGCGCTGCCCTGGGGCTCGTCGATACCACGATGGAGGCCTTGCGCGGCGCTGCCCCACCTCCGGCGAACGGGCTGTTCGACGAGGTGCTGCGTGTCGAGACGAGGTTCTCCCTGGGGTACGTCAAGCCGTTCCCGGCCTTCAGGTTCGGCTCCGGGTCGGACCGGGCCTTCGGCACGATGGGCCTGGGTGGGTCATTCGCCTTCGCGGACCCGGACACCGGTACAGGCTTCGCGTACGCGATGAACCGTACCGGATTCCGGCTCTGGGACGATCCCCGTGAAGTGGCCCTGCGGGAGGCGCTGTTCGCACGGGTCCTCGGTGAACGGCCTCAGCGGCCCGACCCGGCCTCCAGGCGTTCTGGCCGCTGACGCACGACGGCTTCGTTCGCGGCGGCATCGACATAAGTTGACCCATCAACCATGTTTGGCTTAGGGTCCTACGTAAAAGCTCAGCAAACCCTGCGACCCTCCAGTTGCCGGAGTGGGGGGCGGGAGTGGAGGGAAGCTCCTCGCGCCCATGGCCGCGGGTGCTTCCAGAGGGTGCCTTCCTGGCGCAGGTTGCCGCATCCGTCCCCGGTCAGTCCGGCTGTTTCTCCATGTGGTCCAGGATGCGCCGGGAGAGCCGGCCGAAGGTCTTGAGCTCGTCCGGGGGCAGGGCATCGACAAAGAGGCGGCGGACGTGCTCGACGTGCTGGGGTGCTGCCTCTCCGATCGCCTCGTAACCGGCCGGTGTGGCGACGACGAACGCTCCGCGTCCGTCGTCGGGACACTCCTCCCTGGCCACGAGTCCACGCTTCGCCATCCTCGTGACCTGGTGGGACATCCTGCTCTTCTCCCACTCCGCGAGTTTGGCCAGATCCAGGAAGCGCAACCGCCCGCTGCCTCTTTCGGTGAGGTTGACGAGCACGATGTAGTCGGAGGCCGACAATCCGGAGTCGGCCTGAATGTGTCGGGACAGCCGTCCGATCAGTGTCTCCTGCATGCGGATGAAGCTGTCCCAGGCGGTCTTCTGTTCCGGGTCTAGCCAGCGTGGCGGTGCGTCCATGGGCGCAGTCTAGCGAGGTCGTTGATAATTCATCTATATGTGGGGCGGGACCGGGCCCTCGGTGAGGCGGCATCCGTCGTGGCCGAGATGCCTCGGTTCGCACCCGGCCTCCGTGTGTGCGGGGAAGGCGCCGGGGCCGGTGCCTGCCGGGCGATGGTGCCATGGAGGGGTTAAGTTGATGCGTCAACCTACTCGGGCTAAGCTGGGGCCCGGCTGACGGAGATTCGCCGAGTCGAGCGGGGCCACAGACCTCACAAGGAGGACGCATGACGATCGAAGTGAGCGACGTGCCGGAGGCGAAGCGCTATGAGGCCCGTGTCGGTGGAGAGTCCAAGGTGGCGGGCGTCGCGGAATACATCCGGACGCCGGAACTCGTCGCGTTCGTACACACCGAGGTCGCAGCGGAGCACGAGGGCGCGGGAGTCGGGTCCGCACTGGTCCGCACGGCCCTCGACGAGGCACGTGCCGCGAATCTGCGGGTGCTGGCCACCTGTCCCTTCTTCGCGGGCTGGATCAGCCGGCATCCCGAGTACCAGGACCTGCTGTATCAGTCCCGCAGCAAGGTCAGTGACTGAAAGCCGGGCACGACAGGAGGAGGCGGTCATGAGCGGTGAATCAGCGCGCAGGGCATACCGGGCGGAGTCGATCACGGTGACCTTCGAGGCCGGGCGCTGCCTCCACGCCGCCGAATGCGTCCGTGGCCTGCCCGAGGTGTTCGACCCGGGAGCGCGGCCGTGGATTCGGCCGGACAGGGCCCCTGCCGAGCGCCTGGCGGAGGTGGTGCGGCGCTGTCCCTCGGGTGCGCTCCAGTACGAACTCGTGGAGGGCGGGGGAGGAAACCCCTGACCGGCCCACCATGATCACCCGCAGTGCCACCGGCCGCCTGATCGTGCGCGGGGAGCTGAGCGTGGACGCCCCACAAGGTTCGCGCGCCGAGGCCAGGAGCACGCTGTGCGGCTGCGGGCAGAGCTGCGCCACCAGCCGTACTGGGACCGGACGGGACCCTGCGGTCGGTGACGCGGCCGGTGCTCGCTTCCCGCATGCGACTCCCAAGGTCTTGGAGTCGAGCAGATGCCTCTTGCCGTGCGGTTCTCCGAGTGCGGCACGCCTGACGTGCTGACTGCCGTCGATATTCCGCCGCTCACCGCGGGCCCCGGGCAGGTACGGCGCCCGACGGAGGCCCGGTCGGGCGGAGAGGTCTCAAGGGCATAACCCGGTTCTGGCAGAGCTTGTCCCGATGAAGCCCGTCACCGTCACCTCTCGGAACGGCCTGCCGCTGCGCTCCTGCCCGACATCGCCGGTCAGGGGGGCGAGCCGACCGGATCGTCCAGGGTGCTGTCGGTGTAGGGCGATCCCGGCGACGTGACACCCGGCGTTCCCATTCCGTCGGCAGCCGCACTGCGGACTCATGCGGGCGAGAGTATCTCCTGGAGGATGCGCAGCAGTTCGGCGCGGTCCCGCGAGGTGATCTTCGCGAGCCTGCGGTCGTACTCCGCCGCCAGGGCTGCCAGCGCACGGTCTCGCGCCTCTGTGCCCGCAGAGGTCAGTACGAGGCGGTGGCGGCGCAGGTCCGCGTCGTCGATCTCACGCCGGATGAATCCCTTGGCGACGAGGCTGCGGACGTAGACCGTCACGCTCGCTTTGGGCAGCAGCAGCGCCGCCGCGATCTCTGCCGGGTACGGCGACGCGGCCACCTCCGCCAGGACGAAGAACTCCTTCGTCTCCAGCCCGAGATCATTGAGCTCCTGCGTGCAGGCATCCATCACGACGCTCAGCAGTCGCTGGTTCAGCGTCCACAGCTGCGCACCGTTGACCGGCATGCGCACCCCCATCCAGAAGTGGTACCGTTCTGTATTAGTTTCAAGTTGCACCAGTGGTCTTTTTGTACTGGTGTCGCCGTGGAACAATAGTCTCACGAAGGGGCCTGTCCATGCTTCAGCGCATAGCGATCCCGCGCGGACCGATCGAGCTCGCCGGCGACCTTTACCTGCCCGACGATGCCGACGGCATCGCGCCGCTGCGCGCCGTGGTGCTCTCCACGCCCGGCAGCAGCGTGAAGGAGCAGATCGGTGCAAACTACGCATCTCGCCTCGCCGCCCGCGGTATCGCGGCGCTCGTCTTCGATCCCGCTCACCAAGGTCAGAGCGGAGGCGAGCCCCGCGATATCGAGGACCCCTACCGTCGCGGTGAGGACATCTCCTACGCCATCGACGCACTCACCACGATTCCCGGCATCGACCCGCGGCGCATCGGTGTCCTGGGCATCTGCGCCGGCGGGGGCTATGCCGTGCACACCGCACGCACGGACCATCGCATCAAGGCTGTCGGCACGGTCGTCCCCGGCAATATGGGCACCTCGTTCCGCAGTTTTCAGTCCGATGGCCCGGCGGCCGCGCTCGACGCCCTCGCCGACGTGCGCATCGAAGAGGCTCGCTCCGGCGAGATGACCCGGGTGAACTGGCTGCCCGATACGCTGGAGGGCGCCGCGGCGGCCGGTCTGACCGACATCGACACCATTCAGGCCGTTACCTACTACCGCACCGGGCGGGGCGGCAACGAGCACTCCACCAACCGCCGCCTCTCGCGCAGCGATTCCCTCCTGCTCGGCTATGACGCCTTCCACCTGGTCGACCAGCTCCTGACCCAGCCACTGCAAGTCATCCTCGCCGGACGCGTCGGCAACACCGGCTCCTACGAGGCCGGCATGCAGCTGTGGAAGATGGCTCCCAACCCGGTCGACCTGATGGTGATCGAGGGCGCCGGCCACTACGAGATGTACGACGAGCCCGCATACGTCGACGCCGCCGTCGAACGGCTTGTCACCTTCTACGTCAACAACCTGTAGGAATATCAAAACCGGCGAATCCGTAGGGTCGCAGCGCCGGCACACGACCCGGAGACCGGAGCGCAGGGCTGTCCGAAGTCGTCGGCCGGAGCCCTGTCAGACCCATTGCGCGCTTCTCCTGGACAGTGAGGGAAACGGTCGCTTCCCGGAGGACGTAACGGTGATGCCTCCGGCGCGCCGGCTGCCCACTCGGTCCGCAACCCCGCGCTTCAGGCTACTGGTCAAGCCCGCGGAGTACAGCTGCTGGATCAACGGCGCCGCCGTCCGGAAACTGGCGCCGGCCACCCGGATTCCCGGAGGAGTGGAGCAAGTCGTGCTGTTTGTGCTCGCCGATAGGGGAGGCCGGTTGTCGTGACGAACACCGATAAGACCGTCGTTGTCCTGGGTGCCACGGGCCAGCAGGGAGGATCGGTCGCCGAGGCCCTGCGGGCCGACGGCTGGGGGGTACGCGCGGTCGTGAGGGACCCCTCCGGCCATCGGGCCCGGTCCCTCTCCGCCGCCGGCGTCCAGACCGTCCGTGGTGACCTCGGCGATCCGGAGTCGCTGCGCGCGGCCTTCTCCGACGCCCACGGCGTCTTCAGTGTCCAGCCGAACTCCGGCCAGGCCGGCACCGACGTGACCGACGAGGACGAGGTCCGCTTCGGCGCGGCGGTGGCCGAGATCGCCGAGCGCTGCGGCGTCGCCCACCTTGTCTACAGTTCGGCAGTCACCGCGGGTTCGTCAACGGGCGTGGCCCATCTCGATACCAAGAACCGTGTGGAAACCCGTGTACGCGGTCGGGACATTCCCAGCACGGTCATCCGGCCGGCCACGTTCATGGAGCTCCTGGTGACCCCCGATATGGGCCTCGACCGCGGACACGTCTCCTTCCTGATGCGCCCGGACCAGGCCATGCAGTTCATCGCTGTACGCGACATCGGCCGCATCGTCGCCGCGGTCTTCGGCTCACCCGACCGCTACGTCGGCCGCACCATGGAGATCGCGGGGGGCACGCTCACCGGCAATGCCCTTGCCGAGCACCTGACCCGGGCCACCGGCCGGGCGATCAGCTACAGTCGCCTGTCCGACACACTGCCTGCGCGGGACGAGGTCCTCTGCAAGCTGGAAGCACTTGTGGACGACGGCCGGCTGGCGGGAAACGCGAACCTCGACGCTTTGCGCGCGGAGTTCCCCTTCCTGCTGCGCTTCGACAGATGGCTGGAAGGCCCTGGTGCGGACCTCCTCAACAAGGTGCTCCGTTCCCCGGGCACGGGCATCGCCCCGCGCCGACGAGGCGCTTCCGGGCGAGCTCGGCCGTCGTAGGGAGGACGGTGCCCGCACAGCCACTTCAGGATCGTCGCCCTGCTCGCCGGCGCGGAGCTGTACACGATGGGCCTCACCCGACGGAGCGGGGCACTGCGTTTCCATAAGAGCCGGCTGTCACACGTACTCCGCTCCCTTTTCGTTCGTGGGCGAGTGTGCGGGTTGTCGTGCCTGGTTCCGGAAGTGTGCGGGTGATGAGCCGACGACGCGGCGGAATGCGGTGCTGAATGCGCTCTCGGACCGGTAGCCGGTGGCCTGTGCGAGTTCGGAGATCGTCAGGGTGTCGCGGGCGAGGGCGTCGCGTGCGAGGTTCATGCGCCATTGGATGAGGTATTCCCGTGGCGGGACTCCGACGTGGCTCTTGAAGGTGTGGGCGAACACGGAACGCGACATGTGGCTGATGTCGGCGAGTTCCTGGAGGTTCCAGGAGTGGGCTACGTCCGCGTGTACGGCGCGCAGGGCGGCGCCGATGCCGTCCTCGTTCAGGGCACTGAGCCAGCCGGTGGGCCGGTCTGTCTGACCGGCGTGCGCTCGAAGCATGTGCACGAGCAGGATCTGTGCGAGGTGGTTCTGGACCAGGGGGCCGCCGGCGGCGGCGACCCCGACCTCGGTGGCCAGAAGGTCGATCAGCTGCGCGAGCCGCCTGCCATGAGGGTCGGCCGCACGGACGATCACAAGGGGCGGCAGGAGGTCGGTCAGGAGGGCCGCGTTTCCTTCATCGAAGGCGATGTGTCCGACGCAGAGGTAGAGGTCGTCCTCGGACCGCGGGCCGATGTGCACGAACCCGTCCTCGGCACCCGCCCACGCCGCTGCCGCTGGGCGCGGGCTTGCGTCGAGTGTGCCGGCCAGCACGTAGGGCGGCGGGTTTCCCAGCATGAAGGTGTCGCCCTCCTGCAGGAGCACCGGCTCGTGCCCTTCGAGGATCAGCCAGCACGTGCCGCGTACCAGGCCTCCGATCCGCACGTGCGGAAAGGTGTCGAAGCGCAGGGCCCAGTCTCCCGTGGCCCGGAGACTGGGGCCGATCACGGTGCGGGGCCTCAGCAGGCCGATCGCGTCAGCCACGGGGTCCTTGAATCCGAGCACCGGAGACACCTCCAGGACGATACGTAATGAATTCCGGACTGCGCATCATGGATTGTATCTCCGGTGCCCCGCAGTATCGGTGTCGAACGGATCGGCATCGAGAGATTGACGGAGACACCTACATGGGACAGCTGGAAGGCAAGACGGCGGTGGTCACCGGGGGCAGCACCGGCATTGGTCTGGCCACCGCGGTACGGCTGGCGGACGAGGGCGCGTACGTGTTCGTCACCGGCCGACGCGCGTCCGAACTGGAGGCCGCGGTCAAGACCGTCGGAGCACACCGGGCCGCCGCGGTCGTCGGCGACATCGCGAAGCCGGAGGATCTGGACCGGCTCTACGAGGCGGTCCAGGCGCGAGGCAGGGGTTTGGACGTACTCGTGGCGAACGCGGCGACCGGTGCGTTCGTGACGCTGGAACACACCACCGAAGAGCACTTCGACCAGACCTTCGCGGTCAACGTCCGAGGCACGATGTTCACCGTGCAGAAGGCGTTGCCGCTGCTCAACGACGGAGCCTCGGTCGTCCTGGTCGGGTCGACGGCTGCGGACCGCGGAGTGGCGGCGTTCGGCGCGTACGCGGCGTCGAAGGCGGCCGTCCGGTCCTTCGCGCGGACGTGGTCCACCGAGCTCAAGGACCGCGGCATCCGGGTCAACGTGGTCTCGCCGGCATGGATCGAGACTCCTGGGGGCACCGCTGCCTTCGGCGACGAGGAGACGGCCCGGGCCGTCAAGGAGAATGTCGCCGCGACCGTGCCCAAGGGCCGCTTCGGTCAGCCCGAGGAGGCCGCCGCGGTCGTGGCCTTCCTGGCCTCGGAACAGAGCAGCTATGTCGTCGGTTCGAACATCTACGTCGACGGGGGCGAGAACCAGACCTGAGCAGCCGCCATTCGAGGGGCCGCGTCTGCAGCGTCCCAGCGGCGCTGATCCGGTTGCAGTGCATCTGGGTTGGAACAGCCGCATCTGTGAGCAATGGCCGCCGCAGCGAGATCGCGACGGGTGCCACAAACGAATTATGAGCACGATGACAGCCCGGACACCGGGTGGGAAAGGCAGCGATGCCCGACTTCAACATGCGTGAGTTCTACGACCGTTACTGCGAGGCGCTCAACGCGCACGAGTTCGACCGTATGGGCGAGTTCGTCGGCGAGTTCATCATCTCGCACGGCGAGCCGGCCACACGCGCGGACGTCGTCGCGGCACTCAGGAGCATCACCGACGCCGTTCCGGACTTCCAATGGGAGATCAAGGAGGTGGCGATCAACGGTGACATTCTGGCCTGCCACTCCGTCAATCACGGTACACCCACCAAGGAATGGCTCGGCGTGGCGCCCACGGGCGCTCCTATCGAGATCGACGAGTTCGCCATCTACCGGATCCGCGACGGGAAGTTTGTGCAGATGTCGGCCGTCCACGACGCCGAGGCCCTCAAGAAGCAGCTCGCGGGCTGACCCGGTAGCGCCGGTCCCGACGGCGGAGGGCGCCCGGACGACGGCGGTCACCGTCGCTGTTACCGTCCGCGCGCCGGGGCCCTGGACGGAGGACCCGGCGCGCGGGCGCTGCCGAGTCGGGGCGGCGCCCCGCGATCTCCAGCGGCAGCAGGATGTTCTCCGAGCCGTTCAGCTCCGGCAGCAGGTGGTACTGCTGGAGGACGAAGCCGATGCAAAGGGGCCAACGGCTCAGTTCTGGAGGTGGATGGAGCACGAGACGATGCCCTTGTCGTCGGGCTCCTTCTGCTCGTCCTTGAGCTTGCCGTCGACATAGATGCGGCAGGCGGTGCCGGGGGGCGCGTCCTTGATTCCCAGGTCGTTGAAGCCGAATCCGACGTTCTGCGCCTTGGACCAGGGCAGTTGCTGCCCCGCGGCGGTCTTCCCGTCGTTGTCGCCGGAGAAGCTGTAGCTGATGTCGGCGGCCCCGGCTCCCGTCACCTCCAGCTTCACGTCCCAGCTTCCGCCGAACAGCCCGCACCCGGTGAGCGACACGGCCGCCACGGCCGCGGCGCCGGCGGCCCCCAGCGACCTGAGGTACGTACGGGAGGAAGGACGGGAAGGCTCAGGGGACGCCTTTCCGGATGCCTCGGGGGATGCGCGGAATGTGGGGAACTGCATCTCGACTCCTGGTGCATGGCCGGGGAGTTGGTCTCGGACGTGGCTCATTCTGGTAGGCGGCGCGGGGCCCCGCTGCCGCCGAAAGTCTGCATTCGCCGCGGCGGCATCGGCCGAAAGTACGTATCCGCCCGCCGCCACGGCCGGCCCCGCGAACGGCCGTCTATCCTCCTCGTCATGCCTCCCTCCCTTCCGCGTCCCGCACCGGAGGCCGTCGCCGTGGCGGGCGTCTGCGCGCTGCCGGTGGTGCTGGACACGGGCGTGGTGAGCCGCAGCGACGTCGGGCTCGCGGTCGTCGCGAGCGGCGTCCTGGCCCTGGGCGCGGCCGCCGCGGTGCCGGCGGCGTACCGGGCCGGCCGGCAGTGGACGGTGTGCGTGCTGTCCGTCACCGCGGCGGTCGTCTCGCTGCTGACCACCTCACTGGTGGAACGTACGGTGCTCCAGCGCACCCCCGGATGGTCCGAACTCCTCGGGCTGCTGGTGCTGTTGTGCCTGGTCTGCCGGTACGGGCGGCCCCTGCCGCTCACCGTGGCGGCGGTGCCGACGGCCGCGGCGGTGATGCTCCTCGAAGGCCGTGCTCCGGCGCTGTCGGAACTGCCGCTGCTCGACGGGGTCGACCGGCTCTTCACCCTGCTCGCGGTGGGCTTCGCGCTGCTGGGTGGCTATCTGCGGACCGAGGACGGCAGACGCCGGGCGGCGGCCGACCGGGTGCGCCAGTCCGAACGCCTGGACCTCGCACGCGACCTGCACGACCATGTCGCCCACTACGTCACGGCCATGGTCGTCCAGGCCCAGGCCGGGGAGCACACCGCAGGGCGTGACCCGGGCACGGCGCGCGAGCTGTTCTCCAACATCGAGCGGACCGGGCAGGAAGGGCTGGTGGCGATGGGCCGGATGGTCCGTCTGCTGCGGGAGACCGGCGACCCCGCGGCGCCCGCACCGGTCACGCCCGTCCTGACGACGATCGAGAACCTGGTCCACCGCTTCCCCACGCCGGGACAGCACGCCTGGCTGGACGTGGCCGACGGCGTCGACAGCGCCGCCTGGTCGCCCGGGCTGGCCAAGACCGTCGAACGGCTGGTCCAGGAAGGGCTGACCAATGTCCGTAAGCACGCGCGTACGGCCAGCACCGTGCACGTCCTGATGGAAGAAGAAGGCGAGGAGTCCGGCCACGCCCTGCTGACCGTCCGCGTACGGGACAACGCCACCGGACCGCAGCGGGTCCGGGGACGGTTCCGGCACAGTGGCTTCGGCATGATCGGCCTGTCGGAGCGCGTGGCCGAGCTGGGCGGCGAGCTCACCAGCGGCCCGATGCCCGAGGGCGGCTGGGAACTGGCGGCCTCGATACCCGTGAAGTGAGGAAGTGGGGAAGCGCGTTGAGCATCTCAGTGGTGATCGCCGACGACCAGGAGATGGTACGGACCGGCTTCCGGCTCATCCTGGAGAGCCAGGAGGACATCTCCGTGGTCGGTCAGGCGTCCGACGGCATCGAGGCCGTGGAGACGGTACGCCGGCTGAAGCCCGACGTCTGTCTGATGGACATCCGCATGCCGGGGCTCGACGGCCTGGAGGCGACGAAGCGCCTGCGCCAGGACCCGGGTGCGCCGGAGTCCGGTACGAAGATCGTCGTCGTCACCACCTTCGATCTGGACGAGTACGTCTACGGTGCCCTGCGCGCCGGCGCCAGCGGCTTCCTGGTCAAGAACTCCGGCTCCCGGCTGCTGATAGAGGCGGTGCGCGCCGCCGTGAAGGGGGACTCCCTCATCTCGCCGTCCGTCACGGTCAGACTCCTGGAACACCTCAGCGGGCCCTCCCGGGCCGAGACCGCCGAGGCCGCCGCGCGCCGCCTCACCCCCCAGGAGCTCAAGGTGGTGGCCCAGGTCGCCCGGGGCCGTACCAACAACGAGATCGCCGGTCAGATGAGTCTTTCGCTCAGCACCGTCAAGAGCCATCTCAGCCGGATCCAGGACAAACTGCCGGCCCGTAACCGCGTGGAGATCGCGGCCTGGGCCTGGGAGCACGGCATCGTCCGCTGACCGGCCGTGACTCCCTGACGCCGTGCGGCCTGGAGCCGGGCGGGCAGCCGGGTGCGGGGCGGATACCCCTCCGAGGGAAACGCCGTGACGCCCGACCTCTGTCGGTCGGTCAGTCGGCCGTCAGATAGTCCCGGAGCACCTGGGAGCGGGAGGGGTGGCGGAGCTTGGACATGGTCTTGGACTCGATCTGGCGGATGCGCTCGCGCGTCACCCCGTACACCTGGCCGATCTCCTCCAGCGTCTTCGCACGGCCGTCGGCGAGGCCGTAACGGAGGGAGATGATGCCGGCCTCGCGCGGGGTCATCGTGGCGAGGACGGCGTGGATCTCGGCCCTGAGGAGCAGGAACGTGACCATGTCCGAGGGGGAGGCCGACTCGACGTCCTCGATCATGTCGCCCAGTTCGGTGGCGGTGTCGTCGCCGAGAGGGGTGTGCAGGGAGATGGGCTCCCTGGTGTAGCCGTCGAGTTCGATGATCCTCTCGACGGACACCTCCATTTTCTCCGCCAGTTCCTCCGGGGTGGGGTGGACCCCCAGATCCTGGAGCAATTCCCGGCGGACCCGGGAGAGCCGGTTGATGACCTCCACCATATGGACCGGGATACGGATGGTCCTGCCCTGGTCGGCGAGGGCCCGGGATATCGCCTGGCGGATCCACCAGGTCGCGTACGTCGAGAATTTGAAACCCTTGGTGTAGTCGAATTTCTCGACGGCCCGGATCAGTCCGGTATTTCCCTCCTGGATCAGGTCGAGAAACATGAGGCCGCGCCCGCTGTAGCGTTTGGCGATGGAGACGACCAGCCGGAGGTTGGCCTCGATGAGGTGGGATTTCGCCCGGCGGCCGTCCTGAGCGAGGATGTCCAGCTCCCTCCGGTACGGGGCGTCCAGGCCCGGGTCCTCCTCCGTCTTCTTCTCGGCGAGCAGTCCGGCCTCGATCCGCTTCGCCAGGTCCACCTCCTGCTCGGCGCTGAGGAGACGGACGCGGCCGATGCGCTTGAGGTAGTCCCGTACCTGGTCGACCGAGTCCCCGCCGGAGGGCAGCCGGAGTGCGGGGGCGTCGGTGTCCTCATCCCTGTCAGTGGCGCGGGTGGTGCCGGGTTCCGTCTTCATCGCGTCAGCTCCCCGTCCCCGGCGCGGTGCGGGGGCCGTCCAGCAGCGGGCGCAGGAACCGGCCGGTGTGGGAGTGCGGCTGCGCCGCGACCTCTTCGGGGGTGCCCTCGGCGACGACGGTGCCGCCCCGGCGGCCGCCCTCCGGGCCCATGTCGACGACCCGGTCGGCGGTCTTGACCACGTCGAGGTCGTGCTCGATCACCACGACCGTGTTGCCCGCGTCGACGAGCCGGTGCAGGACGGTCAGCAGCTTCCGTACGTCGTCGGTGTGCAGCCCCGTGGTCGGCTCGTCGAGTACGTACAGGGTGCGGCCCCTGGTGCGCTTCTGCAGTTCGGCGGCGAGCTTCACGCGCTGCGCCTCGCCGCCGGAGAGCGTGGTGGCGGCCTGACCGAGCTTCACGTACCCCAGTCCGACCTCGTTCAGGGTCCTGAGGTGACGGCCGATGATCGCGTGCCCGGCGAAGAAGTCCTCGCACTCCGCGATGGTCAGGGCGAGGATGTCCGCGATCGACTTCCCCTTGTAGTGGACGTCCAGGGTCTCGCGGTTGTACTGGGCCCCGTGGCAGACCTCGCACGGGACGTGGACGTCCGGGAGGAAGCTCATCTCCACGCGGATGGTGCCGTCGCCGAGGCAGTTCTCGCAGCGACCGCCCTTCAGGTTGAAGGAGAACCGGCCCGGCTGGTAGCCGCGTACCTTCGCCTCCGCCGTCTGCGCGAACAGTCGGCGCAGATGGTCGAAGAGCCCTGTGTACGTGGCGGGGTTGGAGCGGGGGGTGCGGCCGATCGGCGACTGGTCGACCCTGACCACCTTGTCGATCTCCTCGGCGCCGGTGATCGTACGGTGGCGTCCCGGCGCCCGGTGGGCGCGGTGGACGCGCTTGGCCAGGGCCGTGTAGAGGATGTCGTTGACCAGCGTCGACTTGCCGGAGCCCGAGACGCCGGTGACGGCGATGAACTGGCCGAGCGGGAACGAGACCGTCACGTCGCGCAGATTGTGTTCGGCCGCGTCGTGCACGGTGATCTCGCGGCCCTCGGTCCGTGGCCGGCGCCGCTCGGGCAGCGGGATCCGCCGGCGCCCCGAGAGGTACGCGCCCGTCAGCGACGTGGGGTGGTCCAGCAGCTCCCGCGCCGTGCCGGAGTGCACCACGTGCCCGCCGAGCGCGCCGGCCCCGGGACCGATGTCCACCACCCAGTCGGCCACCCGTACGGTCTCCTCGTCGTGCTCGACCACGATCACGGTGTTGCCCCGGTCGCGCAGCCGCAGCAGCGTCCCGATCAGCCGCTGGTTGTCCCGCTGGTGCAGTCCGATGCTCGGCTCGTCCAGTACGTAGAGGACGCCGACCAGCCCGGACCCGATCTGGGTGGCCAGCCGGATCCGCTGCGCCTCCCCGCCGGAGAGGCCGGCGGCCGGGCGGTTCAGCGTCAGATAGTCCAGGCCCACGTCCAGGAGGAAGCGCAGCCGCTCGTCGATCTCCGCGAGGACGGCCTCGGCGACCCGGCGCTCCCAGCCGTCGAGCCGCAGGTCGCGGGAGAACGCGGCGAGTTCGTCGAGCGGCAGTGCGGTCAGCTCCGCGATACCGCGTCCGCCCACGGTGACCGCGAGCACCTCGGGCCGGAGCCGGGCGCCGCCGCAGGCCGGGCAGTCCACCTCCCGCATATAGCCCTCGAACCGCGACGGGGAGGCGTTCTCCTCGGCCTCCGCGTGGCGGCGCCGGATGTGCGGGATGACGCCTTCGTACGGGGTGGTGTGGGAACGGTCCCGGCCGAAGCGGTTCGTGTACGAGAGGCGGAGCCGCGTCGGCGTGCCGTGCAGTACCACCTTCCGTACGGCGGCGGGGAGTTCGCGCCACGGCGTGGCGGTGCTGAAGCCGGTCTCGGCGGCCAGCGCGTCGAGGAGCCGGGAGAAGTACTCGGCGCCGCTGGTCGAGGTCCAGGGGGCGATGGCGCCCTCGGCGAGCGACTTCCCGGCGTCCGGGACGACGAGGCCGGGGTCGACCTCCGCGCGCGAGCCGAGGCCGCCGCAGTCGGGGCAGGCGCCCCAGGGCGCGTTGAAGGAGAACTGCCGGGGCTCCAGCTCCGGCAGGTCGATGTCATGGGCCCGGGGGCAGGCCATCGTCTCCGAGAACGTCAGCTCGCGCCCGGGGTCGGTGGCGGCGAGGTCCACGAACTCGACGGCGATGGCGCCGCCCGCCAGCCCGAGGGCGGTCTCGACGGACTCGGTGAGCCGCTGCCGGACGGCCGGCTTCACGGCCAGCCGGTCCACGACGACCTCGACCGAGTGTTCTCTGCGCGGGTCGAGCGCCGGCGGCCTCGTCAGCGGAAGGACCGTACCGTCCACCCGGACCCGGCTGAACCCGTCGGCCGTCAGCTGCCGGAAGACATCGGCGTGTTCCCCCTTGCGGTCGCGGACGACGGGGGCCAGCACCTGGAGGCGTACGCCCTCGTCGTACGCGAGCAGGCGGTCGACGATCCGCTGGGGCGTCTGCCGGGTGATCGGCTCCCCGCACTCCGGGCAGTGGGGGCGGCCGACGCGCGCGTACAGCAGGCGCAGGAAGTCGTAGACCTCGGTGAGGGTGCCGACCGTGGAACGCGGGTTGCGGCCGGTGGTCTTCTGGTCGATGGCGATCGACGGGGATATCCCCTCGACGGAGTCGACATCGGGCTTGTCCAATTGGCCGAGAAACTGACGGGCATATGCGGAAAGCGATTCGACATAGCGCCGCTGACCCTCGGCGAAAATGGTGTCGAAGGCCAGGCTCGACTTCCCCGAACCGGATACTCCGGTGAAAACGATGAGCGCGTCCCTGGGCAGGTCCACGGAAACGTCGCGGAGATTGTGCTGGCGGGCACCCTTGATTACGAGACGGTCCATCACGAGTTGAACCCTAACCCACCCGGGGCCGTGGCGTTATGGGATCGTTATGGGTTTTTTCGTTGCTCACGCTTTCATGGAAAAAGCAAGTGCCGTGAAGGGGAAAGGCGAAGGGGGAAAAGGATGTGCCGGATCCCGCCGGATCCGGCACATCCCTATTCCGGCCTGTTCCGGCCGCCCGAGGGCGGGGGGCGCTCCCGGCCGGCCGGTCAGAGGGGGACGGCCACGGCGTTGAACGTCGTCTCGGGTGTCTGCGGCGTGGTGAAGCGGGCGTTGACCAGATAGAGCCGGTCGCCCCAGCGCGCGACGGTGGTCGGCACGTCGAAGCGCGGGTCGGTGATCGTCCGGCGCAGGGTGGCGGAGCGCAGCCCCGCGTCGAGTTCGAACACGCTGATCACGTTCTGCCGGTTCTGGACGACGTACAGCGTCCGCCCCAGCCGGAGGAGGCCGTCGCCGTTGGAGACGTCGGCCGCGCCGTTCAGCGCGAGTTCCGTGGCGTGACCGGTCTTCAGGTCCACGTGGTAGAGCCGGCCGGGCTGGCTGCTCACGACGATCAGTCCTCGGCCGCCGGGGGCGGAGACGATGCCGTTGGCGTTGTTCACATCGGGCGTCTGCACCCAGTCCCCGCCGAGGGGAAGGCTGCGGATGTCGGCCTTGTGGCCTGTCATCGCCGCCCGGCCGCGCGGTATCCCGTACAGCACGCTGTCGCGCGAGTCGGTGAACCAGGCGCGGTCGCCGAGCAGGATCACATCGTTGACGAAGTGACCGGTCGCGGGCGTCGGTCGGTACGTGGCCACGAGCCGGCCGGTGCGGGTGTCGACGACCCGCGCCGTCCCTCCGCCGCCCCCGGCGACGTAGAGCAGCCCGTCCTCGTCCAACTTGACCCCGACGGCCGCCGTGCCGGCCTCGCCCGGGTGGACGACCGTGCCCTCGCCGGTGCGCAGATCGGTGCGGAGGATCGCACCGTTGGCGCGTGAGCCCATGTAGGCGTACGGGCGGCCGCCGATGGTGATCCCCTCGGGGAGGAAGCCGTCCGGCAGCGGGAACTCGGTCGGCCACGCGCCGCTCGGCCGTACGCGGTCGGGCTGTGCGGCGCCCGGCCGCGCGGCACTCGGCCGGGCGGCGGCGCTCGCGGGGCCGGCGCCGGCCGCGAGGGCGAGGGCCGCGAGGGCGGTGGTGCCGAGCACGACGCGCCGGGACGGCGACTCCGTGGCGCGGGCGTGGGGGTGGGGGTGGTTCCGGGTCATGGTTCAGGGCCTCCGTGAGCGGGGGTGGGGAAGCGGGAACGCTGCGGACTCGGTGACTCCATGGACGCGATCGGCGGAGCGGGCGCGACGGGTGTAGCGGGCGCGGATCCGGCGGGACGCGCGGCTTCCGGGCCGTGTCAGCTCGATGTCAACTCGCCTTCTCCTGGCGTTGGTTGCTCTGCTCGAAGCTCCATTTCGTTCGTAACGAGCTGCCATGTGCCGGAGTTCCCCGCTTGTGAAGTGGGCATGCCAATACCGCCGTCGGCCCCACGTCGCGGTCCACCAGGAGGACGCAGTGAAGAAGAGCTCGCGCATACGTAAGGCCGCACTCACCCTCGGCAGCGCCGTCGCGCTGGTCGTCGCCTTCCCGGGCAGTGCTTTCGCCGCGCCTCCGACGGCCCTGCCGGGGAACGCGGACGAGTTGGAGCGTACGTACCAGCCGGCCTACGACTACGACACCGACGGCTGCTACCCCACCCCCGCCATCGGCCCCGACGGCACCCTCAACGGCGGCCTCAACCCGTCCGGGGCGCCCCAGGGCGAGTGCCGCGACCAGTCGGACCTGGACAACACCAACGGGTACGCGCGGTCCAAGTGCAACAACGGCTGGTGCGCGGTCATGTACGGCCTCTACTTCGAGAAGGACCAGGCCACGATCGGCGGGCACCGTCACGACTGGGAGCACGTCGTGGTGTGGGTACAGAACAACCAGGCGCAGTACGTCTCCACCTCGGCCCACGGCGGCTTCACCGTCCACGGCCGGGACCAGATCCGCTGGGACGGGGCGCACCCCAAGATCGTCTACCACAAGGACGGCCTGAGCACGCACGCCTTCCGCGCCGCCAACGCCAACGACGAGCCGCCGGAGAACCACTACCGCGTGTGGCAGTACCCGACCCTGGTGGGCTGGAACGGGTATCCCGCGGGCCTCCGCGACAAGCTCGGCCAGGCCAATTTCGGCAGTGCCAACTTCGGCCTCAAGGACGGCAGTTTCAACAGCCACCTGGAGAAGGCCAAACCGGCCGGTATCCCGTTCGACCCCAACGCCTGACGAACGCCCCACGCTTGGGGCCCCATGCCTGGGGCCTCATGCTCGGGGCCTCATGCTTGGGGCCCGGACAGCGGATGATCTCCGGCCGTTGCAACGCGTCCCGCCGGTCGGATCGCTTTCGGGTCGCTTCGCATCACTGCGCATCACTGCGCATCACTTCGCGTCGGAGTAGCGCTCCACCGTCGCCGTCGTGAACGAGAACCGCACCGGTGTCTCGCCGAAAGCGATCCTCCCAGCCAGCTCGCCGGCCGCGCGGATCGCCGCCGCCACCTCCTCGGCCTCCTCCAGCGGGCAGTGCACGATCACCTCGTCGTGCTGGAAGAAGACCAGCTCGGCGCGCATCCCCGCGATCGCCCGGCGCAGCGCCGCCAGCATCAGCAGGGCCCAGTCGGCCGCGCTGCCCTGGACGACGAAGTTACGGGTGAAACGGCCCCGGGCCCGGCCGGCCGACGACGCGTATCCGGGGGTGAACTCCCCGCCGGAGAAGCCCCCGGAGCCGCTGGGCGCCGGTCCGTCCGGCTCCGGTGTCTCCTGCGGGATTCCGGCCTCGTCGTCCTCCGCCCCGGCCGCGCGCGGGCTCGTCCGCCCGAGCCAGGTCCGTACGATCCTGCCCTCCTCGCCCGCCCGGGCCGCTTCGTCCACATACGCCACGGCGAGCGGGAACCTCCGGCGCAGTGCGGCCAGATTCTTCAGCCCGTCACCGGACGTCTGTCCGTAGATCGCCCCCAGCAGGGCGAGCTTCGCGTGCTCCCGGTCGCCCGAGAAGGCCCGGTCGGAGAGCGCCGTGTACAGATCGCCGGGGTGCCCCGCCACCTGCATCAGCCCCGGGTCGCGGGAGATCGCGGCCAGGACGCGCGGCTCCATCTGGTCGGCGTCCGCGACCACCAGCCGCCACCCGGTGTCGGCGACGACCGCCCGGCGGATCACCCGGGGGATCTGCAGCGCCCCGCCGCCGTTGGTGGTCCAGCGGCCCGAGACCGTACCTCCCGGCTGGTACTCCGGGCGGAACCGGCCGTCCCGCACCCAGTCCTGGAGCCAGCTCCAGCCGTGCGCCGTCCAGATCCGGTACAGCTTCTTGTACTGGATCAGCGGCTCCACCGCCGGATGGTCGATCTCCTGCAGCTCCCACCGCCGGGTCGACCTCACCCGGATGCCCGCCTGCGCGAACGCCTTCACCACGTCCGCCGGCAGGTCCGGTCGCACCCGCCGGCCGAACGTCTCCGAGACCGCGTCCGCCAGCTCCGCCAGCCGCCGGGGCTCGCCCCCGCCCGCGTACCGCTCGCCGAGGAGTTCGTGCAGCACCTCCCGGTGCACGTCCGCCCGCCAGGGCAGCCCCGCCCGGTGCATCTCCGCGGCCACCAGCATGCCCGCGGACTCGGACGCCGTGAGCAGCCGCAGCCGCCCGGGATGCCCGGCCGCCCCATGCCTGCGCTGCTGCTCCGCGTACACCTCCACCAGGTCCTCGAAGGGAATCTCCGCCCCCGCCCGCGGCTCGAAGAGCGAGGACTGGGAGCCCGGCTCCGCCGAGCGGGGCGGCGGATCGGGCGGCACCGGCCCGTTCCGCAACCGGGCCAGCGCCGCGGCCGCCGACCGGGGCTCGCCCAGCCGCCCCTCGTGGGCCAGCAGCAGGGACTCGCTCGCCTCGATGTCGTAACACCGCTCGACGCGGACCCCCGCCGCCAGCAGGCGGGGATACACCGCGGAGGTGGCCCGCCACACCCATCGCCCCACCTCGGGCAGGCGTGACCCGACCGCCGCGACGAGATCCGGCTCCCGCAGCACGGGACCGGCCGCCCGGCCGTCCTCGCCCAGCGGAACGAGCAGCGCGCCACCGCCGTCCGTCGGAGCCACCGCCCATCGTTCGGTCATGGGAGCGAGTCTGGCAGGAGGGTCTGACAACGGCCTGTGACGACGGCCCGTCACCGCCCGCCGTCCGCCCGGGAGGCGGGCACGGCCGGTCGCCGGGAGGATCGGTCCTGAAGCCGGAACAGGGAAGCCCGCCGAGGTGTTGATGGCTCCCGGGCCCGGGGGACCCGTACGGCACGCAGGTCACGTGAAGAACATGAGATCTCTGGAGGTTGAGATGCGCGCGGTCGTTTTCGAGGAGTTCGGCGGTCCCGAGGTGCTGCACGTCAAGGACGTGGACGAGCCTCACCCGGGCCCCGGCCAGATCCGGGTGGCCGTACGGGCGGCAGGCGTCAACCCGATGGACTACAAGATCCGCCACGGATGGATGGACGCGTTCGTACCCACGACGTTCCCCGCCGTCCCCGGACTGGAGCTCTCCGGAGTCGTGGACGAGACCGGCGAAGGGGTGACCGACTTCGCCGTCGGCGACGAGGTGCTGGGCTGGTCCGCCACCGGCGCCTACGCCCCCTACGCCCTGGCCGATGTCGTCGTCGCCAAGCCCGCCGGTCTGAGCTGGGACGAGGCCGCGGCGATCCCCGTGGCCGGCGAGACCGCGCTGCGGGTCCTGGACTTGCTCGGCGTCCGGGACGGCGAGACCCTGCTGCTGCACGGCGCGGCGGGCGCGGTCGGCGCCATGGCCGCGCAGCTCGCGGTGGCGCGCGGCGCCACCGTGATCGGCACGGCCTCCCCGGCCAACCACGAGTACGTGGCCTCGCTGGGCGCCGTCCCCGTGGCGTACGGCGACGGCCTGGTCGACCGGGTGCGCGCGGCCGCGCCCCAGGGGGTGGACGCGGTCTTCGACACCTCGGGCAAGGGGGCCCTGCCCGACTCGATCGAGCTGCGCGGCGGCACGACGGACCGGATCATCACCATCGCCGACCCGGCGGCCGGGGAACTGGGGGTGACCTTCTCCTCCGGCGGCACGACCCCCGAGGCGAAGCGCGCGGGGCTGGCCGAGAACGCCCGGCTGGCGACGGAGGGCGCGCTGCGGGTGCGGGTCGCCGGGACCTTCCCGCTCGCGGAGGCGGGCAAGGCGCAGCAGACGAGCGAGGAGGGACACGCGGGCGGAAAGCTGGTGATCACCCCTGAGGGCCGCTGACAGGGCCCGGAAACGGTGATGTGGCACGGCGGCACTCCTCTCGCGCACGCCGGAAGCGGCCCGGCGGGCCCGCCGTCACACCCGCGAGGTGCTCGCGCTGCGCCGGGTGGGCGGCGGGTCCGCGGCCACCGCTGAACTGGCGGTCGGCGAACTCGTCGCCTACCGACCTACCCCCTGCTCCGTCTCCCGCGGCTCCGGCCGCTGGTCCGACGCGGTCAGCTCGCGTATCACCCGCGCCGGATTTCCCACGGCCAGCACGCCCGCGGGCAGGTCCTTCGTGACGACCGATCCCGCGCCGACCACCGTGTTCTCGCCGATCGTGACCCCGGGGCAGACGATGACCCCGCCACCGAGCCAGACGTTGTCCCCGATTGTCACCGGAGACGCCTTCTCCCAGCCCGCGCGGCGGCGCTCCGTGTCCAGCTCGTGGGTGGGCGTGAGGAGCTGGACGTTCGGGCCGATCTGGACGTCGGAGCCGATGGTGATCGGCGCGGCGTCCAGGAAGACCGCGTTGAAGTTGACGAACGTACGGGCCCCGATGGTGATGTACGTCCCGTAGTCGCACTGGAACGGCGGCCGTATCCGGACGTCCTCGCCCACCGAACCCAGCAGCTCCGCGAGGATCCTGGCGCGATCGCCCGGCGCGGCGCCGCCGTTCCCGTTGTACGCCGCGCAGAGCGCGAAGCGGCGCTCGGTCTCCGCCCCCAGCTCCTCGTCGTCGGGGAGATACCACTCTCCGGCCAGCATGCGCTGCTTGTTCTCGCCCATGGGCGCCCCTCCGCGGATGAATGCCCTCGCTCATCGACTGGAGGCACCAGCCTAATCCCGGCACACGGACCGGCAGTTCGCTGTCCACAGGCTGTGGACAGCGAGGCCGAATGGCAGGGCGGATGCGATCGCCCGGCCCGGACCTGGGACCATCAAGGGCGCGAGACGGAGGAGACGCACCCATGGCCATGGAGCACCGCGAGGCCGCGGCATGAGTGAGAAGCGTGCCGCCGGCGACCCCGTGCGCACGGTCGAGCGCGCCGTGGCCGCGATGCTCTCCACCGGCGCCGGAGTCCCCGGTCCCGACGGCATCGACACCGGCGCCTCCCTTCTTGCCGCCGACCCGGCCGCCGACCCGGAACTCCGGCGGCGCGGTGAGCGGTTCCTGCGGCTGGCCTGGGAGCGGGGCTGGCAGCCCGCCGATGTCGCCCGTCTCGTCCGCCGCGACCTGGGCGCCCCCCACCTGCGGATTCTCGCCGAGCTGGCGACCGGGGAGGCACGGCGCTACGAGCGGCTGACGCCGCGCTGGAAGGCCCAGCTGGCCGAACTCGACCAGGAGTCGGGCCCGGAGGCGGGCGGCGGTCCGCACCGGGCCGACCGGTTCTCGTACGCCACCACCGTTCTGCAGCTGTATCTGCTGCTCGCCCGGCTGCCCGCGATCGAGCCCGTCGGGCCGGTGCCCGGCGCGCCCCTCCATCTGCCGCCCGCCGAGGGCGAACCGCGCATGCTCACCCGGATCCGCGCGCTGCTCGCCAAGGCGGAGGCGACCGGTTACCCGCAGGAGGCCGAGGCGCTCACGGCCAAGGCGCAGGAGCTGATGGCGCGCCACAGCATCGACGAGGCGCTGCTCGCGGACCGGACGCACCGGGGCGATGTGCCCGGCGCCTGCCGGATCGGCGTGGACGCCCCCTACGAGACGGCGAAGGCGATTCTGCTCGACGCGGTCGCCGCCGCCAACCGCTGCCGCGCGGTCTGGAACAGCGCGTACGGTTTCTCGACGGTCGTCGGGTTCGAGCCCGACCTGGAGGCGGTCGAACTGCTCCACACCTCCCTGCTGGTGCAGGGCACCTCGGCGATGACCCGCGCGGAGGCGGCCCAGCGCGCGGGCGGCCGCAAGCGGACGAAGACCTTCCGGCAGTCGTTCCTGATGGCGTACGCGCACCGCCTCGGCGAGCGCCTGGCGGCGGCCACGGAGCAGGCGACGGAGCAGGCCGCCGACGAGGCCACCGAGGGGCGGGCGGAAGGGGCCGCGGCCTCGGGCGCCGGCTCCGGACTGCTCCCGGTCCTCGCGGCGCGGGAAGCCGCCGTGGCCGACCGTACGGACCGGATGTTCCCGGAGACCGTCGCGACGCGGGTGCGTGGGGTGACGGACGTGGAGGGCTGGACCCACGGCATCTCGGCGGCGGACGCGGCCCATGTGCCGGGCGGCGGCACGGGAAGCGCCCGCGGTACGGGCGGCGGTGCGGGCGGTAAGGACCGACGCGGCCGCATCCGCCCCGCCTGACCCGCCCGTACGCGGACCCGCTGATTCCCGATCCGCTGATTCCCGACCCGTTGATTCCCGATCCGCTGATTCCGGAACCGTTGATTCCGAAACCGCTGACTCCCGCGTCGTTCCCTCCCTTAACGCTCTCTTCCGGGAGTAATCGCTACCCTCACCCCATGAGCTGGCTCCGGGCGTTGAAGGTGGTCGTGTTCGGCACGCTCGCGCTCTTCGGGCCGAGCGTCGCCGCCAGCGCCGCGTTCGGCGCGTTCCAGGCGGGGATCGCCACCTTCCAGCGCAGTTGGCGCCCCCGGCCGGTGCTCGCGCTCGCCTCCGGGGCGAGCCTCGGCGTCAGCACGTTCCTCGGCTATCTCACCGGCGCTCACTCCGGGCTGTTCCTCGCCCTGCTCGCGCTCTGGACCTTTCTCGCCGGGCTCGCCTGGACGGCCGGGCCGACCGCCGGGGTCATCGCGTCCTCCAATGTCGCGATCATGCTGGTGACGGTCACGCTGCCGACCTCCGTCGCGACCGCGGCGGGCCACGCGGCCGTGATCGCCGCCGGCGGTCTCGTCCAGGCAGGAATGATCGTGCTCTTCCCCGTCCGGCCCTGGGGGCTCCAGCGCGACGCGCTCGCCGACGCCCTCGCCGCGCTGGGCGACTACGCCCGCCGGCTGCGCCAGGACCCGACCGCCCCCTTCGACCCGGAACCGCTGATGACGGCCCGCAGCGCCGCCGCCGTCACCGCCTGGCAGGCACGCAGGCGCCCGGCCGAACTGCACGGCGCGCGCGGGCTCGCCGAGCGGATCAGGCCCGTACTCGCCTCGCTCGCCGATCCGGAGGTGGGCGGCGCGGCCGAGGGCCCGGAGCGGGACCGGGTGCGGGAACTCCTCGCCGCGGCCGGTTCCGTACTGGACTCCACCGCGCGCGCCGTACGCCACGGCACGCCGGTCCATCTCGCGCCGGCCGCGGTCGCCGTTCTGCGCAGCCCCGACACCGAGGCGCTGCTCAAGGGCCCGGCCCGGCGCGCCGCCGCCCGGCTGGCCCCGCTGCTCGACCTGCTGCACGACGTGGTCGAGGCCGACGTCGTCGCCGTGGACGCGACCCCGACCCCGCCCCCCGCGCCCTCCGCGCCGCAGCGCCCGGGCGCGGAGCCCGGTCCGGATTCCGGTGGCGGCGACCGCGGCGCCGCGTACCGCGACCGCCCCGGTCTGCTGCGTCTCCTCCCGCTCGTCCTGCGCGACATACGGGGCGAGCTGCACCGCGACTCGCCGATCCTGCGCCACGCGGTGCGCGTCACGGCCGTCACCTGCGCGGGGGACGTCCTCGGCGCCGCGTTGCCGCTCGGGCACGGCTACTGGGCGCCCATGACCGTCGTCATGGTGATGCGCCCCGACTTCGCCCAGACGTACGGGCGTTCCGTGGCCCGCTTCGGCGGCACCCTCGTCGGGGTCGCGCTGGCCACCGGCATCGTCCAGGCGGCCCATCCGGGCGGTTACGTCTCCGCCGCGTTCGCCGTCGTCAGCGCCGGCCTGATGTATCTGCTGCTGCGCACGGGTTACGCGATCAGCCAGGTCTTCGTCTCCGCCTATGTCGTCTTCCTGCTCGGCATGGCGGGGGCCGGCGTCTCGCAGACCGTACGGGAACGGGCCCTGCTCACCCTCCTCGGCGGGCTGCTCGCGATGATCGCGTACGCGGTCTTCCCCGCCTGGGAAACCCCGCGGCTGCGCGCCCGCCTCGCCGACTGGCTGCTCACGGACGGGCGGTACGCCGCGGCGGTCGTCGGCCACTACGCCCGGCCCGGCGACCGCGGGGGGCCCGAAGGGCGCGAGGTGCGCGAGACCCTCCTCGCGACACGTACGGCGCGGGTCGCCTGGCACACGTCCGAGGAGCAGGCCGCGCACGAACCGGTGCGGCACCGGGGCCTGTCGCACACCACGGCCGACCGGGCGGAGCACGCCCTCGCCCAGTTCGCGCGGGTCGCCATGCTGATGGAGGCGCACCTTCCGGGGCGCGGCGTCACGCCCGTACCGGCGGCCGCCGGGCTCGCCGAGGTGCTGCGGGAGACCACGGAAGCGGGCGCGAAGGCCGTACGGGAAGGGCGGGTTCCGCGCTGGGACCGGCTCCGCGACGCACTGGCGCGCTGGGACGGTGAGGGCGTACCCGACCAGGTCGTACGGAGCGCGGCCGACCGGCTGCTCGAAGCGCTGGAGGAACTGTCGGCGGCCCTGGAGGAGGACAGCGGCGGGCCGCGGTCCCCTGGGGGATCCGCGGCCCGAGCACCGGAGCAGGGCCCGTCGGCCTGATCCGTCGGCCTGACTCTTCGGCCTGACCCTTGGGCCTGACCCTTCGTCCTGATCCGGCGACCGGCCGTGCCAACTGCCCGCGGCCGGTGTGCCGTCAGCCGGTCGGAAGCTCGGTCGGCAGGCCCGACGGGAGGTCGGTCGGCAGATTGGTGGGCAGCGCGTCGGACGCCGTCTTCTTCAGCGTGTCCTTCGTGCCGCCGGTCCAGGAGATGACCAGCGTCTTGCCGTCGTTGGACTCGATCGAGCCCATGGTGCGCTCGGTGTCGCCGTCGCCGCACTTCAGCGCGAACATCGGCGCACCGCTCATCTCCTCCACCGCGCCCTGGCAGACGTGTTCGGCGGCGACGAGCGCGACCTTCCCGGAGGCGACGGCCAGCGCCACCGACTTGCCGTCGGTCAGCCCGGCCCACGTTCCCTCGACACTCGCGGCGTCCGCGCCCGAACCGGAGCCGGAGGCCGGACTCGATCCGCTGTCGCTCGGCGCGGTGGCGCCGGTCTCCTTGTCCGAGTCGCCCTTGTCACTGTCACTGCCGCACCCCGTGAGCGCGAGTGCGACGACGAGCCCGGCCGCCGCGGCGCCGATTCGTACGAGCTGGTGCACGTTCATGTCCCCCTAGTCGGTAGCAGACCGCGCCAAGCTACCAGGACGACGTGCGCGCACCTCGGGCAGGAATTCCAGGTGCGAGGCGTCCGCCCTGCACCAGGACGGGATCGGGCGGTTGCCCGACTCCTGGAGTCTTCCGTGCGGACCGGGGTAGCCGGTGCCAGAGGTGGCCCCGGTGCGGCGGACTGGACCAATACCTGGAGACTGTGCAGGAAGAGGGATCCTTACGGCCCTGTTTCGCGTCTCTCTCCATAGAAGGGGACGCACGTCTCCGCACGCGGGCGCGGGTGTTCATGAGGGCACCTGTAACCGAGGGGCCACCCCGCGTGCACGTGCATCTGCTCATGCATCGGCACATGAAACACAGCTATGATCCGAGACAGTTGACACCTGCACCTTGCAACTCGGGGAGCGACCTGTGCACCACGTGTACAACGGCATAACGGCCACAGAGCTTCACGGAGTCGTCTGGCAGAAGAGCAGGCACAGCAACTCCCAGGGATCCTGCGTGGAGTTCGCGAAGCTGCCGAGCGGCGAGGTGGCGGTACGCAACTCACGCCACCCCGACGGACCCGCGCTCGTCTACACGCTCGCCGAGATCGAGTCGATGCTCATCGGCGCCAAGGCGGGCGAGTTCGACCATCTGGTGGCGGGCGCCTGAGGGCCCTTGGCTCCTATGGCCTGTTACCGACGGTCGCACCCTCTGTCGACGGTTCGTCGCGCATCAGTGCGATCAAAACGCGCCATTTTCTGCTGCGTTATGGCCGGATAATCATGGATCAGGTCTGGACCATCCGGGATTTTGATCATGGGATATGACTTACCGGCGACGATTTTCGGCCACTGGCCGGCTCATGAGTCGACCGGTCCGGCCCCGGGTTCGCGTCAGACTCGCCTCTGGTCTGCCTCGGGCCCGTCGCCGGTCCGCCTCAGGCCCGGTCGGTCCCCAGCTGGAACAGGGCCCAGACCACTTTGCCGTGCAGCGATCCGGCCAGCGGGTGCCACCCCCACGTGTCGCTGAACGACTCCACCAGGAAGAGCCCCCGGCCGGACTCCGCCGCGCAGTCCTCGTCCGCGTCCCGCGTCGCGGGGCTCATGAGGCTGGGGTCCCGTACCGCGCACACCAGCCGCGACGACCAGCGCATCAGGTGCAGGCGGACGGGCGGCTCGTACGGCTCGCGCGGGGTGTCGGCGGGCAGCGCGTGCCGCAGCGCGTTCGTGACCAGTTCGGAGACGACCAGGGCGACGTCGTCGAACCGCTCGCTCAGCTCCCACTGGGAGAGTGTGGTCCGGGTGAACTGCCGGGCCCCGCGCACCGCCTCGTACCGGGCGGGCAGGGCGCACGAGGCCGAGCCGGCCGCTCCTGCGGGATCGATCGGGGGGAGCCCTTGCCTCAAGGGCTCCAGCATGGTCGATCCATTCATCCCCATGCGAGCACTCCCGGGGTTCGCGGCCGTAGCGATACTGCGGGTGGTTCAGCGGCACAACGCGTCAAACACGATCCAGCACGCAGGTGCGCGGGGCCCATGGTTCCGAATGCGTACGGCAGATGCAAGGGCAGATGCACGTGCACGTGACTGCCTTCACCCCTATCATGCCGGTTATGGCGCATTTCTTCCTGTGACCAGTTTCGCCCTCTCCGCAAAGCCTTCTTATTTCAGTAATCGAATGAGTACGGGGCGAAGCGTTTTGATGGCAGAATCCGGCACTTGGAGTTCGGGGGTGCTCCGAGCGAACCACATGCGATGGGGAGGGTTGGAGACGTGACCGCAGCCGAATCGGGCGGTTCCGTGGTGCGGCGCATCCTGCTGGGCTCACAACTGAGACGGCTGCGCGAATCGCGCGGCATCACACGTGAGGCCGCGGGCTACTCGATCCGCGCATCCGAGTCCAAGATCAGCCGTATGGAGTTGGGACGGGTGAGCTTCAAGGCCAGGGACATCGAGGACCTGCTGACTCTCTACGGGGTCGCCGAAGAGGGCGAGCGCGCAGCCCTTCTCGGCCTCGCCCGGGAGGCCAATGTCGCGGGGTGGTGGCACAGCTTCGGTGATGTGCTGCCAGGCTGGTTCCAGACATACATCGGTCTCGAAGGCGCCGCCTCCCTCATCCGCATCTACGAGGTGCAGTTCGTGCACGGGCTGCTCCAGACCGAGGCGTACGCGCACGCGGTCGTCACCCGCGGCCAGCCGGACGCGCCCTGCGCCGAGGTCGAGCGCAGGGTGGCCCTGCGGCTGGAGCGGCAGAAGGCCCTCGTCTCCGAGCGGGCGCCCCGCTTCCACGCCGTACTCGACGAGGCGGCGCTGAGACGGCCCTACGGCGACCGCACCGTCATGCAGGGGCAGCTCAAGCACCTCATCGAGATCTCCGAGCAGCCGAACATCACGCTCCAGGTGATGCCGTTCAGCTTCGGCGGTCACGCCGGCGAGAGCGGTGCCTTCACCATGCTGAGCTTCCCCGAGTCCGATCTCTCCGACGTCGTCTTCCTGGAACAGCTCACCAGCGCGCTCTATCTGGACAAGGGCGAGGAGGTGGCTCAGTACGAACGCGTGATGGAGCGGCTACAGGCCGACAGCCCGGGGCCGGAAGAGAGCCGCGATGTCCTTCGCGGACTGCTCCAACTGATCTGAATACATCAGTACGATGACATCACATCAGGAGTTCGCACCTGCCGTAAGGGATCGCACCGTAAGGGATCGCATGTCCTACTTCACCGACCTGGCCCACCAGTACATCGACGGCGAGTGGCGGACCGGCAGCGGCTCGTGGGACATCATCGACTTCAACCCGTACAACGGCGAGAAGCTCGCGGCCATCACGGTCGCGACGTCCCTGGAGGTCGACGAGGCGTACCGCGCCGCCGAGCGCGCGCAGCGCCTGTGGGCCGGCACCAACCCGTACCAGCGCAGGCCGGTCTTCGAGCGGGTGCTCAGACTGGTCGAGGAGCGCGAGGACGACATCGTCGAGGCGATCGTCGACGAACTGGGCGGCACCCAGCTCAAGGCGCGGTACGAGGTCGGCGCGGCACGCGAGTTCCTGCGCGAGGCCATACAGCTCTCGCTGCGCCCGGAGGGCCGGATCCTGCCGTCCCCGGTCGACGGCCGGGAGAACCGGGTCTACCGGCTGCCGGTGGGTGTCGTCGGTGTGATCAGCCCCTTCAACTTCCCCTTCCTGATAACGATCAGGTCGGTGGCGCCCGCGCTGGCGCTCGGCAACGCCGTGGTGATCAAGCCGAACCAGAACGCGCCGGTCACCGGGGGCGGCCTGGTGGCCAAGCTCTTCGAGGACGCGGAGCTGCCGGCCGGGCTGCTCAACGTCGTCGTCACGGACATCGCGGAGGTCGGCGACGCGCTGATCGAGCACCCCGTCCCGAAGGTGATCTCGTTCGCGGGCTCGGACCGGGTGGGCCGCCATGTCAGCGCCGTCGCGGCCGGCCACTTCAAGCGGACCGTGCTGGAACTGAGCGGCAACAGCGCCCTCGTGGTCCTCGACGACCTGGACGACGAGGGTCTCGACCACGCGGTGGACGCGGCGGTCGTCAGCAGGTTCTCGTACCAGGGCCAGGTCTGCACGGCCGCCAACCGGATCCTGGTGGACCGGAGCGTCGAGCAGGCGTTCACGGAGAAGTTCGTGGCGCGGGTGGCGGCGCTCAGGACCGGAGACCCGCGCGATCCCGAGACCCAGATCGGCCCGGTCATCAACACCTTCCAGGCGGACGCCCTGACGGCGCTGGTGGACCAGGCGCTCGCGGAGGGCGCGACGGCGCTCGTACGGGGGCGCACGCGGGGCAATCTCGTGGAGCCGACGGTGCTGACCGGGCTGCCGGAGGACTCGTCGCTGCTGCGCCAGGAGATCTTCGGGCCGGTGGCGCTGCTCATCCCGTTCGACGGTGAGGAGGAGGCCGTACGGATCGCCAACAACACCCCGTACGGGCTGAGCGGCGCCGTGCACACGTCGAACGTCGAGCGCGGCGTCGCGTTCGCGCAGCGCGTCGTCACGGGGATGATGCACGTCAACGGCGCGACCGTGCCGGACGATCCGATGGTGGCCTTCGGCGGGGAGAGGTCCTCGGGGCTCGGCAGGCTCAACGGGGACTCGACGGTGGAGGCGTTCACCACCCTGAAGTGGATCTCCGTGCAGCACGGCCGCACGGAGTTCCCTCTCTGAGTCTTCCGCGTCGCGTGGTACATCGAGGACAGGAGCTGTCCTCGATGCCTCGTAGCGTCGTACGTGTCGGTCCGGGACGGACGGACCGGCACAGCACCGTACGACGAGAGGCGGCAGCCCATGGTCACCGGGAACCTCCGAGGATGCCCCGGTCCTCAGGGAGGAAGTCGGACTCCTGCGGAGCAGAGCGGGAAACGGGGTTTCGCCCCCAGGGCGAAAGACCGCCCGTATCGTCGGGTGGCCTGGATGCCGTGCGTTGCGAGGACCAAGCGCGTACGACGTGTTGAGCGAGAACCAAGCCAACACGATGATCTCCTTTGCTTTGCTGTGCAAACCGGGCAGGTTCCGTCCCGGCCGGCGCTGAGGGAGTAAGACCTTTCAGGTTGTCAATCTGTGAGGCTTCCTGAGTCAGGAATCCCCCTGCTTTAGCTGGGGGAGGGTTCAAGGAGATGTCCCGGCACGCGGGCCACGCCGACATCCTCCGGGAGACGCTCGACGGGAAGACCGCGTTCGAGCTGGTCGCGCTGGAACGCGGGGAGAGCCGGGAGGGCTGAGCCGCGCCCGGGGGCGCCGTGGGGGCGTCATAACCTGGCCCCATGTCAGCGATCCGTTTGCTTGTGCTCGCCGCGGTCCGCCAGCACGGGCGGGCCCACGGCTACCAGGTCCGCAACGACCTGGAGTACTGGGGCGCCCACGAGTGGTCCAACGCCAAGCCCGGCTCGATCTACCACGCGCTGAAGCAACTGGCGAAGCAGGGCAGCCTGCTGGCGCACGAGGTCGCGCCGAGCACGGCGGGCGGGCCGCCGAGGACCGAGTACGAGATCACGGACGCCGGCGACGCGGAGTACTTCAGGCTGCTGCGCGCCGCGCTGACCACGTACGACCAGAAGATGGACGTCCTGTCCGCCGGACTCGGCTGCATGCTCGACCTGCCGCGCGCCGAGGTGGCCGAGCTGCTGAGGGAGCGGGTCCGCGCGATCGAGGCGTGGCGCTCGGCGGTGACGGAGGCCTATGTCCCGGAGGACGGCCCGGAGCAGCTCGGCCACATCGGCGAGATCATGAACTTCTGGGTCCACTCGGCGGACTCGGGCGCGGAGTGGACGCGCGGCCTGATCAAGCGGATCGAGGGGGGCGCGTACTCCTTCGCGGGGGAGGGCGAGCCGTTCGTCGGCGTGCTGAGGAAGGGCGAGGAGAACCCGTACGCGACGGGGGTCCCCGATGAGGGCGATCTCCTCTAATCAAGTTTGACTAACGAGTGGGCCGGGGTTACCTTCGCTCCCTGGGTGTAGTCAAGTTTGACTACCTGCCCTGAGTGGTGCGTAACGGGTGAGCGGCTGGAGGCGAACGGCATTGACCGGTGCGACAGACGGTACGACGGGCGATATGGCGGGTGACGTGACGGGTGACGTGACGGGGGAGAGGGACGTGATCGTCGCGGAAGGGGTACGGAAGCGCTACGGCGCGAAGCGCGCCCTCGACGGGTTCGACCTGCGCGTGCGGCGCGGGACGGTGCACGGGGTGCTCGGCCCGAACGGCGCGGGCAAGACCACGGCCGTACGGGTGCTGAGCACGCTGCTGCGGCCCGACGAGGGGGTGGTCCGGGTGGCGGGCCACGACGTGCGGACACAGGGGCGCGAGGTACGGCGCCGGATCGGGCTGCTCGGCCAGCACGCGGCGCTGGACGAGGACCTGAGCGGGCGGCAGAACCTGGAGATGTTCGGCCGCCTGTACCACCTCGGCGCCCGGCGCGCGGGGGCGCGCGCCGATGAGCTGCTGGCGCGTTTCGGGCTGCGGGAGACCGGGCGCAAGGCGGTCGAGGAGTACAGCGGAGGGATGCGGCGCCGGCTCGACCTGGCCGCGTCCCTGATCACCGAGCCGGAGGTGCTCTTCCTCGACGAGCCGACGACCGGGCTCGACCCGCGCGGCCGGGCGGAGGTGTGGAGCGCGGTGCGCTCGCTGGTCGGCGGCGGGACGACCGTACTGCTCACGACGCAGTACCTGGAGGAGGCCGACCAGCTCGCCGACCGGATCTCGCTGGTGGATCACGGCCGGGTCGTCGAGGAGGGCACGGCGGACGAGCTGAAGGCCAGGATCGGCGGGGACCGGATCGATGTCGTCCTGCGGGACGCGGACCGGCTCGCGGACGGGGCGCGGCTGCTGGCCCGTACGGCCGGCACGGCGTCGGTCCGTACGGACGCCGACCGGAGGCTGCTGAGCGCCCCCGTCGCGGACCGTACGGCCGCGCTCACCGCGACCGTACGGGCCCTGCACGCGGAGGGTGTCGAGGCGGAGGACATCGCGCTGCGCAGGCCCACGCTGGACGAGGTCTTCCTCCGGCTGACGGGTGAGGCCGACGGGGCACGGGGTCCGTCGGAGCAGGAACGGGATCAGGGACAGGATCAGGGGCGGGAGCAGGAACGGGAGCAGGCGGCGCGGACGGGGGTGCGGGCATGAGTACGGCGACCCCCGCGGCGGTGTCCGCGAAGGGCCCCGGCGCGGCCGGGGGCAGTGGGCTCGGCTGGGCGCTCGCCGACTCCTGGACCATGACCCGGCGCGAACTCGCCCGCTGGGCCCGCCGGCCGGTCCAGGTCGTCGTCGGGCTGGTCTTCCCGGTGATGCTGCTGCTGATGTTCGGCTTCCTGATCGGCGGCGGACGCGGGATCGAGGGGGAGTACGTCGCGTTCCTCGTGCCCGGCATGCTCGCCCTGACCATGGCCTTCGGGCTCGAATCGACGATGCTGGCCGTCACCCAGGACCTCAACAAGGGCGTGGTGGACCGGTTCCGCTCGATGCCGATGGCGTCCTCGGCGGTCCTGGTGGGCCGGAGCGTCGCGGACATGCTCCAGTCGGCGCTCGGCCTCGGCGTGCTGATCGGGGCCGGGTACGCGATCGGCTGGCGCTGGGGCGCCGGCCCCGTGGACTTCCTGGCCGCCGTCGGGCTGCTGCTCGTGTTCCGGTTCGCGATGCTGTGGATCGGCATCCAGCTCGCCATGGTGGCGGGCCGCCCCGAGATGGTGCAGGCGGTGCAGATCCTGGTCTGGCCGATCGGCTTCCTCTCCAACGCGATCGCGACGCCGGAGTCGATGCCGGGCTGGCTGGGCGCGGTCGTGGAGTGGAACCCGATGTCGGCGACGGCCACGGCGGTTCGGGGCCTGTTCGGCGCCCCGGACGGGGGAGCGGCCGCCGCGACCGGCTCCTGGGCGGCGGAGCACGCGGGGGCGCTGGCGGTCCTGTGGCCGGTGGTGCTGCTCGCGGTCTTCTTCCCGCTCGCGGTACGGAGATTCGGGCGGCTGAGCCGCTGAGCCGCTGAGCCGTTGAGCTGCTGAGTCGCCGAGCTGCTGAGTCGCTGGGCCGCTGGGCGTGTGCCGGGTACGGAGCGGCGCGGCCGTCGGCCGGTGGCCCCGTACCCGGACCGTCAGTGGTGGAAGGCGGTGGCGGCCGATCTGTCGCGGTCCAGCGGCCGTTCCTGCGCGCGCAGTTCCGGCAGGATCCGCTTCAGATCGGCCACCAGCAGCGCGGCCAGGTCGGCGGAGAAGCCGTTGCGGCAGACCACGCGCAGCACGGAAAGGTCCTCGCGGTGGGCGGGGAAGGTGTACGCGGGAACCAGCCAGCCGTGTTCGCGCAGCCGCCGCGAGACGTCGAAGACGTCGAAGTTCTTCACGTCGGGAGCGGTGGTGAAGGCGAACACGGGCAGTTGGTCCCCCCGGGTGAGCAATTGGAAGTCGCCCAGTTGCTCGATGCGCGCGGCGAGGCTGGTGGCGATGGACCGCGCGGTCTGCTGGACGGCGCGGTAGCCGTCCTTGCCCAGCCGCAGGAAGGTGTAGTACTGCGCGACGACCTGCGCGCCCGGCCGGGAGAAGTTCAGCGCGAAGGTGGGCATGTCACCGCCCAGGTAGTTGACGCGGAAGACCAGCTCTTCGGGGAGTTCGGCGGACGAACGCCACAGCGCCCAGCCGACACCCGGGTAGACCAGGCCGTACTTGTGCCCCGAGGTGTTGATGGAGGAGACCCGTGGCAGCCGGAAGTCCCAGACCAGGTCCTCGTCGAGGAAGGGCGCGATCATCGCGCCGGACGCCCCGTCGACATGGACGGGGATGTCGAGCCCCGTACGCTCCTGCAGCGCGTCCAGCGCCGCGCACAGCTCGGCGACCGGTTCGTACGAGCCGTCGAAGGTGGAGCCCATGATGGCCACGACGCCGATGGTGTCCTCGTCGCAGAGGTCGGCGGCGGCCTGCGGGTCGAGGTGGAAGCGGTCGCCCTCCATCGGCACCAGCCGCGCCTCGACCTCCCAGAAGGCGCAGAACTTCTCCCAGCAGACCTGGACGTTGACGCCCATGACCAGATTGGGCCGGGCGGTCGCCGGATAGCGCGCCGCGTTCCGCCCGGCCCAGCGGCGCTTGAGCGCCAGCCCGGCGAGCATGCACGCCTCGCTCGACCCGGTGGTCGAGCAGCCGACGGAGGCCGCCGGGTCCGGGGCGTTCCACAGGTCGGCGAGCATCGCGACGCAGCGCCGCTCCAGCTCGGCGGTGCGCGGGTACTCGTCCTTGTCGATCATGTTCTTGTCCCGGCACTCCGACATCAGCACCGCGGCCTGCGGCTCCATCCAGGTGGTGACGAAGGTCGCCAGGTTGAGCCGCGAGTTGCCGTCGAGCATCAGCTCGTCGTGGACGAGCTGATACGCCGTGTGCGGCGGGGTCGGTCCCTCGGGCATCCGGTGGGTGGGCGGCGCCGAGGTCATCTCGCTGACGGGATCCGCCTCCCCGTAGAACGGGTTGAGCGACAGCCGCCGCAGCTCGGCGAGTTCCTTCTCGGGTACGTCGGCTGCCCTGTCCGCGCCTCGGTGGAGTGGCATCGGCGGATCTCCTCGGGGTGGGTGGGTACGTGCGTACGGCCCCCTTCGCGAGAATACGGACGGCGGCCGTGCACCGCCTGTCGGCGGACGGGGAAGTCCTGTCCGGGCCGGTCCGCCGGTCACCGCAACGGCGTCCCGTCCTCGTGGAGCTGCATCTGGACGCGCCCGGTGACGAGCAGCCAGGCCGGCAGCACGGCCACGCAGAGCAGCGGCAGCACGGCGGTGTCGGCGGCCAGGACCGCCGCCGCGAACAGGCTGAGCCACCCCTGCCGGGTGATGGCGAGCAGGATGCCGAGCACACCGCTGACCACTCCCACGGTGGGGTGGACGGCCGGGACGAGGGCGTGCGCGCACAGGCCGAGCGCCACCCCGACGAAGATGGCGGGGAAGATCCGGCCGCCCCGGAAGCCGCAGGCCGCGGCGGTGACCAGGGCGGCCAGCTTCACCACCGTCATCAGCGCGAACGATCCGGCCGACCAGCCGTCGGGGTCGCTCGCCAGGGTCTTCACCTCGTCGAGGCCCTTGAAGAGCGTGAGATGGCCGCCGAGCGCCCCCAGCAGCCCCAGCGCCAGCCCGCCCGCGGCCAGGGCGGGCACCGGGCGCCCGATCCGCAGGAAGAGGGCGTGGAGGTACGGGAAGGCCCGCACCGCCGCCATGCCCAGTGCCGCGGCGAGCGGGGCGATCACCAGGGCCGCCAGCAGGTCGCTCCAGTGGGTGCCGGGGTACGGCGGCAGGTTCAGATCGAAGGTCGGGTGCGCGATCAGTACGGCGGTCAGCCCGCCCGCTCCGGCCGCGACCAGCGGGCCGAACAGCTTGTCCCACAGCGAGCCGGGGCCCGGCCGCCCGGCGAACGTCTCGGAGAGGATCAGCGCGGCGGCCACCGGGGTACCGAAGAGCGCCCCGATCGTGCCCGCCGCGCCGAGCGGAACCCAGAGCGCGGCCGGGGCACGCGGCGCCGCCTTGCGGCCGAGCCAGTACGCGAGGGCGATGTTGGTGGCGGTGATCGGGTTCTCCGGGCCGAGGCTCACCCCGCCGGCCAGCGCGAGCACCGTGACGACCAGCAGCCCCGGCAGGACCCCGGGGGCCATCGGCGCGTCGACCAGCCCGGTGGTCGCCGGGTCGGGTCCGGCGTGCCCGTACACCTGCCGTACGACGACGCCCACCGCCAGTCCGACGGCCGTGAGCATCACGATCATCCAGAGCGCCGAGTAGCGCCCGATGCCGAGGGCGTCGGGCAGCGTCCCCCAAAGAACGCCCTGCAGCTGCCCCGCGACCGCGTCCACGCCCAGCAGCACCAGCGCCGAGACCACCCCGACCACCAGGGAAGGCACGACCAGGGGCAGCAGGGCGCGGGCGGAGAGCGAGGCGGGAACCGGGCCGGCGGCCGGGTCGGGAGCGGAATCGGGGTCGGGAGCGGAGGCGGCGGGTACCGCGTCATCGGCCACGCACTCACCTCCGCTGCCTCCGGACCGCTCCGCCGTCCCCGTACGGCCCGTGTCACGCACAGCTTTGTACCCGTCTGCCCGGTGTGCATCCCGAGCGCATTTGCTGGACGCTGGGTGGAACCCGGGGGAGCGGCCGGCCGTTGATAACTTGTGCGCGGCCGACCATGCCGAATCGCCGATCGACAGACCAAAGACTCAGGAGTCCGGAACCCGTGACCACCCTTGCGCTCGGACCAAGCTGGCTGGACCCGGACTATCTGATCGGGACCTTCGGGCTGATCGGTGTCCTGGTCATCGTCTTCGCCGAGTCCGGTCTTCTCATCGGCTTCTTCCTGCCGGGTGACTCGCTGCTCTTCACCACGGGCCTGCTGGTCACTGCCGGCACCCTGAAGACGCCCCTCTGGATAGTCTGCGGGCTGATCGTGCTCGCGGCGATCGCCGGTGACCAGGTCGGATATCTCTTCGGCCGGAAGGTCGGTCCCGCGCTCTTCAAGCGCCCCGACTCCAAGCTCTTCAAGCAGGAGAACGTCGAGAAGGCGCACGACTTCTTCGAGAAGTACGGCCCCAAGTCGCTGGTCCTGGCCCGCTTCGTGCCCGTCGTGCGTACGTTCACGCCGATCATCGCCGGTGTGAGCCGGATGAACTACCGCTCGTTCATCACCTTCAACATCGTCGGGGGCATCCTCTGGGGCGCGGGCGTCACGCTGCTGGGCGCGGCGCTCGGCAAGATCGACTTCGTGCACGAGAACATCGAGATGATCCTCATCCTGATCGTGGTGATCTCGGTCCTGCCGATCGTGATCGAGGTCCTGCGCGCACGCTCGCACTCCAAGAAGTCGGCGGGCCAGGAGCCCGCGGTCGACGACGGCCTGGTCGGCCCCGGTACGGAGGCCATGGAGGGATACGGCGCCCCCGTCGCCTCCGGCGCGCCCGCCCCCGGTACGCCCGGTGCGGAGACGATGCGGTTCCCGAAGATCTCCGGCGCCTCCGGCCCGAGCGGCCCGAGCGGCCCGAGCGGTGTGCCTCAGGCCCAGGCGCAGGCCCAGGAGCCGGGTGGTTACGGTCAGCAGGCTCCCGGCGCGTATCAGCCCGCCGGTGGCTACCCGGCCCAGGGCGGCTACGGCCAGGCGCCCGGCGGGTACCAGACCCCTGGCGGGTATCAGACCCCCGGCGCTCAGCAGAACCCCAACCCGTACCAGACGCCCGGCGGCTACCAGGAGCAGCAGGGCGGATATCAGGGCCCCGGCGGGTACCAGAACCCCCAGAACCCCCAGGCGCACCAGAGCCCCAACCCGTACCAGCAAGGACAGCAGGGGCAGCAGGGGCAGCAGGGCGGCTATCCGGCCCCCGGCCCCTACCAGGCCGCCCCCGGGGCGTATCAGGATCCCGGCCCGTACCAGACGCCCCACCAGCACCGGGGGCCCGGCGCGCCCGACGACGCGCCCGAGGGCCCCGGCGACCCGCACGGCCGGCACTGACACACCTCCACCGGGCCCCAGCCCCAGCTCCGCACGGGGCTGGGGCTCTGTCGTGTCCGGGCGGGAAGGGCCGCCGGAAGGGCCGCCCAGATTTTTTTCGGGGAGCCTGACAACCCACTGGCCGGGTCGATGCGCTCTACCCGGCATGACAGAGAAAACGCGTTCCCTCGCGGTCACCGTTCTGGCGGTCGGCCTGCTGCCCCTCCTCGCCGCCTGCGGTGGTGAGGGCGCCGACTCCGCGAGCTCCGCTTCCGGTGCCCGTTCCGGCGCCACCGCCGGCGACGGCGCCGACGCGTCCTCCGGGTCGGGCGGCGGTGAGCTCGCCGTTCCCGCGGGAGCCGACCAGGAGACCAAGCAGCGGTACCTCGTCGAGAACGCCGTCGCGGCCTGCATGAAGAAGCAGGGCTTCACCTACACCCCGTACGTCCTGGACGAGTCCGAGTCCTCGAAGGCGCTCGACGGGCGCGACTACGAGCTGGCCAGGCAGTACCGGCAGAAGTACGGCTTCGGCCTCTACGCGGGCGCCGTCTACCCCGACGACCCCCAGGCCCCGAACAGCGCGGCCGAGGAGAAGAAGCTGGCCAACCCCAACAGCGCCTACCGCGACAAGCTCACCCCGGCGCAGCGGACCGCCTACTTCAAGGCACTGGGGCAGCCCGAAGCCCTGGAGGTGGGCGACACGGTCAAGGACACCGGCTGTATGAAGGAAGCCAACACGGCGGTGTACGGGCCGGAGAAGAGCGCCGCGGAGCTGGCCAAGGAGCAGACCGCCAAGAACGAGGAGAACGCGCGGGCAGGGCAGCGGCTCAACGGCGACCCGGAACTCGTACGGCTCGCCCAGTCGTACGCCTCCTGCCTGACCGGTGAGGGGCTGAGGCCCGAGACCACCCAGCCGACCGGCATCGTCGACACGGTCAAGTTCGGGCTGAGCGCCGGGATGCCCCCCGAGGGCACGGACGGTCTGGCCGGGGACGCGCTGAAGTCCCTGTTCGCCACGGAGGTCGATGCCGCCATGAAGGACCTGAAGTGCGGCAGGGAGTTCCGGGCCGCCTACTTCCCCAAGCTCAAGGCGAACCCCCACTCCGAGGGGCAGGGGTGAGCGTCGGCCGCAGGGACAACCGCAGGAAGCTGGGAGTGCTCGTCGGGGTGGTCGTCCTGGTCGGCGCGGGCGGCTGGTTCGCCGGTACGCAGGTAAGGTCGCCCGCCGACGTGGCCGCCGACCGCAAGCCCCCGGAGGCGGGGCCGGTGACCGTGGCGGTCGAGGAGCGTCCCCTCACGGCGACCGTGGTGTCGACGGGCTCCCTGGAGTACGGCTCCCCCCGGCCCCTCAGGCTGGCGGGCCCGGTCGGCTCCCCGGGCGGTCCCGAGGAGGAGACCACCCAGCAGCGTGTCACCAAGGCGCCCGTCGCAGGGACGGTCCTCAAGGAGGGCGATGTACTGATGGCGGTGAGCGGCCGTCCCGTACTCGTCCTCAAGGGGAGCGTCCCGATGTACCGGACGATCGCACCGGGCACCACCGGTGATGACGTGACCCAGCTTCAACGGGCGCTGCGGCGGATCGGCTTCGAGCCGGGGGCGGTCAGCGGCACCTACCGGTCGGGGACGGCCTCGGCGGTCACCCGCTGGTACAAGAGCAAGGGGTATCCGGCACACGAGCCGACCTCGGCCGACCGGCAGAGACTCGCCGAGCTGCGGCAGGCGGTGACCGGCGCGCAGGTGGCGCTGCTCAACAGCGGTGGCGACGGCGGCGGCGAAAGCGGCAGCGGGAGCGGTGGCGACAGCGGAAGTGGCAGTGGCAGCGGCGAGGGGGTGTCCGGAGGCTCGTCCGAGCGGGTCAGGGAGTTGGAGCGGAAGGCCGCGCGGGAGGCGCTGGACGCCGCCAACGCCGCGCTGAGCGACTTCGAGGCTTCGTACGGTACGAAGATCCCGTCCGGGGAGGTCGTCTTCCTGCCCGAGCTGCCCGCCCGGCTCGACAAGGCGGCGGTGCGGTCCGGGGACGCCGCGACGGGCGACATCGGTACGGTCACCAGCTCCGAGCTGCTGGTCCGGGCGGTCGTCCCCGGCGTCGACGCCCAACTGCTGCGGCCCGGACTCGCCGTGGCGGTGGAGACCCCGGACGGTAAGAAGGCGACGGGCCGACTGGACGCGCTCGGGTCCGGCGCCGACGCGGCGGGATCGGGCGCCGGGGGCCAGGCCGGGTCCGGCGACGGGGGCGGCGGCTCCGGAGACGCGCCTTCGGGGGACCAGGACCAGGACGAGGGCCGGAGCGAGGAGGCGGGCGCGGCCCCGGCCGATCCGTCGGCCCCGGTCCAGCTCCGGATCACCGTGCCCACGGGGGGTGCGCTCGGTGACCGGGCCGGTGGATCGGTGAAGACGACCATCAAGGTGGGCGCGTCGAAGGGCAGGGTCCTCGCGGTCCCCGTCGCGGCCGTCCACACCTCGGCGAACGGCCAGGCCCGGGTACGGGTGCAGCGGTCCGGCCGGATCACGGACGTGCCGGTCAGGGTGGGCATCGCGGCGGACGGGCTGGTCGAGGTGGCGCCGAAGGGCGGGGACGGCGGTCTGGGCAAGGGCGATCTGGTGGTGGTGGGCGAGTGAGGGGCACCCCGCAGGGGCACCCCGCCCTGTACAGCGCCACCGCCACCACCGCGCCCGATGCCGTCCTCCAACTGGCCGGCGTGACACGCTCCTTCCCCACCGACCCGCCCGTGTACGCGCTGCGCGGGGTCGACCTGACCGTGCGTCGCGGGGAGCATGTGTCGATCGTCGGGCCCTCCGGGTCCGGTAAGTCGACCCTGCTCAACACCTTGGGCCTGCTGGACCGGCCCACCTCCGGTTCGTACCGGCTGGACGGCGTGGAGACCACCGGCCTGGGCGACCTCGAACGTACGGCGCTGAGGGGCGGCCGGATCGGGTTCGTCTTCCAGGCGTTCCACCTCCTGCCGTACCGGACCGTGGACGAGAACGTGATGCTCGCCGAGACCTACCGCAGGCCACGCCCCGGGCGGGACCGGCGCGGCCGCCGGGCACGGGCCCGTGAGGCGCTGGAGCGGGTGGGGCTCGGGCACCGCGTCGGCTTCCGGCCCGACCGGCTCTCCGGCGGGGAGCGCCAGCGGGTCGCCATGGCGCGCGCGTTGATGAGCGACCCGGCGCTGCTGCTCTGCGACGAGCCGACCGGGAACCTGGACAGCGAGAACACGCTCTCGGTGCTGGAGCTCTTCGACGAGCTGCGCGCGCAGGGGATGACCCTGGTGGTGATCACCCACGAGGAGGAGGTGAGCCGCCGGGCCGGGGTACGGGTCCGGATCACCGACGGCCGCCTCACCAGGGAGGCCGGGTGACCACGGTACGGAGGGCCGCCCGCCGGGGTCCGGCGAGGGCGGAACGCCCCCGGATGGATCCGCGTGACCTGTGGACCGAGGCGCTCTCGGGGGTGCTGGCCCGGCCCGTACGATCGGCGCTGACCACCCTGGGCACCGTTCTCGGGATCGCCACACTGGTCATCACCATCGGCGTGGCGGCCACGGCGGGCAACCAGATCGAAGGCCGGTTCAGCGCGCTGGCCGCGACCTCGGTCACCGTGACGGTGCCGCCCCCGCCGCCCGGACCCGACCCCGTACCGCTGGTGGAGTGGTCGGGCACCGACGCGGTGCGACGGCTGGCCGGGGTGGAGTCAGCCGCCGCCCTCGCCGACTCCAGCGCCACCGCCAACGTCCAGGTCAGGGCCAACGACATCACGTCGCCCGGGGGCGTCTCCGGCCAGGGCCTCGCGGTCGTCGCCGCCTCGGCGGAGCTGCCGGCGGCCGTACGCGGCCGGATGACCGCCGGGCGCTTCTACGACGAGGGCAACATCGCCCGGCGCGACCGGGTCGCGGTCCTCGGCGACCAGGCGGCGCGGCTGCTCGGCGTCCAGCGGGTCGACGGCGCCCCGGCGGTCTTCATCGAGGGCCAGTCGTACACCGTGATCGGAATCCTCGGCTCCGTACGGCGGGAGGAGCGGCTCTCCACCGCCGTGATCCTGCCGCCCACGACGGCCGCGGAGCGGCTGGACCTGACGACGGTCACCCGAGTGCTGGTGAACACCTCGCTCGGCGCGGCGGAACAGGTGGCCCGGCAGGCGCCGATCGCGCTGGCCCCCGGACACCAGGACTCCCTCGCGGTGACCGCGCCGCCGGATCTGACGAAGGCGCGCGGCGCGGTGCGCGGCGACGTCGACGGAATGTTCCTGGTGCTCGGACTGGTCTCGCTGGTGGTGGGGGCGATCGGCATCGCGAACGTGACCCTGGTGACCGTGATGGAACGGACCGGGGAGATCGGCCTGCGGCGCGCGCTGGGCGCGTCGCGGCGCCAGGTGGCCGGCCAGTTCCTGCTGGAGTCGACGACCATCGGACTGCTCGGCGGGACGATCGGCTCGGTGCTGGGGATCGTGGTCGTGGTCGCGGTGGCGGCGGCCCAGGAGTGGACGCCGGTGCTGGATCTGGCCCCGGCGCTGGGCGCTCCGGTGGCCGGGGCGCTGGTCGGACTGCTCGCCGGGCTCTATCCGTCGCTGCGGGCCGCCGCGATGGAGCCGGTCGACGCGCTGCGCGCCACCTGACGGCCGTTGAGGAGGAGGCACGTACGGAGGGAGGGGCACGTGCCGAGGGGGGCGCTCCGTGCCGGAAAATTTCTCGCCGGGCCTGACAACCCTTCCGCGACCCCGTCCCGTCTGGAGGACATGACCCTTTTCCCGCCGCCCGACGGTGACGGTGATGGTGACGGCCGGTGTCTCTGACCCTTGAGCAGCGGGGCGTCACCTTCGACGAGTTCGCACGCAGCCGCCAGGCCCAGCTGCGCCGGACGGCGTACCTGCTGTGCGGCGACTGGCACCTGTCCGAGGACCTGGTGCAGCAGACGCTGGCCAAGCTGTACGCCGTCTGGCGCCGGGTGGGCCGGACGGAGTCCCCGGACGCCTACGCCCGTACGGTGCTCTACCGGACGTTCGTCGACGAGACCCGGCGGCGCCGCTGGTGGGAGCGTCCGTCGGCGCGGGAGTACGACGTGGCGGCCCCGCCGCACGACCCGGATCTGCGGATGACGCTGCTGGCCGCGCTGCGCCAGGTGCCGCCACGCAGCCGGGCGGTTCTGGTGCTGAGATTCTGGGAGGACCGGAGCGTGGAGGAGACCGCTGCGGCGCTGGGGTGCGGGACGGGGACGGTGAAGAGCCAGACCTCCCGGGGCCTGGCCGCGCTGCGCCGCATCCTGGGCGACACACCGCTGGCGGGGGCGTCGCACCTTACCGGCGACAGGACGGGGGAGTGATGAGGATGACAGAGGAGACAGGCGAGAACGAGGTCGTGCGGGCGCTGGAGCGGCTGAGCGTCGGGGCGGAGCCGCCGATGCCGGATCTGGTGCCGGGCGCGATCGTCCAGGGGCGGCGGCTCAAGCGGCGGCGCCGGATCGGTACGGCGCTGGGCGCCGCCGCGGCCGTGGTGGTCCTGGCGGGCGGAGCGGCCACGCTGCCTTCGCTGCTGGGCTCCTTCCACGGGCCCGTGGAGCCCGCCGCGTCCGGGTCCTCGGGGGCGTGGGAGAGCCGGTTTCCCCCGCTCGCGTCGCTGCGGCCCCTCGTACAGGACCGGGGCACCCTGGAGACGTGGACGCCGCGGGATCCGCCGGTTCCCGGTGGTTACTTCCGGCTGATCGAGCCGGAGGGGGACGCGGTCTGGATGTACGTGGCCGTCACCAGGACCGCGGGGACGCCCGGCGCGGCAGGGACGCGCGACACGGCGGCCGCGTGCCGGACCGCCGGTGGCACCCCGGTCGGCACGCCATGGGACGGCTCCATCAAGAACTGCCGACCGGTAGGGAGCGGCACGGACGGAAGGAACGGCACCGACGCCACGAACAGCACCACCGACCCGAACGGGACGGGAAGCCCGAACGGGACGGGAAGCCTGGACGGGACGGGGAGCCCGGACGGCGACGTGCTGGCCTACTACGTCGACGCCCCCGCGCTCCCGCCCGCCTTGGGGATCACCCGGCTGACCACCGACGGCTGGACCGTCCAGATCCTCGCGGGCGGCGCCGAGCAGTCCCCCGATGCCACCCGGTCACCGCGGGACGATCCGAGCCGGGCGACCACCGACGGGGCGACCCCGGCGAATCCGCAGGGCGGTGGAGGAGACGGGGGAGACGGGGGAGACGGGGTCTTTGACGGAACGGGCTATCCGTCGGGCGCGGGTACTCCCGAGGTGGCCGGCGGGCTGTCCTGGGAGGCGCTGCACGCGCTGGCCGTGGACCCCCGGCTCCTCGAAGCGGTCGCACAGCGCCGCTAGCCTGCGCGGTCACGGGCGGTCCGCCGGTCCCTCAGCCGCTCGTCGTATCAGAAGCCGCGCGTCCGCTTGGCCGCGCGGCGGCTCGACGCCCGGCCCGAGCCCGGCACCTTGAGGAACAGCCGGGAGATCTCCCCGCCGAGGTTCACCCCCACCGCGATCGCCAGCGCCAGCGCCACCGCCTTGGAGAGCGAGGCGAGCCCGCGGTCCAGCTCGTTCTGCGCGAAGCCCAGCAGACCGAAGTAGGTCGCGGAACCCGGCAGCAGCGGTCCGATCGCCGCCGTGACGTACGGCAGCGCCGAGGCGAACTGGTAGCGCGAGAAGAGCTGTCCGAACAGGCCCACCACGCCCGCCGCGACCGCCGTGGCGGCCACCGGGGAGATCCGGCCGATGTCGTGCATCGCCCCGTACACGACCCAGGCGACACCCCCGTTCAGCGACACCATCAGCACGGTGGAACGTTCCTGCTGGAGCAGGATTGCGAAGGCGAAGCTCAGCGTCACCGCCGCCAGGGTCTGCGTCACCGGGCGTACGTCCGCGTGCAGCGCCGCCTCCGGGTTCAGCTCGGCGTGGAGCTGGACCCCCAGATAGAGCACGAGCAGGACGCCGATGACGATCGCGATGAAGAAGTACATGACCTCCAGCAGCCGCGCCGCCGCCGTGATGTAGTACCCCGTCAGTCCGTCCTGCACGCCGGCCACCAGCGCCCGCCCCGGCAGCAGCGCGAAGAGACCACCGGTGATCACCGCCGAGGGGCGGCCCTCCCAGGGCACGTGCGGGCCCAGCAGGGTCAGCGCCACCCCCATCGCGGCGGGCGGCATCGCCGCCACCACGAACTGGTAGAACTCCGGCAGCCCGCGCCCGGCGCAGAGCCACGCCAGCCGGTCCCCGAGCATCGCGCCGAGCGCCGCGACCACGAACACCAGCACACTGCCGCCGACCAGTACCGAGGCCGCGCCGGCCAGCAGCCCGCTCGCCACGGTCAGTGCCCAGCCGGGGTACGGGTGCCGGTTGCGGCGGATCTCCGCGAGCCGCCGGTACGACTCCTCCAGCGTGGTGTCCGTGTCCTCGGTGGTGATGTCGTCGATGAGCGTGTAGACGGCCGACAGCCGGGTGTAGTCGGTGCCCCGCCGCCGTACGGTCCTGCTCGCCGTGACCGGGTCCTCCACCAGCGACGGCTGGTGCGAGATCGACAGCAGGGTGAAGGTGACGGTCGGCTCGCAGCGGTCGAGCCCGTACGCCCGGCTGACCGCGAACATGGCGGCCTCGACGTCCTCGGCGCCCTCACCACCCGCGAGCAGCAGCTCGCCGATGCGCAGCGTCAGGTCGAGGACGCGCGGGACGGCGGGTCCCTGGTCGTCGTGGCGCTGCACTGTCTCCGGTACGGGGCGGTCCCCGACCGGCATCCGCAGCAGCGTCCGCATCCGGTCCTGCCAGGGGGCCTCCCGGCTCAGCGCGAGCATCGGCACCCCGTGCGCGGGCGTGAACGCCGTGCTCCCGCTCAGTCCCGCCCCCGCGCCCGCCCCGGGGGCCGTTCCCGGCTGGGGGCGGGTCCCGCCCGGCAGGTTGAACGCGGAGCCCTCGGGCTCCGCGGGCGGCTCGGTCGTGGTGCCGTCGGGAAGCGCGAACTCCGACGTCGGATGGTCGTCCTCGGGGACCGGCGGCTGTTCCACCCCGAGCGGCGGGGTGAACGCGCTGTGTGCCTCGTCCGACGGAGGCTTACGGTCCTCTGACCGGTCCGGCTCGGCCACCACGGTCTGCGTCCTCACTCCCTGTCGTACCGCTGGTTGTCGTACCGCTGTTTGTTGTACAGCTGTTTGTCGTACAGCTCGTTGTCGTACCGCTGTCTCGTACCCACTCGTCGCCGTACCGCTCGCCCTGGGCGGCATACGGTTCCCGGCGTACGGTCCCTGGCGCCCGGCACGTACGGCACCTCATGCCGTCCGGAGGGCCGGCCGCTCGGCCCACGGGCCCGCCGTCCGCTCAGTATGGGCACGGGTAGCGGGCGGGCACACGCGGACGGGCGGCGCACCCCCGAGGGGTACGCCGCCCGTCGTCCGCCCGGCGGTTGCCCGCCGGTCACACGGTGGAACGCACGCGTCAGTGCGCGCCGCCCTGCGCCTCCAGGCGCTTGTACGACGCCTCGATCTCGGCCTCGGCCTCGGCGCGGCCGACCCAGTCGGCGCCCTCGACGGACTTGCCGGGTTCCAGGTCCTTGTAGACCTCGAAGAAGTGCTGGATCTCCAGGCGGTCGAACTCCGAGACGTGGTGGATGTCGCGCAGGTGCTCCACCCGGGGGTCGGAGGCCGGGACGCACAGCAGCTTGTCGTCGCCGCCGGCCTCGTCCGTCATCCGGAACATGCCGATTGCGCGGCACTTGATGAGACACCCGGGGAAGGTCGGCTCGTCCAGGATGACCAGCGCGTCCAGCGGGTCGCCGTCCTCGCCCAGGGTGTTCTCGACGAATCCGTAGTCCGCCGGGTAGCTGGTCGAGGTGAAGAGACGACGGTCAAGGCGGATCCGACCGGTCTCGTGGTCCACCTCGTACTTGTTCCGCGAACCCTTAGGGATCTCGATGGTGACGTCGAACTCCACGGGTGGCTCCTCCATGATCAACACAATGTCCGGGTGGTGCTGCGGTTACCGGTCCCCACCCCCGGCCTGACAGGCCGTTACTGGCCGGGCTGGCATGCTCGGGGCGAGGCGCAGTGGTTAAGTGTCCCCCACGCAGCAGTGTGATCGCGAAAGGGGCTGGTCAGCCGTGGTTGAGCCGAAAGCATGGCAGGTCGCGGCGGGTTCCGCCGCGATCGGTCTCGCCCTCGCCGCCGTGGCGGTGGTGGCGGCGGGCCCCTGGGACTCCGGACAGCGTAAGGCCGAGCGGGAGTGGGCGGTCGCACAGGGCCGCGCGGGTGGCGCACATCACGATCCGTCCGCGCCGCGCACGCCCGCGCCCGCCCCCAGCGCCGCCGGAGTGCTCAGCGCGCTCGCCCCCGACACCACCCGTTCCGGCACCACCCGTTCCGGCACCGCGCACCCCGAGTCCGCGCACCCGGAGTCCACGCGCCCCGAGGCCGCGCGCGGGACGGCCTCCCCCGACTTCGGCCGGACGCTCGGCAGGCTGCTCGACGCGGACGCGCTCGGCCCCTCCCGTACGGCCTCCGTCGTCGACACGGCCACCGGCGAGGTCCTGTACGGCAGGGGCGCCGCCACCCCGATGACCCCGGCCTCCACGATCAAGATCGCGACCACGGCCGCCGCGCTCTCCGCGCTCGGCCCCGGCCACCGCATCCCCACCATCGTCCTGGCCACCCCGGACCGGCGCCGGCTCACCCTGGTCGGCGGCGGGGACGCCACCCTCGACCGGAAGCGGCTGGCCGCCCTCGCCGGCGACACCGCCCGCGCACTGCGCGACAGCGGCGTGACCAAGGTCGAGCTGCGCTACGACACCTCGCTCTACACAGGCCCCCGGGAACACCCCATCGGCCCCAACGACAACATCGCTCCCGTGGTCCCCCTGATGGCCGGACAGGGGCGGCTCGACGCGTCCACGACCGGCCCCGCGCCCCGCAGCGGCAACCCGGCGGGCGACGCCGCCCGCACCTTCGCGAGCCTGCTGCACGACCGGGGCGTACGCACCGCCGAGCCGCCCTCCGCGGGCAGGGCGCCCAAGGGCTCGGAACGGCTCGCGCGCACCTTCTCCGCGCCCCTGTCCGACCTCGTCGAACGCGCGCTGACCGAGTCCGACAACGACATCGCGGAATCCCTCGCCCGGCAGACCGCGATCGCCGCCGGGGAACCCGCGAGCTTCGCGGGCGCGGGCCGGGCCGTCACGGCGGAGCTGGCGCGGCTCCGGCTGCCCCTCAAGGGGACGCGCTTCGCCGACGGCAGCGGACTGAACCGCAAGGACAAGGCCAGCGCCGCGCTGCTCACCGCCCTGCTGACCCGTGCCGCCGACCCGGACCACCCGGAGCTGCGCCCCGTCCTCACCGGGCTGCCGGTCGCCGGGTTCACCGGCACCCTCAGGAGCCGGTACGGGGACGCCTCGCCCGCCGCCGGGCTCGTCCGGGCCAAGACGGGCACGCTCACCGGCGTGAACGCCCTGGCCGGCACGGTCGTCGACGGGGACGGCAGGCTCCTCGCCTTCGCCTTCCTGGCCGGGCGGACGGAAGCCCCCGACACCGCCCAGACGGCCCTGGACCGGCTCTCCGCCGCTCTGGTCCCGCCCACGGCCCCCTCGGAGCCGCCGGCACCGCTCCCCGCCGGGGAATCGGCGGCCCCCTAGCAGGGCGGTCACCCGTCCCGTAGGGGGCCCCTAGGGGACGAACCAAGGGAAGAACCGGGCGCCCTACACCTCACCGCTCTCCGGGCCGACCACGTACGGTTGACGCATGACGAGCATCGGTGGTGCAGAGATGGTCGACTGGAACCTCGCGGTGGCCACCGCGACCCGCCTCGCGCGGCCGGGACCCGAGGTCACCCGCGACGAGGCGCGCGAGATCGTCGCGGAGCTGCGGCGGCACGCCAAGGCGGCCGAGGACCACGTCCGCGGGTACACGAAGATGATCCCCGAGGGACACGAGCCACCGGACACCCCCGTCCTGGTCGTCGACCGGGCCGGCTGGATCAAGGCGAACGTGGCGGGCTTCCGCGAACTGCTGAAGCCGCTGTTCGAGAAGATGCTGGAGCGCCGCCCCGGCGGTCCCGGCGGCGCCGTCATCGGCGCGGTCGGCGGCAAGGTCACCGGCGTCGAGGTGGGCATGCTGCTCTCCTTCATGTCCTCCCGGGTCCTCGGCCAGTACGAGACGTTCGCGCCCGCCACCCGCGACCTCCCGGCGGCCGCGGACGGCGGCCGGCTGCTGCTCGTCGCCCCTAACATCGTCCACGTCGAACGGGAACTGGACGTCGACCCGCACGACTTCAGGCTCTGGGTCGCGCTCCACGAGGAGACCCACCGCACGCAGTTCACCGGCGTGCCCTGGCTGCGCGACCATCTCCAGGGCGAAATCCAGTCGTTCCTCGACCAGACCGACGTCGACCCGATGACCGTCGTCGAGCGGCTGCGCGAGGCCGCGCAGTCCCTCGCGGGCGGCCGTCCCGAGGGCGAGCGGGACGAGGACGGCAGGAGCATCGTCGAGCTGGTGCAGACCCCGGGCCAGCGCGAGATCCTGGGCCGGCTCACCGCCGTGATGTCCCTCCTGGAGGGCCATGCCGACTTCGTGATGGACGGCGTGGGGCCGCAGGTCGTGCCCTCCGTCGGCGAGATCCGCGAGAAGTTCCAGCAGCGCAGGGCCCGCGGCGCCAGCCGGCTCGACCTCGCGCTGCGCAAGCTGCTCGGCCTCGACGCCAAGCTCCGCCAGTACCGCGACGGGGAGCGGTTCGTACGGGCCGTGGTCGACCAGGTCGGGATGGACGGCTTCAACCGGGTCTGGACCTCGCCGAACACCCTCCCCACCAAAGCGGAGATCGCCAAACCGGCGGACTGGGTCGCGCGGGTGCACCGTAAGGCGGATTCGTGAGCGGGAGCTGACATGTGGCAGGAGGACGCCTCGCGTATCACCCATCCGAGGGACCGTGAGTGAGGGATAGGCGTGCAATGCTCGGGTAATGGCTCGGTTCTGTCACCATCGACGCACTCTGAGTGACGCTCTCCGTCCTTACTCCGACCGAGGCACCCCCCAAATAACATCACGAAGGGCACCGGATATGGGTCCCCATCCTGCGGTCGCGGCGATACGCCTGGCGGTCCGCCGCGTACTTCACGAGGTCCTCACCGACCACGCCGAACTCCTCTCCGCCACCTCGCACGCCTCCCCGCTCCCGCACCCCTCCTCGACCTCGCACACCTCCCCGACCCCGCACTCCCCCCTCGCCGACGACGCGTACCCGCTCGTGCTCGTCGCCTGCTCCGGCGGCGCCGACTCCATGGCGCTCGCCTCCGCCCTCGCCTTCGAGGCGCCCAAGCTCCGCGTACGGGCGGGTGCCGTCACCGTCGACCACGGCCTCCAGGCCGGCTCCGACCTCCGCGCCGCCGAGGTCGTCGCCCGGCTCCGCGCCATGCGCCTCGACCCCGTCGAGTCCGTCGCCGTCACCGTGGGACTCGAATCGACGAGGGTGGCGCACAGCGGACCGAACGCGGGAGGCGGCGGGCGACGGGCGGGCGGCCCCGAGGCCGCCGCCAGGGACGCGCGCTACGCCGCCCTCGACGACGCCGCCGAACGCCATCGCGCCGCCGCCGTCCTCCTCGGCCACACCCGGGACGACCAGGCGGAGACCGTCCTCCTCGGCCTCGCCCGGGGCTCCGGCATCCGCTCCCTGTCCGGCATGGCGGCCGTCTCGGGGACGGCCGGACGCTACCGGCGCCCCTTCCTCCAGCTCGACCGGCAGACCGCCCGCAAGGCCTGCCTGGTCCAGTCCATCCCCGTCTGGGACGACCCGCACAACGCCGACCCCGCCTACACCCGCTCCCGGCTGCGCCACGAAGGACTGCCGGCCCTGGAGAAGGCCCTCGGCAAGGGCGTCGTCGAGGCCCTCGCCCGTACCGCACAGCTCTCCCGCGACGACGCCGACGCCCTCGACGCCTGGGCCGCCGACGCGGAGGGGACCGTACGGGACGAGACGGGGCAGCTCGCCTGCGCGCGGCTTTACGCGCTGCCGCCCGCCGTCCGCCGCCGGGTGCTGCGCCGGGCGGCCATCGCCGCGGGCGCCCCGGCCGGTTCGCTGTTCGCCCGTCACATCGAAGAGGTCGACCGCCTGATCACGGGTTGGCGCGGCCAGGGAGCCATCAATCTGCCCGGCCGCGTGGAGGCCAGGAGGCAGGGTGGCAGACTGGTCATCCGGCAGGGCTGAAGCGCTGATGCACTACGGCTGTGTCTCCCGGGCCGCCAGGACGTGTTCCCGCACGTCCGTCCGGCCCCGGACCCCTGGCCGACAACGAAAGTGATGCGGGTGGACGACAAGGACATGGGCAGCGACCTCCAGTCGGTGCTCATCACCAAGGAAGAGATCGACGCGAAGCTGGCCGAACTGGCCGCGAAGATCGACGCGGAGTACGCAGGCAAGGATCTGCTTCTCGTCGGTGTCCTCAAGGGCGCCGTGATGGTCATGGCGGACTTGGCGCGGGCCCTGTCCACCCCCGTGACGATGGACTGGATGGCCGTCTCCTCGTACGGGGCGGGCACCCAGTCCTCGGGCGTGGTCCGGATCCTCAAGGACCTGGACACCGACATCAAGGGCCGGCACGTCCTGATCGTCGAGGACATCATCGACTCCGGACTGACACTGTCGTGGCTGCTCTCCAACCTCGGTTCGCGGGAGCCGGCCTCGCTGGAGGTCTGCACCCTGCTCCGTAAGCCGGATGCCGCAAAGGTCGCGATCGACGTCAAATGGATCGGCTTCGACATTCCCAATGAGTTCGTCGTCGGATACGGCCTGGATTACGCGGAGAAGTACCGCAATATTCCCTTTGTCGGCACTCTCGCGCCGCATGTCTACGGCGGCTGACACCGGACCTGGGACGGGCCGCGGCGACCGCCGCCGGGAACCTCTCCCCGGCGCGCGCCGTTGGAGCAGGGGAAGACGGGTTCGCCAGCCGTCCCGTGCGGTCGCGGGCCATGATGCTGGGGTACCTTCCCAGGAACAGTCTTTTCTCACAGCAGCATTTACCTACGGGCAGGAGGGACGGGGCGACTTCGCTCCGTATGGATGGACGTGAAGCGATACTTCCGTGGGCCGGTCATGTGGATCGTGCTGGCCGTCCTCGCCGTGGTCGTGTTGATGCAGGTCGTCGGCTCTTCGGGCGGCTACAAGACGGTGGACACCGGTGAGGTCGTCCAGGCGATCGACAAGAACCAGGCCGAGCAGGTCAAACTGACCACCGGCGATGACCAGATCATCAAGGTCGACCTCAAGGACGGCCTGAAGATCAAGGGCAGCGACAAGATCCAGGCCAGCTACATCGGCAATCAGGGATCCTCGCTGGCCGCAACGCTCCAAACGAAGTTCCAGAACGGTGACATCACCAAGGGCTACACGGTCTCGCCTTCGAAGCAGAGCCCGTTCCTCTCGGTGCTGTTCTCGCTGCTGCCCTTCGTGCTGATCGTCGTGGTCTTCCTGTTCCTGATGAATCAGATGCAGGGCGGCGGATCGCGCGTCATGCAGTTCGGGAAGTCCAAGGCCAAGCTCATCACCAAGGACACCCCGAAGACGACCTTCGCCGACGTGGCGGGGTCCGACGAGGCGGTCGAGGAACTCCACGAGATCAAGGAATTCCTCCAGGAACCGGCGAAGTTCCAGGCCGTCGGCGCCAAGATCCCGAAGGGTGTGCTGCTCTACGGCCCGCCCGGTACGGGCAAGACGCTGCTGGCCCGCGCCGTCGCCGGCGAGGCCGGAGTGCCGTTCTACTCGATCTCGGGCTCCGACTTCGTCGAGATGTTCGTCGGTGTCGGTGCCTCCCGGGTGCGCGATCTCTTCGAGCAGGCCAAGGCGAACGCCCCGGCGATCGTCTTCGTCGACGAGATCGACGCCGTCGGCCGGCACCGCGGCGCGGGCCTCGGCGGCGGGCACGACGAGCGCGAGCAGACGCTGAACCAGCTCCTGGTGGAGATGGACGGCTTCGACGTGAAGGGCGGCGTCATCCTGATCGCCGCTACCAACCGGCCGGACATCCTCGACCCGGCGCTGCTGCGCCCGGGCCGGTTCGACCGGCAGATCGCCGTGGACCGCCCGGACATGCAGGGCCGTCTGGAGATCCTCAAGGTTCACCAGAAGGGCAAGCCGGTCGCCCCGGACGTCGACCTGGGCGCCGTCGCCCGTCGTACGCCCGGCTTCACCGGCGCCGACCTGGCGAACGTGCTGAACGAGGCCGCGCTCCTGACGGCGCGTGGTGACGCGAAGCTCGTCGACAACCACGCCCTGGACGAGGCGATCGACCGCGTCGTGGCGGGCCCGCAGAAGCGGACCCGGATCATGTCCGAGAAGGAAAAGAAGATCACCGCGTACCACGAGGGCGGTCACGCCCTGGTCGCCGCGGCGTCTCCGAACTCCGACCCGGTGCACAAGATCACGATCCTGTCCCGCGGCCGGGCCCTGGGTTACACCATGGTCCTGCCCGACGAGGACAAGTACTCGACCACGCGCAACGAGATGCTCGACCAGCTCGCCTACATGATGGGCGGGCGCGCGGCGGAGGAGCTGGTCTTCCACGACCCGACCACCGGCGCGGCCAACGACATCGAGAAGGCGACGGCCACGGCGCGGGCGATGGTCACGCAGTACGGCATGACCGAGCGGCTCGGCGCGATCAAGTTCGGCGGCGACAACACCGAACCGTTCCTCGGCCGGGAGATGGCGCACCAGCGCGACTACTCGGAAGAGGTCGCCGCGCTCGTCGACGAAGAGGTCAAGAAGCTCATCGAGACCGCGCACAACGAGGCGTGGGAGATCCTGGTCGAGAACCGTGACGTACTCGACAATCTGGTCCTGGCGCTCCTGGAGAAGGAGACGCTCAACAAGGAGCAGATCGCGGAGATCTTCTCGACCATCGTGAAGCGCCCGTCCCGTCCGGCGTGGACCGGCTCGTCGCGGCGTACCCCGTCGACGCGTCCGCCGGTGCTCTCGCCCAAGGAGCTGGCGCTGACCAACGGCGCCTCGGGGTCCAACGGCGGGATGCCCGCCGTGACTTCCGGCGAGACGCCCACCGAGGCGGTTCCGGAGGAGCGTCCGGAGAGCTGACAGCGGACCGGGCCGTCCGAGGGCCCGGAATGGATGCCGCGTCCCCCAGGTTTTAGCCTGTGGGGGCGCGGCATTCGTATGACCGCACACGAGGACGGCACAGGAACGAGGCACACATGACCGACCCGGTGACGCTGGACGGGGAGAATCCGGTCCGCGAGTTCGACGAGAAGCGGGCCGAGAATGCCGTGCGTGAGCTGCTGATCGCGGTCGGGGAAGACCCGGACCGCGAGGGGCTGAGGGCCACTCCGGGCCGGGTGGCCCGCGCCTACAAGGAGATATTCGCCGGGCTGTGGCAGAACCCCGAGGACGTGCTGACGACCACGTTCGACCTGGGCCACGACGAGATGGTCATGGTGAAGGACATCGAGGTGACGTCCACGTGTGAGCACCACCTCGTCCCGTTCGTCGGGGTCGCGCACGTCGGCTACATCCCGTCGACGGACGGCAAGATCACCGGACTGTCGAAGCTGGCCCGCCTCGTGGACGTCTACGCCCGCAGGCCGCAGGTCCAGGAGCGGCTGACGACGCAGATCGCCGAGTCCGTGATGGAGATCCTGGAGCCGCGCGGGGTGATCGTGGTCATCGAGTGCGAGCACATGTGCATGTCGATGCGTGGCGTACGGAAGCCGGGTGCGAAGACCATCACGTCGGCCGTACGCGGCCAGCTCCGCGATCCGGCGACCCGCGCCGAGGCGATGAGCCTGATCCTGGCCCGTTAGGGCCTCTCGTTCGGCGGGCGCTGCCGTGGCCCCGGGGCCGGGTCAGGCGGGTCCGGCCGGGGCGGCGCCGTTCTTGTGGCCCTCGCCGTTGCCGTCCTCCGGGAGCTTGCAGACCCGTTCGAGGAAGAACGCCGCGACGATCACCGCGATGCCCGCCAGCACGGAGAAGGCCGCGTAGATGGCCTGGTCGCGGCGGGCGGGGATGTCGAGGGAGCCGAGCAGGAAGACGCCCGTACCGCCGTACAACCCCGAGACCAGGGCCGCGACCAGCGCGCTCGCCTGGCCGAAGACCACGGCGCGGGCCGCCATCAGCGGATCGACGCCCCGCGCGCCGGGACGGCGCTCCCGCTGGGCCTTGAGCCGGGAGCGCAGGGCGAGGGCCGTCGCGGCGAGGACCGCGGCGATCGCGGCGAGCACGATGGGCGCCGCGAGCGGCACGCTCGGCAGGGTGCCGAACGCGTCCCAGAGGCGGGCGGCCGCCCAGGAGAGCACACCAGCCACCACGAACAGGCCGGCGAGGACGCCGATCCGCAACTGCTTCACCGAGAAAGCCGCCCTTCACTTCGCTCCGCCGGGTCGATCCGCCCCGAACCGACCCGCCCCGACCGGGACCCGCCCGAGCCGGCCCGCCTCGCAGAGCCTAACGGGCCGTCCCGTACGACTATTCGGGCAGGCGCAGTTCCAGGTCGGAGCGGGGCCGCACGCCCTCCTGTCCGACATCGGTCAGCAGGTCGGCCACCGGGCCGCGGCCCGGAACCTGTGCCTCCGGATCCACGTCGTGCCACGGGGCGAGGACGAAAGCGCGCTGGTGGGCACGCGGGTGCGGGAGGGTGAGCCGCGGGTCGTCCGAGACGACGTCCGCGTACGTCAGGATGTCCACGTCGATCGTGCGCGGCCCCCAGCGCTCGTCGCGGACCCGGTCGAAGGCCTCCTCGATGGCCTGGCCGCGCTCCAGCAGCGAGGACGGCGGCAGCGTCGTCTTGATGACCACCACCGCGTTGAAGTACGACGGCTGGGAGCCGGCGTCGACGCCCCAGGGCTCCGTCTCGTACACCGGGGAGACCGCTTTGACCCGGACGCCGGGGGTGTCCTCCAGGGCGTCGATGGCGCCCTGGATGGTCTCCAGCCGGTTCCCGAGGTTGGAGCCGAGGGCCACCACGGCCCGGTGCGGGTTGGACAGGGTGCTGTCCGCGGCGTCCACCTGGGCGACCACGGAGGCGGGCACCGGCTGGACCGTGGGGTCGCTCTGCGGCCCGTTCGGTGGAAACAGACTCATACTCGACTCCGGGTGATGGTGATGGTCACGTCGTCGAAGGGCACGGTGATCGGGGCGTCCGGTTTGTGCACGACCACCTCGACCTCCTGGACGCCGTCGTGTTTCAGGCAGCTCTGGGCGATGCGTTCCGCCAGGGTCTCGATCAGGTCGACGGGCTCCCCCTGGACGACCTCCACGACCTCCTCCGCCACGATGCCGTAATGGACGGTCTTCGCCAGGTCGTCGTCGGCCGCCGCGGGCCGGGTGTCGAGGCCGAGCACCAGATCCACGATGAAGGTCTGCCCCTCCTCGCGCTCCCGGGGGAAGACGCCATGGTGCCCGCGGGCCTTGAGGCCGCGCAGCGCGACACGATCCACGCGAATCACTCCTGCTGTCGTTGGTCGTCGGGGCACCCGGTCGCGAACGGGTGCGGCCCTGTGCCCACATTTGAATCTACCTGCGGGCACCGACAGTGCTGCCCCGCGGGGTGACGGGGAAGGGCGCCGCACAACTGGTAGGCGCCCCTACCCGCGGGTTCTCGCGGTCAATCCACACGGACCCCTTACCCACTCACGCGGGTGGCACGTCGTCTGTGTTCGCGTCGTTCTCTCCGTGCCCGCCGTTCGCGCCGGCATCGTCAGTCTCGGTCAGAACGGGTGAACCGTGGTGCGACCAGATCTTCCACCCTTCCGGTGTGCGCCGGAACACGTTCGTCGCGACGACGAGCTGGCCCACCAGCGGTCCCAGCTCATTGCCGTCCTCGGCGGGGCCGCCGCTGAGGATGTTCTCGGTGCAGGTCACCAGGGCGGTGTCGGTGCCCACGGAGACCTCGACATCGGTGAGGAAGAATTGAATGTACTCGGTGTTCGCCATGATCAGGGCGTACGAGCGCAGCACGTCACCGCGCCCGCTCAGCACCGGCCAGCCCGGGTGGACGCAGGAGACGCCGGAGTCCTCGCCGTCCAGCCAGAGCCCCGACAGGGCCTCGATGTCGCCGTGTTCCATCGCCTCGTAGAACGTGGTGTTGGCCTGCTCGACCCGCTCGCTGTCCGTGGGCCCGCTGTCGTCCGGCACCCCGCTGTCCATCCGCGCGGTCACCGCTCGGCCCCGGCCGCGCCTCGGTCGTCCCGGGCCGGGCCGTGGGCTCCCTCGACGGCGCGGGCCACCCGGACCGCGTCGGCGGTCGCCCGTACCTCGTGGACCCGGACCGCCCAGGCGCCCCGGTGGGCGGCGATCGCGGAGACCGCGGCGGTGGCCGCGTCGCGCTCCCGGGCGGGTGGCGGGGCGCCGTCGCCGCCCGCGAGGACATGGCCGAGGAACCGTTTACGTGAGGCGGCGACCAGCAGTGGCCGGCCCAGCGTGCGCAGCTCGGGGAGGTGGGCGAGGAGCTCCAGGTCGTGCTCGGCCCGCTTGGCGAAGCCGAGTCCGGGGTCGACCACGAGGCGCTCGGGGGCGATACCGCCCGCGACCACCGCGTCCATCCGTGCGCGCAGTTCGGCGACGACCTCGGTGACGACGTCCTCGTAGACCGCGCGGCTGTTCATCTCCTCGCTGAAACCGCGCCAGTGCATCACGACGAACGGCACCCCGGCGGCGGCGACCGCGGGCACCATCGCCGGGTCGGCGAGCCCGCCGCTGACGTCGTTGACCAGCGCCGCGCCCGCGGCGACGGCCTGCTCGGCGACGGAGGCGCGCATCGTGTCGACGGACACGGTGACGCCCTCGGAGGCCAGGCCCCGCACGACGGGGACGACGCGCCGCAGCTCCTCGTCCTCGTCGACCCGCGTCGCACCGGGCCGCGTCGACTCGCCGCCGACGTCGACCAGGTCGGCGCCCGCGGCGACGAGATCCAGGCCGCGTTTGACGGCGGCCGTGGTGTCGAACCAGCGGCCGCCGTCGGAGAAGGAGTCGGGCGTCACATTGATGACCCCCATGACCGCACACCGGTCCCACTCCGGCAGCCCCTGGACCGTGCCGCGCCCGCGCAACGTACTCATATGCCCCACCCTAGGGCCTGCTCATACGCCCCACCTTGGGGCCGGTCGTTCCGCGGGCCCCGTGGGGAACCCCTACGCCATCTCCCGCGCGGTACGGACCCCGGGATCGGGACGGCGGCCGGCGGGGCCGGTGCCGGGGGTGCGGCCGCCGCCGGGCGGGTGGCGCCTGGTGCGGCCGAGGCGGCGCAGCGGGCGCGGGAGCGACAGCGTCACGAAGCCCTCCGCCTGCATCGCGGCGAACCCGATCCGCGGCAGGTCACCGGGGGAGCGGAAGACCACGTAACGCGGCTCCCAGCGCGGTTGGAACTTGGCGTTGAAGCGGTAGAGCGACTCGATCTGGAACCAGCGCGAGAGGAAGACCAGCAGCCCGCGCCAGCCGCGCAGCACGGGGCCCGCGCCCAGGCGTTCGCCGCGGGCCAGTGCCGAGCGGAACATCGCGAAGTTGAGCGAGACCCGCACCACGCCCAGCGCGGGTGCGGCGCCCAGCGCGGCGACGATCAGCAGCTCGTTCATGCCGGGGTCGGCGGAGCGGTCGCGGCGCATGAGGTCCAGGGACATCCCGTCCGTCCCCCACGGGACGAAGTGGAGCACGGCCTTCAGGTCGCCGTACGGGCCCGTCGCCTCCTCGTCCGGCCGGTGCGCGGTGGCGATCACCGAGTCGCCGTCGGCGGGGTCGCCGATCCGGCCCAGCGCCATGGAGAAGCCGCGCTCCGTGTCCGTACCGCGCCAGTCGTCGGCGGCGTCGCGGATCCGCTCCACCTCGTCGTCGGAGAGGTCACCGACGCGGCGTACACGGGTGACGTAGCCGGCCCGCTCGATGCGCGTCACCATCTGGCGTACGTTGCGCATCGCGCGGCCGCGCAGGGAGAAATCCGGCACGTCCACCACCGCTTCGTCGCCCAGCTCCAGCGCGTCGAGCCCCGTCTCGCGGGTCCAGACCGCGCCGCCGGTCTCGCTGCACCCCATCACGGCCGGGGTCCAGGAGTGGGCCTTCGCCTCGTCCATGAACCGTTCGATGGCGCCGGGCCACGCCTCCACGTCGCCGATGGGGTCGCCGCTGGCGAGCATCACCCCGGAGACCACGCGGTAGCAGACGGCCGCCTTGCCGCTGGGCGAGAAGACCACGCCCTTGTCGCGGCGGAGCGCGAAGTGGCCCAGCGAGTCGCGGCCGCCGTGCCGGTCGAGCAGGGCGCGCAGCCGCCGCTCGTCGTCCGCGGTGAGGTGCGCGACCGGGTGTGCGGGCCGGAAGGCGAGATAGGCGGTGGTGAGCGCGGTGAGCAGGCCGAGCGCGCCGAGGGAGTAGCCGACCGTGCCGCTGACCATCCCCCGGTAGTCGATGGGGCCGTCGACGCCGAACAGCCCGTACAGCACGTGTTCGAGCCGTTCCGACAGGCTCGGGTTACCGATGGTGCGGTGCGGGTGGACGCTGACGATGACCAGGCCGAGGCCGATGGACCCCGCGCCCATCACGACGAAGTTCGCCAGCGCCCGCCAGCGGCTGCGCGGGTCGGGCAGGGCGGCGAACTCCCCGCGGTGGCGCACCACCAGGGCGAGCAGCCCCAGCGAGAGCAGCGCGCCGATGAGGGAGTGCCGGTAGCCGAACTGGGCGACGGTGCCCACCGGCAGCAGGAACACGGTGGCCCGCCAGGCGCGGCGCTTGCGCCGTTTGAGCCCGTGCGCGAGCAGCAGCAGGAGTACGCCGGCGCTCAGTGAGAGCGCGGCGGCGAAGGGGCCGAGCGCCCCCGGCAGCACCTCGGCGAGGGAGTGCATCCGGCTGTGGCGGAAGCGCGGGAAGACGCCCGCGGCGATGTCGACGAGACCGATGAGGGCACAGGCCGTGCCGACGAGCCGGGGGACCGATTCGGGGTGAGGGCCGCGGAGCAGGCGGCGCGCGACGGACGGTGGGTGCTGTGGGTGCTGTGTGCGTCGCGGGTGCTGCGGGGATTCGGGCGACCGGAGTGCCTCTGGTGCCTGAGGTGTCCGGAGTGACGTGACGGGCGGGGTTGCCGTGGGTGCCTCGGGTGACTTGTGGGAGGGCGCTCCGGTGGAGTGCCCCGCCCGATCCGGAACCGATCCTGATTTATCCCCATCTAGCGTCACAGACATCGCTTCCCGTGGCTCCGCGAGAGAGTGTGGTCCCGAGTCCGCTTCTTCTTCGCGGGCCCGGACATTTTGCGCCCTCTAGGACGGGGCTTTCGGGGGGAGGGTTCCTCTGCATCCGGGAAAATCTCCCGGAAGAAAGCTCGGTCGACATGGGTCTCACCAGTCGTAAGGTCCTGGCCTTGGCCGTTCTGCTGGCCGTGGCGCTGTTCGTCGTGACCATCTGGCTCTGGCCGCGCCTGTCGCGGCGTACGGCGCGGGCCGTGCTCGGCAGGATCGGCCTCACCTTCGCCACCCAGGTGGCGATCTTCGCCGCGGTGGGCCTCGCGGCCAACCAGTACTTCCTGTTCTACGGCACCTGGGGAGACCTCTTCGGCCAGGAGCAGGAGCTGGGTTCCGTGGTCGGTCACGCGGTGGCGGACGGCAGGCATGTGACGATCATGGACACGCAGCGCCCGGCCGTGCCCGGCGCGGTCCGGCCGGCGAGGGCGGGGGAGATCCAGAAGGTCGCGGTGGCGGGAGCGGCGTCGGGGATCGACACCACCGCGTACGTCTATCTGCCGCCCGAGTACTTCCAGCCGCAGTTCGCGCGGCAGACCTTCCCGGCCGCGGTGGTGCTCACCGGCTACCCGGGCGTGGCCGAGAACCTGATCAAGGGCCTGAACTACCCGACGACCGCCTGGCAGCTCGCCAGGCGCGGTGCGATGCAGCCGATGGTCCTGGTGATGCTGCGGCCCACCGTGGCGCCGCCGCGCGACACCGAGTGCGTCGACGTGCCCGGCGGCCCGCAGACCGAGACGTTCCTCGGCACGGACCTGCCCCGGGCCGTCTCGGCGGCGTACCGGGTCAAGGACGCGCCCCGCAACTGGGGGATCATCGGCAACTCCACCGGCGGTTACTGCGCGCTGAAGATCGCCCTGCACCACCCGGAGCAGTACGCGGTGGGCGCCGGACTCTCCGCGTACTACAAGGCGGCGGAGGACCCGACGACCGGCGATCTCTTCCACGGCGACCAGCGGCTGCGGGACCGCGCCGACCTGCTGTGGAGCCTGGACCATGTGCGCCAGGGAGACTCGTCGCTGCTCGTCACCAGCTCCAGGAAGGGCGAGCGGAACCTCCAGGACACCGAGCGGTTCATCCGGAAGGTCAAGGCGCCCGCGCAGGTGTCGTCGATCATCCTCAAGAGCGGTGCGCACAACTTCAACACCTGGCGCCGGGAGATCCCGCCGGCCCTGGAGTGGATGTCCGGCAGGCTCAGCGCGAACTGAGGCGCCGCCTGCGCGGACCGAGGAGCCTCCTGCGCGGACCGGGGCGGCTCCTCACGGTGCGACGAGCTTGCTGACGGTCTCCAGCTCGACCTCCGTACGGTCGATGGCCTGCGCGTCCGCGTCGATCGACCGGCGCAGCGCCTCGTGCAGCCGCGCCGGGGTGAGGACCCCGAGGAACCGTCCCGTCCCCTCCCGGTCGATGACCGCTATCCACCCGGCGTCGTGCTGGAGCATCGTGGCGAACGCCTGCTTGAGCGAGGCGCCGACCGGCAGCCACGCCTCCATCCGGCGGGCGTGCTCCCGTACGGTCCCCGCCGCTCCGGGGCCACCGCCGGCGGCCCGGGTCGCCTGCTCGGCGGCGAGCCAGCCGTGCAGGTTGTCGTCGGAGTCCAGGACGACGGCCCAGCGTGCGCCCTGCCCGGTGAGGGTCGCCGCGGCGCGGGCGAGCGGGTCGTCGAGATGGACGACGGGCGGCTGTTCGAGGTCGCCCTCCTCGATGGGCGTGACCGAGAGCCGCTTCAGGCCGCGGTCCGCGCCGACGAAGTCCGCGACGTACGGGGTGGCCGGGGCGCCGAGCACCGCCGCCGGGGCGTCGAACTGCTCGATCCTGCCCTGCCCGTAGACGGCGATACGGTCGCCGAGCCGGACGGCCTCCTCGATGTCGTGCGTGACGAACAGCACGGTCTTGCGCACGGCCGCCTGGAGCCTGAGGAACTCGCTCTGGAGGTGGTCGCGTACGACGGGGTCGACCGCGCCGAACGGCTCGTCCATCAGCAGGACGGGCGGGTCGGCGGCGAGGGCGCGGGCCACCCCGACGCGCTGGCGCTGGCCGCCCGAGAGCTGCTCGGGGTAGCGGTCGCCGTAGACGGACGGGTCCAGTCCGACCAGGTCGAGGAGTTCGGCGGCGCGCGCCCGGCCCTTGGCGCGCTGCCAGCCGAGGAGATGGGGGACGGTCGCGGTGTTCTCCAGGACCGTCTTGTGCGGAAAGAGGCCGACCTGCTGGATGACATAGCCGATACGGCGCCGGAGGCTGACCGGATCGATCGCGGATATGTCGTCCCCGTCGAGGAATATCCGCCCCTCCGACGGTTCGATGAGGCGGTTGACCATTTTCATGGTCGTGGTCTTGCCGCAGCCGGAAGGTCCGACGAGCGTGACCAGTTCGCCTTCGGAGACCTCGAAGGAGAGATCGTCCACCGCGGTGGTGCCGTCCGGGTACCGCTTGGTGACATGCTCGAATCGGATCATGGTTCCCCATTGTGCGGCGCGTTGTGTGAAGGCAATGTTGCTGGAATGTGGCGGGCTTCCGCGAATGTCAGAGGTCGGGGATAGGGTCGCCGGAGTTGGAGGTTGTGGAGGCCGACGCGTGTGGGCGCGGCCGGACGGGGGAGGCGGGGGTGGATGGGTACGCAAGGATGCCTGGCGGCGAACGACTGGATCTGCGGAGAATATCTGCGCTCCCGTAGCCAGGAGTTGATCGACGCCACGGTCCAGCATGTGTGGATCACGGTCGTCTCGGTCGTCATCGGAGTGCTGGTCGCATTTCCGCTCGCGCTGCTCGCGCGGAGCCGGCCGTCGTTCACCGCCCCCGTACTGGGCCTGACGACCCTGCTCTACACGATTCCCTCGCTCGCGATGTTCTCGCTGCTGCTGCCGCTCTTCGGGCTCTCGGCCGGTCTGGTGATCACGGGCCTGGTGCTCTATTCGCTGACCATTCTCGTCCGGAACATCATGGCGGGGCTGGCATCGGTGCCGGAAGAGGCCAGGGAAGCGGCCCGCGGGATGGGGTACGGACCGGGCCGGCTGCTGTGGGAGGTCGAGCTGCCGCTCGCCCTGCCCGCGCTCATGGCCGGTGTGCGGATCGCCACGGTGTCGACGGTCGCGCTGACGACGGTCGGCTCGATCGTGGGGCGCGGCGGGCTCGGCAATCTCATCGAGGACGCCTTGCAGAGCTTCTTCAAGGCACAGGTCCTGACGGCGTCCGTGCTGTGCGTGCTGCTCGCCGTCGTCGCCGACCTGCTGCTGCTCGGGGTCCAGCGGGCGCTGACGCCCTGGACCCGCATACGCACGCGCGAGGCGAAGGCGGTGGGGTGACCATGGGTGTCCTCGGGGACGCGTGGGGCTGGCTGACGACGGGCGCCAACTGGTCGGGCGACGGCGGGGTGTGGCACCGGCTGGAGGAGCACGTCGTCGTCAGCGGGGTCGCGCTGGCGCTCGCCTGCGCGATAGCCCTGCCGCTGGCCCTCTTCCTGGGACACCTCGGCAAGGGCGGCGCGCTCGCGGTCAACATCTCCAACGTGGGGCGGGCGGTGCCCGTCTTCGCCGTGCTCGCGCTCTTCATGGTCTCGCCGCTGCGCAACTCGGGCTCGGTGCCCACGATCATCGCGCTGGTGCTCTTCGCGGTGCCGCCCCTGCTGACCAACACCTATGTGGGTATGCGCGAGGTGGACCCGGCGGTAGTCGAGGCGGCGCGGGGCATGGGGATGTCCGGGCGCCAGGTCTTCGTCCGCGTGGAGTTGCCCCTCGCCTACCCGATGATCATGACCGGGCTCCGGTCGGCCGCCGTCCAGGTGGTGGCCACGGCCACCATCGCGGCGATGGTGGGCCAGGGCGGGCTCGGCCGGATCATCACCGCGGGGTTCAACACGTACGACACCGGGCAGGTGGTCGCGGGCGCGCTCCTCGTCGCGCTCCTGGCGCTGCTCGTGGAGGGCGCGCTGGTGGCGCTGGACCGCCTGATCGACCCGGCGCCGTCCCTCGCCGGAACCCCGGCCGACCCGGGCGCCGACACCCCCGCCGACGGCGGGACCCCCGCGCGCACGCCCGACCGCACGCCCGACCGCGCGACCGACCGCGCGACCGACCACGGTGCGACGACGACCGTGTGAGACAGGCTTTTCGCCCCTTTGGAGAGTGGACATCATGAGCAGAACCTCGCGTTTCGCGAGCGCCGTACTGGCCGTCGCCGCGCTGACCGTGTCACTCGCCGCGTGCGGCGGTGACAGCCTGGAGAAGAACAAGAGCGGCACGGACTCCGGCTCCGGATCCGACGCGGCCGCCGGGTCGGGGAAGAAGGGCTCCCTGGTCGTCGGCGCCGCCGCCTTCACGGAGTCCAAGGTGCTGGCGGAGCTGTACGCCCAGATCCTGGGCGACGCCGGCTACGCCACGTCCGTCACGACCGTGAAGAACCGTGAGCTGTACGAACCGTCCCTGGAGAAGGGCGAGATCGACGTGGTGCCCGAATACGCCGCGACGATCACCGAATTCCTCAACGCCAAGGTCAACGGAGCCGATGCGGCGCAGCAGAAGCCCCTCGCCTCCAGCGACGCCGCCGCGACCGTCGCCGAGCTGAAGAAGCTCGCCGAGCCGCGCGGGCTGAAGGTGCTCCCCGCCGGACAGGCCGTGGACCAGAATGCCTTCGCGGTCAGCAAGGAATTCGCGGACAAGAACAACCTCAAGACTCTTTCCGATCTTGGAAAATCCAAGATCAAGGTCAAGATCGCCGCAGGCGACGAGTGCGAGGTACGGCCCTTCTGCGCGCCGGGTCTCAAGAAGACCTACGGCATCGACGTGGCGGGCATCGACCCCAAGGGAGTCGGCACGCCGCAGTCCAAGCAGGCGGTCAAGGACGGCGTCGACCAGATGGCCCTCAGCTCCACCACCGACGGCACGCTCGACAGTTACGGACTTGTGGTGCTGGAGGACGACAAGAAGCTCCAGAACGCGGACAACGTACTGCCGGTGCTCAATGCCAAGGACGCCGGTGCGCAGGAGATAGCCGATGCCCTCGGCAAGCTGACGGACACCCTGACGACCGCGGATCTCGCGCAGTTGAACCTCAAGGTCGATGCCGAGCGCGCCAAGCCCGAGGACGTGGCCAAGGAGTATCTGGAGTCCAAAGGTCTGGTCAAGAAGTAGCCGAAGCGCGCCGCGTGATCGGTAAACGAGCGGTAAGAGGCAACCGGCAAAACGGAGTTCTGTAGAGGAAACAGGAGACGAACGGGAGGGAAGGGGGCGGAGGGCCGGCAACAGGCGGAGAAAGATTGTCCGACCGGTTCCCCAATCGGCCTCCACGCACGGTAAATTTCAGGCCATGCCACGTGGACGCCACCGCCATTCCCCACCTCTCCACAAGCTTCTGCCGCCGACGGCGGTCGCCGGAGCCGCGGTCCTCTGCGCCGCGGGTGCCTGGCTCTTCGCGGATCCCCTGGTGCTCCGTGGACTGACCGCGGCGGCGGCCGCCGCCGCGGTCGGCGGCGCGGTCTTCATGCGGAGCTGGGACCGGAACGCGGGCCGCCGCGTCGCCGAGCTGACGCGCGGCCGGGAGAGCGACCACTGGAAGACCGAGGAGCGTACGGCCGAGCTGGAGGCCGACGTCGAGGAGTCGCGCGAGCTGCGCGTCAAGCTGGAGGCCAAGCTCCGCTCCAAGCGGATCGAACTGGCGGGCCTGCGCGGCGAGCACGCCGCGCTGCTGCGCCGGTACGCCACCGCCGAGACGGAGCGGGCCACCGCGCTGGAGGGGCGGCGTCAGCTCGCCCTGGAGGCGGCGGCCGAGCCCAAGGCGCTGACCGCCGCGAGCAGTGGACCGGGCAAGGCCGCGTACGTCGGCGCGGCGCGCGCCCTGGACGAGCTGACGCGCAACGGCGTGGCCCAGCAGGTGAAGCGGACCGTCGAGGCGGCCCGCGCCCGCGATCTGGCGGAGCGGGCCGCCGAGGCGGAGGAGGAGCCGCAGGGGAAGCACGCGGCGGCCGCCGGGGCCGAGCAGCACAGCCGCCCGTCGTCCGCCGCCCCCGCGCTTTCCGCACCCCGCGTACCGGTCGCGTCCGCGATCGTCCCGTACTCCCCGGCGGGCCGGCCCGCGCGGCGCCCGGAGGGCGGTTTCGACTTCTTCGGCGCCCAGTGCGCGCATGTCCTGGAGGACCAGCACGACCAGAATGGCGACAAGCCCGCGGACCCGGAGGGCACCGGCACGGGTACGGGCACCGGCACGAGCACCGGAACCGGCGCGGTGACGGCCCCGGGTGAGGAGGCGGAGACCCCGGGCCCCGCGCGGGCCCCGGCCGCCGAGGCGGACGCCCCCGTACCGGCGGACGCCCCCGTACCGGCGGACGCCCCCGTACCGGCGGACGCCCCCGTACCGGCGGACGCCCCCGTACCGGCGGACGCCCCCGTACCGGCGGACGT
>NZ_JBFBJB010000001.1:0-53892 GCF_040685895.1 Streptomyces sp. NPDC088124 | reverse complement strand
ACGTCCCCGCACCGGAGGACGCCTCCGTACCCCTGGACCGGCTGGCGCGGGTGGCGCGTGAGGACCTCGCCGACGTGGTGGGCGAGGAGGCGCTCGCCGAGCGGCGCAGGACCGAGGACCGGGGGGTCGGCCAGGTCATCGACCTGACCGCACACGACGAGACGGAGCCGCTTCCCCTCGGCGAACTGCGCGGCGCGATCAGCTCGTGACGCGGGACTTCGTGACGCGGGGGTGGGCAGGGCACGCCCCACCCACCCGGCCGCGCCGGTCTACTTGTCGATGTCGCCGACGACGAAGAACAGCGACCCCAGGATCGCCACCATGTCGGCGACCTGCGTCCCGGGCAGCAGCTCCGTCAGCGCCTGGATGTTGTTGAACGAGGCGGAGCGGAGCTTCAGCCGGTACGGGGTCTTCTCGCCCTTCGACACCAGGTAGTAGCCGTTGACGCCGAGCGGGTTCTCCGTCCAGGCGTACGTGTGGCCCTCCGGCGCCTTCAGCACCTTCGGCAGCCGCTGGTTGACCGGCCCCGGCGGCAGCTCCACGAGCCGGTCCAGACAGGCGTCGGCCAGCGCCAGCGCGTTGTGCGTCTGCTCCAGCAGGCACTCGAAACGGGCCAGGCAGTCGCCGTCCTCCCGGGTCACCACCGTGAGCACGTCCGCCAGCTCGCCGTACGCCAGGTACGGCTCGTCGCGGCGCAGGTCGAAGTCGACCCCGGAGGCGCGCGCGATCGGCCCCGACACCCCGTACGCGTGCACCGCGTCCCGTGACAGCACCCCGACGCCGCGCGTGCGCCCCCGGAAGATCTCGTTGCCGAGGACCAGCCGGTCGTACACGTCCATCCGCGAGCGCACATCGGCGATCGCGTGCCTGACCCGGCCCGGCCAGCCCGCGGGCAGATCCTCCTTGAGGCCGCCGACCCGGTTGAACATGTAGTGCATCCGGCCGCCGGAGATCTCCTCCATCACCGCCTGGAGCTTCTCGCGCTCCGTGAACGCGTAGAACACCGGGGTGATCCCGCCCAGTTCGAGCGGGTACGAGCCGAGGAACATCAGGTGGTTGAGGACCCGGTTCAGCTCGGCGAGGAGCGTCCTGGTCCAGACGGCGCGCTCGGGGACCTCCATGCCGAGCATCCGCTCGACGGCCATCACCACGCCCAGCTCGTTGGAGAACGCCGACAGCCAGTCGTGGCGGTTGGCGAGCATCACGATCTGCCGGTAGTCACGCGCCTCGAAGAGCTTCTCCGCGCCCCGGTGCATATAGCCGATCACCGGCTCCGCGTGCTGGATCACCTCGCCGTCGAGCACCAGGCGCAGCCGGAGCACCCCGTGGGTGGAGGGGTGCTGCGGACCGATGTTGAGCACCATGTCGGTGCTCTCCGCCGCGCCGCCGATGCCGACCGTCGTCCGGGTGGTCTCCGTCATGGCGACAGTCTCTCAGAGGGGCGCGCAGGCGCCGACGTCAGAGGCCGCACGGCCGGCGCGGCTCGTACGGCTCCTCACGGTCCCCCGTCCCCCACACGTCCCGGGGCGCGATCCCGACGGGCTGCGTCAGCCAGCCGAAGTCCCCGAGACCGCCGCGCGCCGTCAGCTCCGCCGCCTCGCCCGCCCCGGCGAGCGCCCGTACGTACGCCGCCGGGTCCGACGCCGCCAGGGCGAGCGGCGGGCGGTCGCCCCGCACGCCCAGCCGGTGCAGCGCCTCGCGCTGGGTGAGCAGCTCGGCGCCGGGCAGCGGGCAGGCGGCCGCGCACGCGTCCAGCGCCACGTGCGCGGTCAGGTCGCCGGTCCCGTCCGGTACGGGGGCCACCTCCCGGCCCGCGCGGAAGCCGGTGAGCGTGCCGAACGGCGGCCGGGCGCCCCGTACATGCGCGTAGTCCACGGCGACCGCGAGCCCCCGCTCCAGCGTCCCGACCGCCGCCGCCCAGGCCTCGTCGCGGGGGCGGCCGATCTCCGCCCGGGTGCCGGGCCCGGCCGGCGGCCACCAGCGGTCGAGCCAGCGCGCGTCCGGGCCGCCGACCGGACCGCCCAGCACCTCGGAGCCGTCCGGCCGCACCAGGACGTACCGTACGGTCCCGCCGGGATCCGTCCCGGCGATGTCGAGCGGCACATTGTCCAGCCACTCGTTGGCGAAGAGGAGCCCGTGGACCCCGGCCGGCGGCTCCGCGCACCACTCCACGCGCGGGTCGAGCCCCGGCGGACGCGGGGCGCGCTCGACGGCGTACGGATGCACGGTCAGCCCCTCCGGAACCGCCCCCAGCACGCCGGTCAGCAGCTCGCCCCGGCCCGCGCCGACATCGACGAACGCCACCTCGTCGCGGTCGAGCAGCCGCGCGGTCCGCACCAGCAGCCGGGCGACGGCGGCGGCGAAGAGCGGGGAGGCGTGCACCGAGGTACGGAAGTGTCCCGCGGGGCCCTCGGGGCGCAGATAGAAGCCCCCGGGGCCGTACAGCGCCGCCTCCGCCGCCGGGCGCCAGCGCACCGGCCCCGGGTCGCCCGGGGAGCGGGGCCCGCCCCGGGGCCCGTCCACCGATTCACCTGCCGACTTACCCGTCTCATCCGTCACGGCGCCAAGTCTCCACCTTGGGGAGTACGCTTCCGCCGACCGGATCGATCCTCCGGTTGACCCTCAGAGTCATCCGCTTCCCTACGCTGGGTTACGTGCAGCGCTTCTACGAGTTTCTCCGCCGACACCCGAGGGGCGTCGACAGCTTCTGGGCTGTCCTGCTCCTCGGGATCTCGCTGTTGTGGGCGGTCCAGCAGAATCTCGGCGTCGAGCGGCGGCTGGTCGCGATGGCGGTCGCCGTACCGCTGTCCCTGGCCGTGGCGCTGCGGCGGCAGGCGCCCGAGAGAATGCTGGTGCTGGTGGCGGCCGTCGGTGTCGCACAGCTCGCGCTCAACGTGCACCCGGGCCCGGCCGACTTCGCGATGCTGGTCGTCATCTACACCGTCGCCGCGCGGGGCGGGCCGCGCTGGGCCTCCCGGTCCGCCCTGGTCGGCGGCGTGCTCGCCGCGCCGCTGTCACAGGTCCGCTGGTCCACCGGAGAGGGCGGCATCGCCGGCGGGATCTTCTTCACCGTCGTGCTGACGGTGCCGTTCGTGCTGGCCTGGGTGCTGGGCGACTCGATGCGGACCCGCAGCGCCTACTTCGCCCAGCTGGAGGAGCGGGCCACCCGGCTGGAGAAGGAGCGCGAGGCACAGGCCAAGGTGGCGGTCGCCGCCGAACGCGCCAGGATCGCCCGCGAGCTGCACGACGTCGTCGCGCACAACGTGTCGGTGATGGTGGTCCAGGCGGACGGTGCCGCCTATGTCCTGGACGCCGCGCCCGACCAGGCCAAACAGGCCCTGGAGACCATTTCGACCACGGGGCGGCAGGCGCTCGCGGAGATGCGCCGGCTGCTCGGCGTGCTGCGGACCGGCGACGCCAAGGAGAGCGGCGAGTACGTTCCGCAGCCCGACGTCGGGCAGATCGAGGACCTGATCGAGAACGTACGGGCGGCGGGCCTGGCCGTGGACTTCAAGATCGAGGGCACCCCGAGGCCGCTGCCCAGCGGCGTGGAGCTGACCGCGTACCGCATCGTGCAGGAGGCCCTCACCAACTCGCGCAAGCACGGCGGCCCGGACGTCGGGGCCAGCGTCCGGCTCGTCTACTTCGACGACGGGCTCGGCCTGCTCGTCGAGGACGACGGCAGGGGCGCGGCACACGAGCTGTACGAGGACGGCGGCGCCGACGGACGGGGCCACGGCATGATCGGCATGCGGGAGCGGGTCGGTATGGTCGGCGGCACGCTGGACGCGGGCCCGAGGCCGGGCGGCGGCTTCCGGATCAGCGCGCTGCTGCCGCTGAAGGCAGCACACTAGTGTCCGGGCCGGTGTCCTGGCGGCGGCCGCCTGCCCGGTCCCTCCGCACGCCCCGGCCCTCCCGGGCCCCGGACTCCGCCGGACCTCCCCGGACCCGCCGTACCGGCCGGCCCTCTGATGCCCCCTAAGGACAAGGACCCCCGATGTCGATCCGCGTGATGCTCGTCGACGACCAGGTGCTGCTGCGGACCGGCTTCCGTATGGTGCTGGCCGCGCAACCGGACATGGATGTCGTCGCGGAGGCCGGGGACGGCGCCGAGGCGATCGAGAACCTGCGCTCCACCGACGTGGACGTCGTACTCATGGACGTACGGATGCCCCGGCTGGACGGCGTCGAGGCGACCCGCAGGATCTGCGCCGTGCCCGACGCCCCGAAGGTCCTGATCCTCACCACCTTCGACCTCGACGAGTACGCCTTCTCCGGGCTCAAGGCCGGGGCCAGCGGCTTCATGCTGAAGGACGTGCCGCCCGGCGAACTGCTGAACGCGATCCGCGCCGTCCACAGCGGCGACGCGGTCGTCGCGCCGTCCACGACACGGCGCCTCCTCGACCGCTTCGCGCCGATGCTGCCCAGCAGCGGCAAGCCGGAGCACAGGGAACTGGAGCGGCTGACCGACCGGGAGCGCGAGGTCATGATGCTGGTCGCGCAGGGCCTGTCGAACGGTGAGATCGCCGGCCGCCTCGTGCTCTCCGAGGCGACCGTGAAGACGCACGTCGGCCGGATCCTCACCAAGCTCGGGCTGCGCGACCGGGTCCAGGTGGTCGTCCTCGCCTACGAGTCGGGACTGGTCAGGGCAGGTGGCGGGGCGGGCTGACCCGGATGCTGGCCTGGTGGTGGTGTGGGGGTGTGTGTTGTTGGGGGAGTCCGGTGACATCGTTGACTTCCTCCCCCTCGTGAACGAGGGGGATTCCTACGGCTCGCGCCGTGGGGGTTTCTGCTTCATCGCCGACCGCCCCGTCCGGGAGGACTCCCGTTGAGGTCTTACACCGGCTCCACAGACGGACACCGCCAGCCCGGCGGCCAGAATGTTCTTCGCGGCATTCACGTCCCGGTCGTGGACCACGCCGCACTCACACGTCCATGTACGGACGTTGAGCGGCAGCTTCGCACGGATCGTGCCGCAGGCACCGCACAGTTTCGAGCTGGGGAACCAGCGGTCGACGACCACGAGTTCCCGCCCGTACCAGGCGGTCTTGTACTCCAGCATGGACCGCATGTCGCTCCACGCCGCGTCGGACACGGCGCGGGCGAGCTTGTGGTTCCTGACCATGTTGCGGACGGTGAGGTCCTCGATCACGACCGTTTGGTTCTCACGGACGAGCCGGGTGGTCAGCTTCTCGATCACGACCGTTTGGTTCTCACGGACGAGCCGGGTGGTCAGCTTGTGGAGGAAGTCCCGGCGCCGGTCGGCGATCCGGGCGTGGACACGGGCGACCTTACGGCGGGCCTTGGCCCGGTTGGCCCCGTCGCCCTTGTCCTTGCGGGACAGTTCCCGCTGGGCCCTGGCGAGCCGGGCCCGGTCCTTTCGCTCGTGCCTCGGGTTGGCGATCTTCTCACCGGTGGAGAGCGTCACCAGGGACGTGATCCCCGCGTCGATGCCGACCGCGTTCGCGGTGGGCGGGGCCGGGACGATCGTGTCCTCGCAGAGCATCGACACGAACCAGCGTCCGGCCGCGTCCTGGGACACGGTCACCGTGGACGGCGTGGCGCCTTCCGGCAGCGGCCGGGACCACGCGATGCGCAGCGGCTCCGCCATCTTGGCGAGGGTCAGCCTTCCCTCGCGGAAGCGGAAGCCGCTGGTGGTGTACTCCGCGCTCCTGCGGGACTTCTTCCGCGACTTGAAGCGCGGGTACTTCGCCCGCTTGCCGAAGAAGTTGGTGAACGCCACCTGCAAGTGCCGCAGAGCCTGCTGGAGCGGGACGCTGGACACCTCGTTGAGGTAGGCCAGTTCCCCGGTCCTCTTCCACGCGGTCAGCATCGCGGAGGTCTGGTTGTAGTTGACCCGTTCCTGTCGCGTCCACGCCTCGGTACGGGCGTTGAGCGCCATGTTGTAGACCTTCCGCACGCATCCGAAGGTGCGCGACAGCTCAGCCGCCTGCGCGTCCGTCGGATAGAAGCGGTACTTGAACGCCCGCTTCACATGGTTTCCGGTCACGCTCACAAACTAGCGCCGGCGTCGGAGCACGGTGATTCGCCCTGGCGGCGCATCCCAGCTCCTTGCCCCCGCTCCGCAGGAGTCCGATTCCTCCCCGGCCTGAAGGCCGGGGTTTCCTCGGAGGCGGCCGAACGCACGATCCGGGAGTACCGCCGTACGCACCGGGCCGCCCCGCACACCGCCTGGTACACCCGGCTCCCGCGCCTGCCCCGCAGGGGCTCACCACGGGGGGCCGCCACCCGGTGACGCCGGCCCGTGACGCCGCCCCGGCGGCTACCCACCGGCGGCTACCCACCGTCACACCGTCGCGTCCGGCCGCCGTCCATTCCGCTTTCCGGCCGCCACCTCCTCGTCCCGCCTCTCCTGTTCCTCCCGTACGCGGTCCACGAAGTCCCCGACCGCCGCCCGTATGTCCCCCGCCGACCACTCCAGACCCGGCCGCGTCACGGTCACCTCCGTGAACGAGACCCCCGGCGGCCCGGCGGGCGCCGGGTGCCAGGCACGGAACAGCGTCACCTCCGTCTCCTCGGCCTGCCGCACCGCCGCTTCGTTCAGCACCTCGGGCGCGTACGGCAGCCACACCTGGAACTGATGGGTGTGCGGCGGCTCGGGGTGGACGCGGAACCACGGCACCGGCGCCGCGGCCAGGCTCTCCGCCAGCGCCCCGGCCACCACGCGCGCGTGTGCGACGTACGAGGGCAGACGGGGCAGCTCGCGCTCCAGCCCCAGCAGCGCCGACAGGGCGGCCGGGAACTGCTGGAAGAGCTGGCCGCCGTAGCGGTGGCGCCAGGTGCGCGCCTCCTCCACCAGCTCCTCGGGGCCTGCCAGCGCCGCGCCCGACAGGCCGTCCAGGGACTTGTAGAAGGACACGTACACGCTGTCCGCCAGGCCGGCGACCTCGGCGAGCGGGCGCCCGAAGTGCGTGGCGCTCTCCCACAGGCGCGCGCCGTCGAAATGCACCACCGCGTCCCGCTCGCGCGCCGCCTCCACGACCGCGGTCAACTCCTCCCAGGAAGGGAGGACGAAGCCCGCGTCCCGCAGCGGCAGCTCCAGCATCAGCGCCCCGAAGGGCTCGGCCAGCTCCCGTATCTCCCGCGCGGTCGGCAGCCGCGGCTCCGTCGTCGGACGGACCGTGAGCAGCCCGCTCACGGCCGACAGCGCGTCACGCTCATGGACCTCCGGGTGGGCCAGCGGATGCAGCGCCACCGTGCGGTTGCCCGTACGCCCCGCCCAGCACCGCAGCGCCACCTGCTGCGCCATCGTCCCCGAGGGGAAGAACACGGCGGCCGGGAAGCCGAGCAGTCCTGCCACCCGCCGCTCCAGCTCGGCGACGACCCCGTCCCCGTACATGTCCGCGTCCTCGTCCAGGTCGTGCACCTCGCCCGCGTCCGCCGCGAGGGCCGCCAGCCGCTCGCGCAGCCGCAGATCCATGGCGGGGCGCGCCAGCGCGCGACTCGACGCCCGCCACGCGGCCCGCCTCCGCCGCCGGGCGCCCTCGGCCGCCTCCGCCGCCCCGGCCGGAGGCCCGCTCTCCTCGGCCACCGGTCCGCTCTCCTCGGCCGCTCCGGCCGCCCCGCTCGTCTCGTTCATGCGCCGATCATCGCCCACGCCGCGCCCGCCTCGGCCGGCCCTGTGGATATCGCCCACAGCCTGTGGACAACTCGGGTGCCGGTACGAAACGCTGGCGTAGCATGGCGAGAAATCGTCCGGTACCCCCTGCGGACTGGAACGGAAGGCCCTCGCGTGAACGCATCAGCTCAAGAGTCCTTCGATCCCCGGGACCGCCCGGCCCGGCTCACGGTCGGCGTCGTCGGGGCGGGCCGCGTCGGACCGGCGCTCGCCGCGTCCCTCCAGCTCGCCGGGCACCGCCCGGTCGCCGTCTCGGGTGTCTCGGACGCCTCCGTACGGCGGGCGGGCGCCCTGCTCCCCGACATCCCGCTGGTCACCCCGGCCGAGGTGCTGGCCCGCGCCGAGCTCGTCCTGCTGACCGTTCCCGACGACGCGCTGCCCGGGCTGGTCGAAGGGCTGGCCGAGACCGGTGCCGTACGGCCGGGACAGCTCCTCGTCCACACCTCGGGGCGGTACGGCACGCAGGTCCTCGACCCGGCGCTGCGGGCCGGCGCCCTGCCGCTCGCCCTGCACCCCGCGATGACCTTCACCGGCACCTCCGTGGACGTCCAGCGGCTGGCGGGCTGCTCGTTCGGGGTCACCGCGCCGGAGGAGCTGCGGCTGGCCGCCGAGGCGCTGGTCATCGAGATGGGCGGCGAGCCCGAGTGGATCGCGGAGGAGGCCCGTCCGCTCTACCACGCGGCCCTCGCCCTGGGCGCCAATCACCTGGTCACGCTGGTGGCGCAGGCCATGGAACTGCTCCGCGCGGCCGGAGTCGCCGCCCCCGACCGGATGCTCGGGCCGCTGCTCGGCGCGGCCCTGGACAACGCGCTGCGCTCCGGCGACGCGGCCCTGACCGGACCCGTGGCACGCGGCGACGCGGGCACGGTCGCCGCGCATGTCGCCGAGTTGCGCACGCACGCGCCCGGTGCCGTCGCGGGCTACCTCGCGATGGCCCGTACGACCGCGGACCGGGCGCTCGCGCACGGCCTGCTCAAGCCGGAGCTGGCGGAGGACCTGCTCGACGTGCTCGCGGGCGGCGACAGCCTCGGGGACACCCGCGGCGGCGCGGGAGGCACCCGATGAGCGTGATCAGCCCCGCCGACCCGACGGCGGAAGAGCCCGGCCGGACGGAATACCCCGGCCGGACGGAGAAGCCGGGCCGGACGGAGAAGCCGGGCCGAACCGAAGAGCCCGCCCGAGCCGGAGAGACCAGTGAGACCGGAGAGACGGACCTCATGAGCACAGAGCCCGCGAGCACGGATCCCGCGCGTACGGATCCCGCGAGCACGGCCCCCAAGGGCCTTGAACTCGCCGCCACGCGCGCGGAACTCGACCGCGTCCTGGACCGCCGCGCCCCCGGCGCCCGGATCGGCGTCGCGTTGACGATGGGGGCGCTCCACGAAGGCCACGCGACGCTCGTACGGGCCGCCCGCACCCGGGTCGGCCCCGGGGGCCTGGTCGTGGTCACCGTCTTCGTCAACCCGCTCCAGTTCGGCGCGGGGGAGGACCTGGACCGCTATCCGCGCACCCTCGACGCCGATCTGAAGGTCGCGCGGGAGGCCGGCGCCGATGTCGTCTTCGCGCCGGGCGCCGAAGAGGTCTACCCGGACGGCGCCCCCCAGATCACCCTCTCCGCGGGCCCCATGGGCGAGCACTTCGAAGGCGCCTCACGCCCCGGCCACTTCGACGGCATGCTCACCGTCGTCGCCAAGCTCCTCCACCTCACCCGCGCCGACGTCACCTTCTTCGGCCTCAAGGACGCCCAACAGCTCGCCCTGGTCCGCCGGATGGCCCGCGACCTGAACTTCCCGGTCGAGATCGTCGGCGTACCGACGGTCCGTGAGGACGACGGCCTCGCGCTCTCCAGCCGCAACCGCTACCTGTCCGTGGCCGAGCGCCGTACCGCACTGGCGCTCTCCCGGGCCCTGTTCGCCGCCCGCGACCGCCTCGCCGCCCAGCACGCGCTGCGCGCCCGCGCCGCGTCCGCCCCGGCGCCCGGCGCCCGCGCCGCCCGTCTCTCCGCCCTCGGCGAGGCCCGCCTCGCGGCCGACGCCCACGCGGTGGCCGCCGCCGGTACGCCGGGCACGCCGGATTCCGCCGGGACCGCGGCGGGCGGCGCCGGCGCCCCGGGCCGGCCCTGCGGGGCCGACGCCGTGCGGGCCGCCGCCCGGGCCGTCCTCGACGAGGCGTCCCGCGCCGTGCCACCGCTGGAGCTCGACTACCTCGCCCTCGTGGACCCCGCCGACTTCACCGAGGTCCCCGACGGCTACACCGGTGAGGCGGTCCTCGCCGTCGCCGCGAGGGTCGGCACCACCCGGCTGATCGACAACATCCCCCTGACCTTCGGAGCTCCCCAGTGACCGGACGCCCGACCGGACCCGGAAACCCGACGAGAACCGGAATCCCGACGAGAAGCGGAATCCCGACCGGCCCCGGATACCCGACCGGAACCGGAATACGGCTGACCGCCCCCGCCCCCGGCTGGGCCGTCGACGCCGATGTGGTCGTGGTCGGCTCCGGCGTCGCCGGTCTCACCACGGCCCTGCGCTGCACCGCCGCCGGCCTCCGTACCGTCGTCGTCACCAAGGCCAGGCTGGACGACGGCTCCACCCGCTGGGCGCAGGGCGGCATAGCCGCCGCCCTCGGCGAGGGCGACACCCCCGAGCAGCATCTCGACGACACGCTCGTCGCCGGCGCCGGGCTCTGCGACGAGGAGGCGGTACGCACCCTGGTCACCGAGGGCCCGGCCGCCGTACGGCGCCTCATCGACACCGGCGCGCACTTCGACACCTCGGCCGAGGGCGGGCTCCAGCTCACCCGCGAGGGCGGCCACCACCGCCGCCGTATCGCCCACGCGGGCGGCGACGCGACCGGCGCCGAGATCTCCCGCGCCCTGGTCGGGGCCGTCCGCGACTCCGCGCTCCGCACCGTGGAGAACGCGCTCGTGCTGGACCTCCTGACCGACGAACAGGGCCGTACGTCGGGCGTCACCCTCCATGTCATGGGCGAGGGGCAGCACGACGGAGTGGGCGCCGTCCATGCCCCCGCAGTGGTCCTCGCCACCGGCGGGATGGGCCAGGTCTTCTCCGCGACGACCAACCCGGCCGTCTCCACCGGCGACGGCGTGGCGCTGGCGCTGCGGGCCGGCGCCGAGGTCTCCGACCTGGAGTTCGTGCAGTTCCACCCGACGGTGCTGTTCCTCGGCGCCGGGGCCGAGGGCCAGCAGCCGCTGGTCTCGGAGGCGGTACGGGGCGAGGGCGCCCACCTCGTCGACGCCGGCGGCGTCCGCTTCATGCTCGACCAGCACGAACTGGCGGAGCTGGCCCCCCGCGACATCGTGGCCAAGGCGATCATGCGCCGGATGCGGGAACAGGGCGCCGATCACATGTATCTCGACGCGCGGCACTTCGGCGCGGAGATGTGGGAGACCCGCTTCCCGACCATCCTCGCCGCCTGCCGCTCCCACGGGATCGACCCGGTGACCGAGCCGATCCCGGTGGCACCCGCCGCCCACTACGCCTCCGGCGGGATCCGTACGGACCTGCGCGGCCGTACGACGGTCCCGGGCCTGTACGCGAGCGGCGAGGCGGCCTGTACGGGGGTCCACGGAGCCAACCGGCTTGCTTCCAACTCCCTCCTGGAGGGCCTGGTCTTCGCGGAGCGCATCGCTGCCGACATCGCGGACGGCGTCGCTGACGACATCGCGGACGGCGCCGCCGACGGCATCACGGCCGGGCCCGCGCAGCCCCGGGACCCGGCCCGGCGCGGGCCCGCCGAGGCCCCCGCCGTCCCCGTCGAACCGGCCGGCACGCTCCACGTCCCGCTGATCGCCCCCGAGGCCCGCGTCGGCATCCAGCGCGTCATGTCCCAGGGCGCCGGAGTGCTCCGGTCGGCCGCGAGCCTCCGGGCCGCCGCGACGGCCCTGGAGGCCGTGTCCCAGCACGCGCTGAGCCCCGAGTCCGCCCCCGCCGCCGCCCCGGCCGGCGAGACCCCCGGCGAGATCCCCGACGCGACCTCCGGCAAGGCCGCCGTCCCGGGCGTGGACGCCTGGGAGACGACGAACCTCCTCTGCGTCGCGCGGGTCCTGGTCGCCACCGCCCTGGAGCGCGAGGAGACCCGCGGCTGCCACTGGCGCGAGGACCACCCCGAGCGCGACGACACCGACTGGCGCGCCCATCTCGTCGTCCGGCTCGACCCCGACCGCGGTCCGGTGCTGCGCCGTACCCCGACAGCGGCCTTCCCGCCCGTCGCCCCCCCGTACCTCCCCGCCGAACCTCCTTCCCACGTCGCCCCGTCCGGCGCCGCCCCCGCCGTCGCCCCGGATTCCGACGTACCCCCACGCCCAGCCAACGCCCCCAGGGAGCCGTAACCGTGAGCACGCCCGAAGTCAGTCCGCGCCCCGAGCCCGTGGACGTACCGCTCATCCAGATCGGCGCCCCCGCCGAGGCCACCACCGGCGGCTGCGGTGACCACTGCGGCTGCGGCGGCGAGGACGGATACGCCCTCGACGGCTCGGACGGCCTGGAGTGCGGTCTCGACCCCGCCCTCGCCCAGCTCCTCGCCGACGCCGGTCTCGACCCCGTCCAGGTCGAGGACATCGCCCATGTCGCCATCGAGGAGGACCTCGACCGCGGCGTGGACGTGACGACCGTCGCGACCGTCCCCGAGGACGCCGTCGCCACCGCCGACTTCACCGCCCGGGAGAGCGGCACGGTCGCCGGGCTGCACATCGCGGAGGCCGTCCTCTCCCTCGTCTGCACGGAGGCGTTCGAGGTCGAGCGGCACGTCCTGGACGGCGACCGCGTCGCGGCCGGCCAGAAGCTGCTCAGCGTCACCGCCCGCACCCGTGACCTGCTCACCGCCGAGCGCAGCGCGCTCAACCTCCTCTGCCGCCTCTCCGGTATCGCGACCGCCACCCGCGCCTGGGCCGACGCGCTCGAAGGCACCGGCGCCAGGGTCCGCGACACCCGTAAGACCACCCCGGGGCTGCGCGCGCTGGAGAAGTACGCGGTGCGGTGCGGCGGTGGCGTCAACCACCGGATGTCGCTCTCCGACGCCGCCCTGGTGAAGGACAACCACGTCGTCGCGGCGGGCGGTGTCGCCGCGGCGTTCAAGGCCGTACGGGCCACCCTGGAGGAAAGGGGCACGCCCGACCTGCCCGTCGAGGTGGAGGTCGACACCCTGCACCAGGTGCGGGAGGTCCTGGACGCGGGCGCCGATCTGATCCTCCTGGACAACTTCACCCCGGCCGAGACCTCCGAGGCCGTCGGCATCGTCGCGGGCCGCGCCGTCCTGGAGTCCTCGGGACGGCTCACGCTCGCCAACGCGCGGGCCTACGCGGACACGGGTGTCGACTTCCTCGCGGTCGGCGCGCTGACGCACTCCTCCCCGATCCTCGACATCGGCCTGGACCTGCGCGAGGTCGGCGCCTGATGCTGCTCACCATCGACGTGGGCAACACCCACACCGTCCTCGGCCTGTTCGACGGCGAGGAGATCGTCGAGCACTGGCGCATCTCCACGGACGCCCGTCGCACCGCCGACGAACTCGCCGTCCTCCTCCAGGGCCTGATGGGCATGCACCCGCTCCTCGGAGAGGAACTGGGCGACGGCATCGAGGGCATCGCCATCTGTTCGACGGTCCCCTCCGTCCTGCACGAACTGCGCGAGGTGACCCGCCGCTACTACGGCGACGTGCCCGCCGTCCTCGTGGAGCCCGGCATCAAGACGGGCGTGCCGATCCTGATGGACAACCCGAAGGAGGTCGGCGCGGACCGCATCATCAACGCGGTCGCGGCGGTCGAGCTGTACGGCGGCCCCGCCATCGTCGTCGACTTCGGTACGGCGACGACCTTCGACGCGGTCAGCGTGCGCGGCGAGTACACGGGCGGGGTCATCGCCCCCGGCATCGAGATCTCGGTCGAGGCGCTCGGCGTCAAGGGCGCGCAGCTCCGCAAGATCGAGCTGGCCCGGCCGCGCAGCGTGATCGGCAAGAACACCGTCGAGGCGATGCAGTCGGGCATCCTGTACGGCTTCGCGGGCCAGGTCGACGGCGTGGTGTCGCGCATGGCGCGCGAGCTGTCCGACGACCCGGAAGAGGTGACGGTCATCGCGACCGGCGGCCTCGCGCCGATGGTCCTCGGCGAGGCGTCCGTGATCGACGAGCACGAGCCGTGGCTGACCCTGATCGGCCTGCGCCTGGTGTACGAACGCAACGTCTCCCGCATGTGACCCGCCGGGGCGCTCCGGGCGGGGCACGGGTCGGGCGCCCTGACCGCGCGGAGCACGGCCCCGGCCACTCCGGCGTTTTTTACGGGGCCGCCGTACCGCTCTCCGGGCCCGTGAGGGCGGCTCACGGACCCGGAGAAGCCCCTTGCGCGGCCTGGTGGCGCGCGTACCGCGGCCGGGCACGCCCGGAGAGGGGTATTAAGCGGATTTTGTCCCTTTGGCGCGTACTGTCGCCCCCATGCCCACGCCCTACGGATCCCGCGGCGGCATGGCGTTCGGCGCTGACGAGCTCTGTGTGCTCCGACGCGCCCTCGCCGCCGCCCTGCACCCCGCCCCGCTCCCGCGCGAAGACGTCCAGGACTGCCTGCGCCTCGCCGAGTCCGTGGACGAGGCGGTACGCGAGGCGGGGCGCATGCGGGCGTTCCTGGTCGCCGATCTGGCCCGGTACCGGCAGGCGCTCCCCGGCTCCGTCTCCGGTTATCTCGAACTGCTCCAGGACGCCCTGGCCACCGGCTACCCGCCGGGCCCCGACGATCTCGCCGCGCTGCGCGCACTGCGGGGCAATCGGGCCGCCGCGGCCCTGCTCGACCACTGCCGGCGGCTCGCCGAGCGCTCGGTACGCGCCCGATTCGCGGGGGTGGGCGCCCCTCGCCGTACGGTCCCGGCGGCCCCCGCGCCCCGCACCCGGCTGCTGGCGCTGCCCGGCGGCCGGGCGGCCGACGAACCGGCGCACGCCCGCGAACCCCGTAAACCCGCCAAGCCTGCCGAGCCCGGCAAGCCCGCGAAACCCGCCGAGCATCCCGAGCCGGCCAAGCCCGCCAAGCCCTCTGGGCCCGCCGAACCCCGGCGCCCCGCCGAGCCCGCCGAGCCGCGTCGCCCCGCGCCGGACAAGCCGATGCCCAAGCCGTCCGAGGTCTTTCCGCCGCGCCGCAGACCCGCGCCCCCGCCGGAACGGCTCGCCGCCGGATAGCTACTCTGGACGGCATGGACTACGTCTCCGCGCTGCTGCCCCCCGTGGTCATGGCCACGTTCTTCACCCTCCTGGTCAGGACGATCGTCAAGAGCCAGGGCGGCCCCAACAAGGCCAAGGAGGACGCGGCGGTCGACGCGGCCCTGGCCCGTGCGGAGGCCGCCAGGACGGGCGCCGCCCCGGACGCCCGCGGCGCCTGAGCGACTTCCGGAGTCACCGGCCTCCGGGGCTGCCCCCCTGTTCTCCCGGGCCGCAGATCCATCGCTCCGTCGGACGTACGACCGGAACCCGGTCGTACGTCCTTTTTGTCACGTCAATAACCGGCCATTCGGGCATCTCGTACTACGGTGGCCGGGTGCCCCGTCAATTGGGAGACCTGGAAGACGCCGTCATGACACGCGTCTGGCAATGGAACCGTCCGGTCACCGTCAGGGAAGTCCTCGAAGACCTTCAGCGGGAACGGTCCATCGCCTACACCACCGTCATGACCGTAATGGACAATCTCCATCAGAAGGGCTGGGTGCGCCGGGAAGTGGACGGCCGTGCCTATCGATATACGGCGGTCTCCACCCGCGCCGCGTACGCGGCGGCACTGATGAACGAAGCCTGGTCGAAGAGTGACAACCCGGCCGCCGCCCTTGTCGCCTTCTTCGGCATGATGTCGGCCGAGCAGCGCCGGGCCCTTGAGGACGCCGTCCGTATGGTCCGTGTGGGCGGCGCGGACACACCGGATGTCCCGGAAGCCCTCACGGTCCCCGAAGGCGCCGAAGTCCCCGGAGCCGCCGCGGCTGCCGAAGCCCCGGAAGCGGGGGAGGAGGGCCGGCCGGGAGAGGGCGGCGACGAGGGTTCCGGACCGGGGCGATAGCGTCCGGTCATGCCCTCAGTGCCTCCCGATACCGTGCCGCCCGTTCCCAATGCCGAAGCAAATGCCCTCACCGTACGGCGGGCCAGGACCAGGGACGTACCGGCGGTCCGGCGTCTCGTGGACGCTTACGTGAGCGAAGGCATCCTGCTCGACAAAGCGCCGGTGACGCTTTACGAGGACATCCAGGAGTTCTGGGTCGCGGAACGCGACGCGGACGCGACCGTCATCGGCTGCGGTGCCTTGCACGTGATGTGGGAAGACCTTGCCGAAGTGCGCACACTGGCCGTTGATCCTGCGGTCAAGGGGGTCGGTGCCGGACATCTTCTGCTGGACAAGTTGCTGGAGACGGCCCGCTGGCTCGGAGTGCGCCGGGTATTCTGCCTGACCTTCGAAGTCGAGTTCTTCGCGAAGCGGGGCTTCGTGGAGATCGGCGAGACGCCGGTCGGCCGAGATGTGTACCGAGAGCTGCTCCGTTCCTATGACGAGGGTGTTGCCGAGTTCCTCGGTCTCGAACGGGTGAAGCCGAACACCTTGGGCAACAGCCGGATGCTTCTGCATCTGTGATCGTCCGACTCCGCAGCGCTCTATGTCCGAATCGCGTACGTTTCCCGTCCTGTTGCGTCTGTGAACCTCTCCCGGGGGTTTGTGTTTTCCTGAGAAAAGCGGTTTCCTTTCCGCGTACTGCATTTTCGATGAAAGGAAATCCGGTGGCACAGAAGGTTCAGGTCCTTCTTGTCGATGACCTCGACGGCGGCGAGGCGGACGAGACCGTGACGTTCGCTCTGGACGGCAAGACCTACGAGATCGACCTCACCACGGCCAATGCGGACAAGCTGCGGGGTCTCCTCGATCCGTACACCAAGGGTGGCCGGCGTACCGGCGGCCGTGCCGCGGGCAGCCGTGGCAAGGGGCGCCTGGCGGCCGGTGGCAACAAGGACACCGCTGAAATCCGCAAGTGGGCGAAGGAGAACGGCTACAGCGTCAACGACCGCGGCCGTGTTCCCGCCGAGATCCGCGAGGCCTACGAGAAGGCCAACGGCTGAGTATTCGTACGGAACATATTTCCGCGCAGCAAGCGGGCCCGGTGGCACTCGGTGGCCGCCGCGTCCACGAGCCGTACGAGATCGGGGGCACCCCCACCACTGCCCCCGTTGCCGTCGCCCCGCCCGGAGAGGGTGAGGGCCGGCAGCGTCGGCTCCACCTCGCGTCCCGGCACGGGGGGCCGCAGCCATACGGCGGCCCCTTGCGCGGTGGCACCGCCGGCCCGCCGCGGGGGAGCGGGGGACCGTACGGGCACGGTCCCGGCCACGGGTGCAGCCGCAGGCGCCGCAACGGGCACGGCCCCGGGTACGGCAACCGGTGCCACGGCCGGTACGGGGGCGGTCATCCGTCCGCCGGCGCCGAGCGCCGCCAGCCCCAGGGCGATCCCGCCCCAGTCCAGCCAGTCGAGCAGGCCGGGCAACTCGTCCGCGCTCCCCTCGGCCACCAGCAGCCGCGTGAGGCCACCGCAGCCGCTGAGCGCCACCGGGCCGCACGCCGGGCCGATCCGCCGCAGCAGCGCGGCGCCCGCGTCGGCGGGCAGCTCCAGCACGTCGAAACGGACCCCGGTGACCAGCCGGAGCGGCACCCCGGGCACCCCGGGCGCCGTCGGCCACCCGAGCCCGCCCTCGTACCATTCCGCGTACCGCCGCTCTTCGGACGGCGCGCGGGGAGGCGGAACAGTCGGAGCCATACTCCGGGCAACTCCCTACGCCCGCCCAGGGTTACGCTGAGTCGCCACCTCGTTGCCCACAGTTCCCGATTCGGGGGCGTGCGGGCGCGTTCAGGAGCGCAAGGGTGTTCGCCCGTAGCGGAGGGAACCGGGGCGCGCCGCATGGAGTGTCAGTGCTTGCGGGTAAGACATTCCTAGTGGGAAGGGGCGACACGCGGTTCAGGACGCCTCACGTTCGCCATCGGCGTAGTGATGCGAGGGGTATCTGCCTGGCCTGCGGGAACATCGTCTCGCACCATCGGGTTGAAGCTGTTGTCCGGCGTTCGGGGCTGGGAGCCTGGGACAGGTAGTCGGCAGTTGGAATGAGCGGTCCCCGCTTGCGGGACTAAGCTGCGGAAGGACAGGGAGGGGACCGACCCCTTTACTGCCTGACCGCTCTGAGGAGCGATTAACGATGTTCGAGAGGTTCACCGACCGCGCGCGGCGGGTTGTCGTCCTGGCTCAGGAAGAAGCCCGGATGCTCAACCACAACTACATCGGCACCGAGCACATCCTCCTGGGCCTTATCCACGAGGGTGAGGGTGTCGCCGCTAAGGCCCTGGAGAGCCTCGGGATTTCGCTCGAGGCGGTCCGCCAGCAGGTGGAGGAGATCATCGGCCAGGGCCAGCAGGCCCCGTCCGGGCACATCCCCTTCACTCCCCGTGCCAAGAAGGTGCTGGAGCTGTCGCTCCGCGAGGCCCTTCAGCTCGGCCACAACTACATCGGCACCGAGCACATCCTGCTCGGCCTGATCCGCGAGGGCGAGGGCGTCGCCGCCCAGGTCCTCGTGAAGCTGGGCGCCGATCTCAACCGGGTGCGGCAGCAGGTCATCCAGTTGCTCTCCGGCTACCAGGGCAAGGAGGCCGCCACAGCGGGCGGTCCTGCCGAGGGCACGCCCTCCACGTCCCTGGTCCTCGACCAGTTCGGCCGGAACCTCACCCAGGCCGCCCGCGAATCCAAGCTCGACCCGGTCATCGGGCGCGAGAAGGAGATCGAGCGGGTCATGCAGGTGCTGTCCCGCCGTACGAAGAACAACCCGGTCCTCATCGGTGAGCCCGGCGTCGGCAAGACGGCGGTCGTCGAGGGACTGGCCCAGGCCATCGTCAAGGGCGAGGTGCCCGAGACCCTCAAGGACAAGCACCTCTACACCCTCGACCTCGGCGCGCTCGTCGCCGGCTCCCGCTACCGCGGTGACTTCGAGGAGCGCCTGAAGAAGGTCCTGAAGGAGATCCGCACCCGCGGCGACATCATCCTGTTCATCGACGAGCTGCACACCCTCGTGGGTGCCGGCGCCGCCGAGGGCGCGATCGACGCCGCCAGCATCCTCAAGCCGATGCTGGCCCGCGGTGAGCTGCAGACCATCGGTGCGACGACGCTCGACGAGTACCGCAAGCACCTGGAGAAGGACGCGGCCCTGGAGCGCCGTTTCCAGCCGATCCAGGTCGCGGAGCCGTCGCTGCCGCACACGATCGAGATCCTGAAGGGGCTGCGCGACCGTTACGAGGCGCATCACCGCGTGTCCATCACGGACTCCGCGCTGGTCGCCGCCGCTACGCTCGCCGACCGCTACATCTCGGACCGCTTCCTGCCGGACAAGGCGATCGACCTGATCGACGAGGCCGGCTCCCGGATGCGCATCCGCCGGATGACCGCGCCGCCGGACCTCCGCGAGTTCGACGAGAAGATCGCCGGAGTCCGCCGCGACAAGGAGTCGGCCATCGACTCCCAGGACTTCGAGAAGGCCGCCTCTCTCCGGGACAAGGAGAAGCAGCTCCTCGCCGCGAAGACCAAGCGGGAGAAGGAGTGGAAGGCCGGCGACATGGACGTCGTCGCCGAGGTGGACGAAGAGCTGATCGCCGAGGTCCTGGCGACGGCCACGGGCATCCCGGTCTTCAAGCTCACGGAGGAGGAGTCCTCGCGGCTGCTCCGCATGGAGGACGAGCTCCACAAGCGCGTCATCGGCCAGAAGGACGCCATCAAGGCGCTCTCCCAGGCGATCCGCCGTACGCGAGCCGGCCTGAAGGACCCGAAGCGCCCCGGCGGCTCGTTCATCTTCGCCGGTCCGTCCGGTGTCGGTAAGACCGAGCTGTCCAAGACGCTCGCCGAATTCCTCTTCGGCGACGAGGACGCGCTGATCGCTCTCGACATGTCGGAGTTCAGCGAGAAGCACACGGTTTCCCGCCTCTTCGGTTCTCCCCCCGGATACGTGGGATACGAAGAGGGCGGCCAGCTCACCGAGAAGGTCCGCAGGAAGCCGTTCTCCGTCGTTCTCTTCGACGAGGTCGAGAAGGCCCACCCCGATATCTTCAATTCCCTTCTCCAGATCCTGGAGGACGGTCGCCTGACCGACTCCCAGGGCCGGGTCGTGGACTTCAAGAACACGGTCATCATCATGACGACCAACCTCGGGACGCGGGACATCTCGAAGGGCTTCAACCTGGGCTTCGCGGCGCAGGGCGACACGAAGACGAACTACGAGCGGATGAAGAACAAGGTCAACGAAGAGCTGAAGCAGCACTTCCGGCCCGAGTTCCTCAACCGTGTCGATGACACGGTCGTCTTCCACCAGCTCACCGAGGAAGACATCATCCAGATCGTCGACCTGATGGTGCACAAGGTGGACGAGCGCCTCAAGGACCGCGACATGGGCCTCGAACTGAGCCCGAGCGCCAAGTCGCTCCTGGCGAAGAAGGGCTACGACCCGGTCCTGGGCGCCCGGCCGCTGCGCCGGACGATCCAGCGGGAGATCGAGGACATCCTCTCCGAGAAGATCCTCTTCGGTGAGCTGCGCCCCGGTCACATCGTGGTCGTCGACACGGAGGGCGAGGGTGACACGAAGAAGTTCACCTTCCGCGGCGAGGAGAAGTCCCCGCTGCCGGACGTCCCCCCGATCGAGCAGGCGGCGGGCGGCGGCCCGAACCTGACGAAGGAGGCGTGACGTCGCGGATACCGCGCGCGTGACGCTGCTGGGCTGAGCGCCTGAGCGCCTGAGCGCTTGAAGGGGCTGCCCCGGACCGTTTTCCACGGGTCCGGGGCAGCCCCTTTTTCCGGCTGCCTTTCCGCACGGCTTACGTGTCCACGGTCAGGCGGTCGCCGAGGGGCTCGGTACCGAGAAGGACGGGCAGGACGCCGGACCGCTTGGACGAGACGGTGATCCGCAGCCCGGGGAGACCGTGCAGGGGCGTGAGATCCAGTTCCTCGCCGTCCGGAGCCAGGGTGTTGAGGGTGAGCTCCGCGAGGGAGGGGAATGCCTCGGTGACATGTTCCAGCCCGGCGTAGTCGGATACGACGTTCAGGTCCAGCCTTCTGATCTGTGGTGCCGACGTGATGCCGTGTCGGTCCTGAGCCAGCCAGGTGCACGAATCGAGACGCAGCCTCACGGCGCGGAGCGCGGTCCACATCCTCAGCGTGGAGAGATCGATCCGCTTCCCGCACACGACATCGAGAACGGCCACGCCGGGATGGGCACGGGGCAGCTTGCGGGTGGAAGGCGCACTCGGGTACCGGAGGAGGAGCATGGTGAGTTCGGGGATATGGCTGACCGGGTCCAGTTGCTCCGGAGTGGCGCCGTGCAGGTTCAGTTCGAGCACCTTGATGTGTGTCTTCCTGAGCGCGGAGAAGTTCGTGAGCGCCGGGCTCTTGAAGATGGTCAGCCGTCTCAGGAGCGGCAGCCGGTGGACGAACGCCAGATGGGTCAGTGTGGTGTTCCCCGAGATGAACAGCTCGCGGATCTCCAGATCGGCCAGATGACGGGCCAGTTGGGAACCCGAGAAGTCCCCTTGGAGCATGAGGCAGCCGAAGGGGCCGAGCTCTTTGAGCAGGCGCAACTGGGCGATGTCGTCCACCGTGATGACCGCCTCTGTGAGCGGCAGGTCGGCGAGCACCTCACGGGCGTACACCTCCACGGGGAAGTTTCTCCAGCCGCTCACCAGTTCGCCCCCAGCGGCCCGGCTCTCATGCCGGGCTAGCTGCTTCGCGTAGGGAATGGCGGCGGCGCCTCCGATGAGGCACAGCAGATCAGCCGTGTACGCGAGGCCGTCAGAGGTCAGATCGGACGGTTCGGGGAGGAGGGGCAGTACGTACTCCCCGAGGGATGCCACCAACTCCACCTCCGCGATGTCCTCGGGCGGGAGCAGCGCGCGGATATGGGCGGCGACCGACTGGCTGACGCCTTCGTCGACCACGACCGTGCCGAGGAGGCAGCGGGCCGCGAGCATGTACAGGGGCGCGCGCTCCGCCCGGTCCGCGGCACCCGCCCCGGTCTTCAGCAACCCCTCGATCAGCTCGCGGACTTCGTGGGGGCGGCAGTGGCCCACCGCCAGCCGGACGGTGTCCTGCCACTGCTCGTTGTGGGCGTTGCGGAGCAACTCCGGGAGCGAGCCGCCTTCCACGAAGGCGCGGGCCGCCAGATAGTCCTGGAACGTCCGGTGGATGAACTGGATCTCGTTGTCGCCGCGTTCCTGGAGGAGACCGCTGCGGTTGAGCAGATGCGTCAGGACCCCTGCCGCCGAACCCTGCTTGCCGACCTGGGGCAGCCGTCGCATCGCCACCTTGATCTGCCGCTCCGCCACCTCGCGGGAGAGCTGCGCCTGTCCGGCTCGTACCAGCCAGACGGCGAGGGTCTGCAGCAGCTCCTGATGCTCCTCGAAACCCATCGTGATGCCGTCCGGGTCGGCGATGCCGCGCTGTCTGTCCCGGGTGCCGAGCAGCATCGCGAGTGTGGAGCGGTACAGCTCCCATCGGGTGTCGGGCAGGAGGCCGCCCCGGCGGCGGTGCAGGGCGCAGATGACGGCGCAGAGCAGCGGGGTCTGGGCGAGGGTGCGCAGGGCGTCGCTCTGGGCGAAACGGGTTCGCAGCTCGGTCTCCAGCGTGAGGAGTTCGGCGCGTTCCCCCTTGGCGCGCTCCTCGTCCGCGTAGGTGTCGCATTCGAGGCGTGCTGCCCGGTGCCAGGCCGTGACGAACGTCTGGATGTCCTCGTCACGCATCGGGAGGAGTTGCAGCTCGTCGAAGCGTCCGGAGCGCAGCCACTCCTCCTCGACGGCGAGCGGGCGCACCGTGGCCAGGCAGCGGGTGGCGGGATAGAGGTCGAGCAGTTCGTTCAGCCAGATCCGGGTGTTCTCGCGCTCCTCGGGAGGCACCTCGTCCACGCCGTCGACAAGGAGGAAGCCCCGCCCGGCCTCCAGTACCCGCCGCGCCCAGCCGGGGGGCGCCTCGTCCGCCAGGATCTGGGCCACGGACGGCAGTTGGGACGGCGTCGGCAGCCCGTTGCCCCGGGCGTGCACCGTGCGCAGGGGGACGACGAAGGGCACCAGGCCGTTGAGGTCGGCCAGCTCCGGGCCCAGGGTGCCGTGGGCCGCGTGGGCCGCGAGCCACCACACCAGGGTGGTCTTGCCCGCGCCCGCCTCGCCGCGCAGGAGGGTCCGGGGGCGGTCCGCCAGAAGGCTGTCGATACGGCTCGGCTGGACCGGGGGCGGCCGGTGCGGCTCCAGCCTGTCCAGGCCGCCCGGCCGCTCCCGTCCGCCCGCCTCCAGGCTCAGATACGCCGTGTCCAGGTCCCAGGTCGACTCGTTCGTGCCCAGCTCGTCGATGCCGAAGATCCGGGTCTTGCGGTAGCGCGCCCTGACGGCTTTCGCGTACCCCTTCTCGAAGCGTTCGTCCTGCGGGTGGGCGTCGGCCAGCGGGGCGATCCGGAACGTGTCACTGACGGGGGCGCCCGCCTCAAGGATCCGGACCATCGGTATGCCCTCCACCCGCAGGTGAGCGCGGTCCCGGGGCACCTCGGTGACGATGCCGAGGAGGACGGCGCCCGCGAAGACCGGGGAGCCGGAGAGGCCCTGGAGAGGGCTGGTGCCGTCCGCGCGGTCCGCCGCAGCCGGGTGGTCCAGTTCACAGACCAGGGCCGAACGGAGCGTGCCGGCCGCCGGGAGGACGGTCGCGCGGTACTGGTCCAATTCCAGGGCGCCGTCGGACCCGTACCGCTGGATGTCCGGGAAGCCGATGATCTCGCAGTGCGGCAGGGGCGCCTCCGTGGCGAGTACGCCGACGCGGAGGCGGCCGAGCGGTGCCGCCGCCTCCGGGGCGAGGACGTCGTGGTCGGTGACGAGCAGGGCCGCGTCCAGGGTGTCGTCGCGCCACTGGACCTCGGCGGGGACGGTGTCCGCACGGCCGGGGTGGGCGATCGCCGTCCTGTCCGTGTCGCCGATCACATGCGCCGCCGTCAGCACGGAGCGCGGGGTCAGCAGTACGCCCGACCCCTGCCGCTCCCCGAGGACCGCGACGCCCCGGGTGACGCTCACCGCGCGCCGCCGAAGCCCGACGTGGAGCCGTGGTCCTCGTTGCCGACCTTCCAGGGCGCGCCGGTGCGGGCGTTCCGGGGCTTCAGGGTGAAGGCGACCTTGTGGGTGTGGCCCGAGGTGCGGGAGGCGTCCGTGCCGGCCTCGACCACCCATGCCTTGACCTTCGCGCCGCCCTTGACCTCCTTGCGCAGCTCCAGGGTGAACTCCATCTGGATGTCGCCGACCTCGAAGGCGACGGGGGCGCCGGCGGCGCGGGTGGCGGCGTCGAGGAGCTGGTCGCGTACGGACTGGATCGCGTCGGCCAGCTCGATGCCGTCGAAGTCGTGGCCGTGGTCGTGGTCGCGCCCGTGGTCGTCGGGGCGGGCGTGGGCCGGTGCGGTCATGGTGGTCCCCCGTGGGCGAAGTTTCTGTTCGTGGAAGCTTCCGAGACTAGGGGGCGCCCCGGGCCTTTGGTCCCGAAACGGACAGCCTTCCTACCCGGTGGCCGTGACAAGGCGCACAGGCGTTTCCGGCGCTACTAGCCGCAATAGTGCGCGAGGCCCGCGGTCGACAGGGAGTCCCAGCTGTGCGGTGGCTGTGTGGGGGACGGGACCGGCGGGGCGTCAAGAGGCCGAGGGCCGGAGGGCGGCGCTACGACGGAATGTCGTAGATGGGGTGTTTTGGGATGCGGGTGGGTCCGGGTTACCAAGGTGTGGCCAGCCCGGCGCGTATGTGCCGGGTCCGTTCATGCCTGGAGGTTCATCCCGTATGTCGCAGCGCAACCTGTCCCGTCTGGCCCGCCCGTCCGCTCTTCGTACCCGTGCCGGCGTTCTGGCTGCCGGACTCGGAGTGACGATGGTGGCCGGAACCGGGGCCGCGTTCGCCGCGACCAGTGGTCACGCCGCCCCGGAGAGCTCCTCGGCCTCGGTCGTGAGCTCGGCCGCCGTCCACCACCAGGCCGCCGTGCAGGCGAAGGCCGCCGACACCGCGCAGAGCAAGGCCGCGGCCGCCGCCAAGCAGGCCGCCTCCTGGACCGACCCCGTCAAGAAGTACACGCTGAGCGCGAAGTTCGGCCGCGGTGGCTCGATGTGGGCGCACAAGCACTCCGGCCAGGACTTCGCCGTGCCGGTCGGCACCGTCGTCCACGCCGCCCACACGGGCACCGTGGTCAAGGCCGGCCCCAACGGCGCCGGTGACGGTCCCGCGTACGGCAACGCGATCGTGATCAAGCACAAGAACGGTACGTACTCGCAGTACGCGCACCTGTCGCAGATCGACGTGCGGATCGGCCAGCCGGTCAAGACGGGGCAGAAGATCGCCCTGTCCGGCAACACCGGCAACTCCAGCGGCCCGCACCTGCACTTCGAGATCCGTACGACGCCGAACTACGGCTCCGGCATCGACCCGGTCCCCTTCCTGCGCTCCGTCGGCGTGAAGGTGTGACACCTGCCTCAGGTGTCACGGCGTCACCGGCGTGACACCCGAGCGCCGGGGGTGACCCCGCACGGGGCCGCGTCTCAGGACGTGGTCCCGTGGTGCGCTTTGGTGATCAGTTCGACGGAGACCTCCAGGATGGCCTCGCGCTTCTCCTCGGGGTCTCCTTCGACGTCTTTGAGGGCCAGCATCCCGGCGTGCATGGTGAAGAGCGCGCTCACGCACCGGACCTGGTCGGTCATGGACGCGTCGGGGTCTCGGAGCAGGTCGAGCAGGCCCATCATGCGGCCCTTGAAGTTCTCCCCGATGCTCAGTTCGCGTACGGTCGCCTGGTTCTCCTGCATGAAGCGGAACATCGGCGCCGCGCTCGCGAGGGCCGCGCCGTAGCGGCGCAGGATCTCCTGCTTGTTCTCCAGCGTCTTCGGGTGCTCGCGGCCCCAGGCGACCAGTTCGTCGACCGGGCGGGTCAGGTCCTGGAAGAGGCTGACCAGGATGTCTTCCTTGGTCTTGAAGTGGTAGTAGAGCGCCGCCTTCGTGACGTCCAGCCGCTCGGCGATCTCCCGCAGCGAGGTCTTCTCGTACCCCTGTTCCGCGAACAGCTCCAGCGCGACGTCCTGGATGCGCTGGCGGGTGTTCCCGCGCCGCGGGTGCTGCGTGCTGCCCATGGGTGCTCTCCCAAATAACTTACTTGACGCCCGGCAAGTAGAGGTCTACCTTACCGCAGTGTAGTCAGCTAGCCGGGCGGCAAGTAAGGGCCCACGGCGGCATGTGCACCAGGCATCAGGGCGTACCAGGGGAACGGTGGGGACGATGAGTTCGAGCGGGAAACAGCCAGGGAAGGCCGCGGACGCGGCACCAGGGGCGGGCGACGCCCCGGCGGGAGCAGGGTCCATGGCGACGGCGGGGGCGGGGTCCACAGCGACCGCGGGAGGGGCCATGGCGAGCGCGGGGGCGGCGGCCCCCGCGGAGGTGCAGGACGGCGGACGGCAGCCGCGCAGCGTGCGCGTCGTCCTGCTGGCGCTGATGATCGCGATGCTGCTCGCCATGCTGGACAACATGATCATCGGCACCGCGATGCCGACGATCGTCGGCGAGCTGGGCGGCCTCGCGCACCTCTCCTGGGTCGTCACCGCGTACACCCTCGCCACCGCCGCGTCCACGCCGATCTGGGGCAAGCTCGGTGACCTCTACGGACGCAAGAGCATCTTCCTCACCTCGATCGTCGTCTTCCTGATCGGCTCCGCGCTCAGCGGCATGGCCCAGGACATGGGCCAGCTCATCGGCTTCCGGGCCGTCCAGGGGCTCGGCGCGGGCGGTCTCATGGTCGGCGTCATGGCCATCATCGGTGACCTCATCCCGCCCCGGGAGCGCGGCAAGTACCAGGGCATGATGGCCGGTGTCATGGCCCTCGCCATGATCGGCGGACCGCTGGTCGGCGGCACGATCACCGACCACCTCGGCTGGCGCTGGAGCTTCTACATCAACCTGCCGCTGGGCGCCGTGGCGCTCGCGATGATCACCGCCGTACTCCACCTGCCCGCCAAGGACCGGTCGAACGTCAAGGTCGACTACCTCGGCGCCGGGCTGCTGACCGTCGGCATCACCTCGATCGTGCTGGTCACCACCTGGGGCGGTACGGAGTACGCCTGGACCTCCTCGATGATCCTGCTGCTGATCTTCATCGGGGTCGCCGCGCTCGTCGGGTTCGTCGGCGCCCAGACCAGGGTCCCCGAGCCGATCATGCCGCTGCACATCTTCCGGAACCGCAACTTCACGATCATGTCGGTCATCGGCTTCCTGACCGGCTTCGTGATGTTCGGCGCGGTGCTCTTCCTCCCGCTCTACCAGCAGGCCGTGCAGGGCGCCTCCGCCACCAACTCCGGGCTGCTGCTCCTGCCGATGCTGCTGTCGATGATGGTCGTCTCGCTCGTCGCGGGGCGGATCACCACCAGCACCGGCAAGTACAAGATCTTCCCGATCGTCGGCGGCGGGCTGATGGTCGCCGGGCTCTTCCTCCTCGCGCAGATGGGCCCGGACACCACGCGGCTGACCTCGGGTCTGTACATGGCGGTGCTCGGCGCCGGCATGGGCTTCCTGATGCAGATCACCATGCTCGTGGCGCAGAACAGCGTCGAGATGAAGGACATGGGCGTCGGCTCGTCCACCACCACCCTCTTCCGCACGCTCGGCGGCTCCTTCGGCGCGGCGATCATGGGGGCGCTCTTCACCAGCAAGGTGCAGGACGAGATGGCGGCCCGCGTGGGCTCCGGCGGCGCCGGTGCCACGCAGCAGTCCGCGCAGCTCGACGCCGCGAGCCTGGCGAAGCTGCCGGACGTGGTGCGCGAGGCGTACCAGCAGGCGGTCTCCGCCGGTACGCACTCGGCGTTCATGCTCGGCGCGGGCATCGCGGTGATCGGATTCGCGGCGGCGTTCTTCGTCCGCGAGGTGCCGCTGCGGGGCGCCGGGCCGCAGGGGCCGGCCGAGGACGAGGCCAAGGCCGTGGACGGCAAGGTCCCGCAGGCCGTCTGACCCGCACGCCTTCCCTCGCCTCCGGCCCTGTCCCGCACCGCGGGGCGGGGCCGGAGGCGGCTCCGGAGCGTGACCGGCCGGACACCGTACGACCGGTCACCAGTACGCCGTTCTAGTCGCCCGGCTGGTTGAGCAGCATCGGGAAGCTGCCCGTGTTCGTCGGGGCGTGCTCCGGGAGCCAGAGGACCGCGATCGCACCGCCCTCGCCCTCCCGCTCGACCATCCCCTCGGGGGTCGCGTTACGGAACGTGAGACGGGCGCCCAGCACGCGGGCCTGGCCGGCCGCGATGGTCAGGCCCAGACCGTGCCCGTACCCCGCGCGGTCCGTGGCGCCCGTACGGAAGCGGCTGGGGCCCTCGCGGAGCAGCTCCTCGGGGAAGCCGGGGCCGTGGTCCCGTACGCGTACGACCCGCCCTTCCACGGTGACCTCGACCGGTGTGCCGCCGTGCTTGGCGGCGTTGGCCAGCAGATTGCCCAGGATGCGCTCCAGCCGCCGCGGATCGGTGTTGACCCACGAGTCGTGGACCACCTGGACCGTGATGTCGGGGTTCAGGACGGCCACCCGGCGCACGACGAACTCGCCGAGGGCTATCTCCTGGAGCTCGGCCCGTTCCGACGCGCTGTCGAGCCTCGCCACCTCCAGGACGTCCTCGACCAGGGTGCGCATGGCCTGGGCCCGGTCGCGCACCAGCTCCGTGGGGCGGCCGGGCGGCAGCAGCTCGGCCGCCGTGAGCAGCCCCGTCACCGGGGTGCGCAGCTCATGGGCGATGTCCGCGGTCACCCGGCGCTCGGCCTCGATCCGCTCGTTCAGCGCGTCCGTGAGCGCGTCCACCGCGCGGGCCAGCTCGTCCGTCTCGTCGCGTACGACACCGCCCACGGCCTCGCCGACCCGTTCGTCCGTGTTGCCCTGCGCGACCCGGCCCGCCGCCGCGGCGGCCTTGCGCAGCCGCCGCGAGAGCTGGCCGCCGACCAGTACCCCGAGGGCGCAGCCGCCGAAGACCACCGAGACCGAGCCGATGATCAGGGACCGGTCCAGGTCCTTCATGATCGTGGTGGAGCGGTCGGCGAACTGGCTGTGCAGCGAGAGCACGGTGCCGTTGCCGAGCGGGACGGCCGCCCAGACATCGGGCACCCCGTTCGGCCCTTCCTGCACAAAGGTCGCGCGCCGCCCCTGCTTCATCTTCCGCTCCAGGGAGTGCGGCAGGTTCGGGTCGTCGACCTTCGTGCCGAACTTCGCCTCCTTGGTGCTGTCGTACATCCGCTGCGCGAACAGCAGCCGCTCCAGCTGGACTTCGCGCGCGTTGTCGAGCATCGAGACCCGGGCGGAGTTGTGCACGACCAGGCTCAGGGCGACCGCGACGAGCGCGCTGACCCCCGCGATCGCGATGCTGATCTTCCACCGGACGCCGGTGCGCAGGGCGAGGCGCTTCATGCCTTGAGCTTGTAGCCGAAGCCGCGGACGGTGTCGATACGGTCCTGGCCGATCTTGGTGCGCAGCCGCTGGACATGGACGTCCACGACGCGGGTGTCACCGCCCCAGCCGTAGTCCCAGACCCGCTCCAGGAGCTTGTCGCGGGAGAGGACCGTGCCGGGCGCGGCCGAGAACTCCAGGAGGAGCCGCATCTCCGTCGGGGTCAGCGCCACCCGCTTCCCGCCGCGGCGCACCTCCATGCCCTCCGTGTCGATCTCCAGATCGCCGAAGGAGAGCACGCCCTGCTCGTCGGGCCCGTCCCGGCCGTCCGGTTCCCCGGCCGGGCGGCCCGCGTGGCCGAAGCGGCGCAGCACGGCGCGGATCCGGGCGACGAGCACGGCGCCGTCGAAGGGCTTGGTCACGTAGTCGTCGGCGCCCGCCTCCAGGCCCAGCACCACGTCGATCGAGTCGGCGCGCGCGGACAGCATGATCACGGGCACGGTCGACTCGTCACGGATCCGCCGGCACAGGCTCACACCGTCCAGGCCCGGCACCATCACATCGAGCAGCGCGATGTCGGGCCGGTCGGCGCGGAACGCCTCCAGGCCGGAGAGTCCGTCCGGCATGGCGGTGACCACGAAGCCGTCGCGCTCCAGCGCGAGTTGGGTGGCTTCGCGGATGACGTCGTCGTCCTCGACGAACAGGACATGGGTCTCTGCCATCCTGCGGCTCTCAGTTCTCGGTCGTCGGTCGTCGGTCGTCGGTCGTGGGCGTCGGTCGTGGTCTCATGTCGGGCTTCGCCGTCGGCCTGTGTCCTGCCTGACAGACGGTGCCGGCCGGGTGGTGCCGGCCGGGCGGAGTGGTCAGCCTCCGTCGGCCACCGTGGGCGCGGGCTTCGGGCCGTCGTCGCCGCCGTTGCCCACCGCCCGGTTGAAGTCGTTGCGTACGCGGTACCGCTCGGTGAACCTGCCGTCGCTCCAGCTGTAGGTGACCACGTCCTCGCCCGAGGGGTACGACACGGGGTCGCCCTTCCCGTACACCTGCTGGGTGACGACCAGTTCGCCGCGGTCGATCGTGGAGTACACCGCGGGCTCCTCGGCCGTGAAGACATTCTCGTACGCGTGGTTCTTCTCGCGGTAGACGAACGTCCCGATGCCGACGGCGTCGCCGCACGTCATCACGTTGACCACCAGGTCGGGCGCGGCGCCGCCGGTGAGGTTCCCGTACGACGTGTCCACCGGGTACGTGTCCTCGGCGCACGGTTTGAGATCGGCCTTGATCCGCCGGCTGACCTTGGGGTCCGTCCTGAGCAGCGCCACCGCGTCGACGGTCGTCGCGGGCGTCACCACCGAGGCCCTGGGCGTGGGGGCGCCCCGCTCGACCGGCGCGGTCACGGCCGCGCCCTCGTCGCGGGTCCCCGTACCGCCCGTCGAACAGCCGGCCGCGAGCAGCCCGAGTGCGGCGAGCCCGGCCACTCCGGCCAGGACCGTACCCCCCGCGGTCAGGGAGACCGTACCTCCCGACGCCGGGGAACCCCGCCCCACCGCTCTCTCTCCCGACCGGTCGGGGCCTCTCAGGCCGCGCACCTCTCCCGCCCCCGTTCCTGGCGGCCACCCCGGCCGCCCCGTGCGTCACGACGGACCACCACCGGCTTCTGCGGCGCGTGGACGTCCCGTTCCCGGCTCTGGGCCGCGCGGCTCTCCAGCTCCTCACGGAGCCGGGCCAGCGCGCGGTGGAGCGTGCTCTTCACGGTACCCGCCGACATACCGAGCGCCGCGGCGGTCTCCTCCGTACTCATCTGCTCCCAGTGTCGCAGCACGACGACGCTGCGCTGCTTGGGCGCCAGCACCCCGAGGATGTCCATCAGCAGCGCCCGGTCGGCCCGCTGCTCGCTGCCGTCCTCGACACTCGCGTCGGGCAGCTGCTCGGTGGGGACCTCTTCGAGCTTGCGGGCCCGCCACCACTCCGTACGGGTGTTGATCATGACGCGGCGGAGATAGGCGTCGGCGAGGGACTTGTCGGCGATGCCGTCCCAGCGGCCGTACGTACGGGCCAGCGCGGTCTGGAGGAGATCCTGTGCGTCGACGGGATCGGGCACGAGACGCCGGGCGCTCCGCAGGAGTGCCTCCTGCCGGGTACGCACGTACTCCTCGAATCCGAGCACCTCACCCTGCGCCATGCCAATCGCCTCCGACCCCGTGAACATCCGCGCCGTTCCCTGACGGCGCCGCCCTGACGTCACTGAAACTACGGAGCTGTTGTCACGGGGCTGTGCGGGACAGCCGTCGGTGGACGCACGGCTGTCCATCGGTTGTGTAACGGCGATCCGGCGGGCGTCCTGTCCTTCCCGGTCCCGAGGCCCTGTCCCTCCCGGTCCCGAGGCCCCGGCCCCGGGGCCCGGTCCGGGTCAGCCCTGCGGCAGCCGGTACAGGGCGTTCTCCAGGGGTTCGACCAGTCCGTCCGCGACCAGTCCGTCCAGCGCCCGTGCCCGCTGCACCGGCTCGTCCCACACCGCGTCCAGCGCGGCCTGCGGTACGGGTGCGACGGCCTCCCGCAGTACGGCGAGGAGCTTGCCGCGCACCTGGCGGTCCGTGCCCGCGTAACTCTGGCCGCGCCGCGGCGGCCCGTCGTGGGCGGGCTTCCCGGCGAGCTGCCAGGCGCACCGCGCGGCGATCGGGCAGCGCGCGCACCCTTCGTTCTTCGCCGTGCAGATCAGCGCGCCCAGCTCCATGGAGGACGCCGCCCAGGCCGCTGCCGTCGCCGCGTCCTCGGGGAGCAGCGCCCGCGCGAGCTTCCGCTCGGCGGCGGTGGTCGCGTTCGGCGGGTACTGGACGCCGTTCACGGCGCGGGCCAGGACGCGGCGTACGTTCGTGTCGAGCACGGCGTGCCGCTGCCCGTACGCGAACGACGCGACCGCGGCGGCCGTGTACTCGCCGATCCCGGGGAGCGAGAGCAACTGCGCGTGCTCGCGGGGTACGTCACCGCCGTGCCGCTCCGTTATCGCTTGCGCGGCGCCGTGCAGGCGCAGCGCGCGGCGCGGATAGCCGAGCCGGCCCCAGGCGCGTACGGCCTCGCCGGGCGCTTCGGCGGCCAGGTCGGCGGGGCGCGGCCAGCGGGCGAGCCACTGCTCGTACACCGGGAGGACCCGGCTCACGGGGGTCTGCTGGAGCATGAACTCGCTGACCATCACACCCCAGGCGCCCGCCTCGGGGCGGCGCCAGGGCAGATCGCGGGCGTGCGTCTCGAACCACGCGATGACGGGGGTGTGCAGGGCGGAGTGGGCGGTGGAGGGGAGGACGGCCGGACCGGTCCCGGCCGCCGGGTCGGCGGGGGACGCCTGGGCGGGGGGCGACGGGGACGGTGTGGTCGACGGGGACGACGGGGACGACGGTGGGGTCGGGGGCGTCGAGTGCGCGGGGGTAGCAGTCATGGCAGCACCGATCCTGACATGTGCAGGAGCGCGGACAGTGCAGCAGGCGGGCGCACGCCGGAGTACGCCGGACAGCACCACGCGCCCGGGTCAGCGCTGCGCGCCTGGGTCGGTGCCATGTGTCCGGGTCCGGGTCCGGCGTGCCCCAGGGGTACGCCCTTCCGGGTCGGGCTTCGATTCCGTCCGTGCTCAGCTCCGTCCGGCGCTGTGGCGTCCACGCGCCACCGCCGGCTCGGCCTCGCCCGGTCCCGGGCCCGCCAGCCAGAGCGCCGCCCCTGAATTCGAGGAACGCATCGTGTCGACCAGTCGTTGCAAGGGACGGGCCGCGAGCAGGATGAAGAGCGGGGCCACGACGCCGCCCACCACCAGGCCGACCGCCACGTCGTGCGGGTAGTGGACGCCGACGAAGACCCGGGAGAACGCCATGAGCAGCGCCATCGGCACCGTCAGATAGGCGAGTACGGGGCGTGCGACGACGAGGGCGATCGCCGCAGCCCCGGCGATCGTCGCGTGGTTGCTGGGGAAGGACCAGTCACCCACGGGCGGGCACGGTATGAGGGAGACGGATCCCGTGACCGTCCGGCAGGGGCGGTCCTCCTGGATCACCGACTTGGACAGTTCACTGCAGACATAGGCGAAGGCGGTCCCGAGCGGGGCGAGCACCGCGATCGCCACGGCACGTGAGCCGGACGGTCTGGCCTGCCACCAGACCATGACGAAGAGGGCGCCGAACAAGAGGAGTCCGGCTTCCGTCCATAGCTCTGCCAGGGACTGGAACCAGGAAGGGGTCGTATGCGCGAAGTCGAGGACATCGCTGTAGAGGCCGCTGGTTGCGCTGCTGTTCATGAGGAGAACGTACCGATGCCACCGGGAGTTCCCCCAACCGCTACCTGAATGCGCATCAGTCGAAGAAAGCCGCCCAGCTCGCGCCTCCGGGATGATGATCCGGAAAACTTGCGCGCATGAGCGGCATGTGGGGCGGGAGTTGGCCCGGATCTCTCGTACAGTTTGCGCCGTGGGATCTTTGCGCAATCCGGTCGGGCCGCTTCCCTCCACCATCTACTGGCGACGGAGGGCAGTCGCGGCGACGCTGATCGCGCTGCTCGCTCTGCTGGTCGTATGGGTCGTCACCTCCCGTGGGGGTGGCAGCAAGAACACCGACGGCAAGGGCGACGGCGCCAACCCCGTCACGTCCATCACCCCGGGCCCCTCCGGTTCCGGCCCCGCCATCAGCGAACAGCCGGGCGGCCGCGACGAATCGAGCGGTTCCGGCGACGGCGGCGGTGACGGCGACCAGGGCGGTACGGACGCGGGTGCCGACGACGGCAAGAACGGCGACACCGGCGCCCCGGGCTCCGGCGGCGACAGCGGCGGCGCCGGCTCGGGCGGCGGCAACGACGCGTCGGACGGCGGCGGTTCGGCCGGCTCGTCCGGCGGGGGCGCGGGCTCCGGCGGGGGCGGCACCACCACCTCCGGCCGGCAGGTGCCCGCGGGCTCCGCGCTGCCGGACTGCGCGCCCGGCTCCCTGACGCTGACCCTCTCCACGACGAAGGTCGGGTACGCCCCCGGCGAGAAGCCCGTGTTCCGGCTGGTCGCCAAGAACACCTCCGAGACCACCTGCAAGGCGGACTTCGGGCCGAAGGCCGTGGTGCTCACGGTGACGGACTCCGACGACGACCAGGTGTGGTCCTCCGAGGACTGCCCTCAGGCCGGCAGCGCGTTCTTCCAGGTCCCGGCGGGCGACACCGTCACCCGTACCGTCGAGTGGGACCGCAAGCGGAGCGCGGCCGGGTGCGCCACCCCGCCCGCCGGCGCGGTCGGTCCCGGAACGTACCTGGTGGAGGCGGCGGCCCCGCGAGCGACGGTGAAGCAGGGGCAGCAGTCGATCCGCCTGGAGAAGGACTGACCCCGGAGCCGGACGTGCCGCGGTCGGACCATCAGGCCTACCGCGCTCGGACCGTGCGGACGTGCTGCCGTCGTACCGATGAGACGTGCCGCGGCCGGGCCGCTCAGGCGTACCGCGGTCGGAACGATCAGACGTACCGCGCTCGGGCCGCTCAGGCGTACCGCGCTCGGAACGATCAGACGTACCGCTCCAGGATCGACGACTCCGCGAGCCGCGACAGGCCCTCGCGGACGCTCCGCGCGCGGGCCTCGCCGACGCCGTCCACCGTCTGGAGGTCGTCCACGCTCGCCGCCAGCAGCTTCTGCAGCCCGCCGAAGTGCTCGACCAGCCGCTCGATGATGGCGCCGGGGAGCCGCGGCACCTTCGCCAGCAGGCGGTAACCGCGCGGCGAGACCGCCGAGTCGAGCGTCTCCGGGGAGCCGCTGTAGCCCAGCGCCCGTGCCACGATGGGCAGTTCGAGCAGCTCCGGGTGGGTGAGCGAGTCCAGCTCGCCCAGCGCCTCGCCGACCGTACGGGCCCGCTTCGCCGTCGGCTCGGGGACGTAGTCGCGGGCCACCAGATCCCGCTCCGGCTCCACGCCCGCGATCAACTCGTCCAGCTGGAGCGAGAGAAGCCGGCCGTCGGTGCCCAGCTCGACCACGTACTCGGCGATCTCCGTGGCGATCCGGCGCACCATCTCCAGCCGCTGCGCCACCGCCGTCACGTCCCGGACCGTCACCAGGTCCTCGATCTCCAGGGCGGAGAGCGTGCCCGCGACCTCGTCCAGGCGGAGCTTGTACCGCTCCAGCGTCGCCAGCGCCTGGTTCGCCCGCGAGAGGATCGCCGCCGACTCCTCCAGGACCCGGCGCTCCCCGTTGACGTACAGCGCGATCAGCCGCATCGACTGCGACACGGAGACGACCGGGAAGCCGCACTGCTTGGAGACCCGGTCCGCCGTGCGGTGCCGGGTGCCCGTCTCCTCGGTCGGGATCGAGGACTCGGGGACGAGCTGTACGCCCGCGCGGAGGATCTTCGTGATGTCCTTGTCGAGGATGAGCGCGCCGTCGAGCTTGCACAGCTCGCGCAGCCGCGTCGCGGTGAACTCCACGTCCAGCACGAAGCCGCCCGTGCACATCGACTCGACGGTCCTGTCCATGCCCAGGACGATGAGACCGCCGGTGTTACCGCGCAGGATGCGCTCCAGCCCGTCGCGCAGCGCCGTCCCCGGCGCGACAGCGCTCAGGGAGGCGCGCATCAGCGCTTCGTTGCCGGAGCCCGCGCCGGACTTTCCGGGTGCTGATGCCCGGTCGTTGGCTGCCACTGCACTCCTCCGGCTCGTACGGATGGGCGAGACCAGGGCAAAGTCTACCGGCGAGCGTTGTCGTCCCGTGGGGCGTCCGCCCGACCTCGGCGCGGCAGCACCCTCAGAGCGTCCCCCACGTCGCCCACTTCCGTGACCTTCATCCCGGGCGGGACCTTGCCCGGATCGGTGGGGACGAGCGCCTGCGTGAAGCCCAGACGGTGGGCCTCGGCCAGCCTGCGCTGGACGCCCGTGACCCGCCTGACCTCGCCCGCGAGCCCGACTTCGCCGATCGCGACCAGATTCTTCGGCAGGGGGGTGTCGCTCGCCGCCGACGCCAGGGCCAGGGCCACCGCCAGGTCCGCGGCGGGCTCTGTCAGCTTCACGCCGCCCACCGTCGCGCTGTAGATGTCGCGCTTGCCGAGCGCGCTGATCCGGCCGCGCTGCTCCAGCACCGCCAGCATCATCGAGACCCGGGAGGTCTCCAGGCCCGAGGTGGTGCGCCGGGGCGAGGGGATCTGCGAGTCGACCGTGAGCGCCTGCACCTCGGCGACGAGCGGCCTGCGCCCTTCGAGGGTGACCGTGAGACAGGTGCCCGGTACGGGCTCGTCGCGCCGGGTCAGGAAGAGGCCCGACGGGTCGGCGAGGCCGGTGATCCCTTCGTCGTGCAGCTCGAAGCAGCCGACCTCGTCCGTCGCGCCGTACCGGTTCTTCACGCCGCGGACCAGCCGCAGCCGGGCGTGCCGGTCGCCCTCGAAGGAGAGCACGACGTCCACGAGGTGTTCCAGCAGCCGGGGGCCCGCGATCGCGCCGTCCTTCGTCACGTGCCCGACCAGCAGCGTCGCCATGTCGCGCTCCTTCGACGCCCGGATGAGCGCCCCCGCGACCTCCCTGACCTGCGCCATCCCGCCCGGCGCCCCGTCGATCTCGGGGGACGCGACGGTCTGTACGGAGTCCATGATCAGCAGCGACGGCTTGACCGCGTCGAGATGGCCGAGGACGGCGGAGAGGTCCGTCTCGGCGGCGAGGTAGAGATGGTCGCTGATCGCCCTGATCCGGTCGGCGCGCAGCCGGACCTGGCTGGTGGACTCCTCGCCCGTCACATAGAGCGTCCGGTGCGCGTCACTGGCCGCCTTCGCCGCGACGTCCAGCAGCAGGGTGGACTTCCCGACGCCCGGCTCGCCCGCGACCAGCACCACGGCCCCGGGCACCAGCCCGCCGCCGAGCACCCGGTCCAGCTCGGGCACACCGGTCGAGCGCGCCGTCGCCGTACGGATGTCGACCTGGCCGATCGGGAGCGCGGCCGAGGAGACCCGGCCCGCCGCCGTCGTGCGCACGGCGGGCGCGCCGTACTCCTCGACCGTGCCCCACGCCTGGCATTCGGGGCAGCGGCCGAGCCACTTGGCGGTCGTCCAGCCGCACTCGGTGCAGCGGTAGGACGGCCGGTCCTTGGATTTCGTACGGGCAGCCATGGCGTCACCGTATAGGGACCCGCCGACACCCGGGGCCCGGCCTCCGGGGCGGTGCCGCGGCCGTCGTGCGACCCGGACAGCGCGCGGGCGAAGTAAGTCATACAAGGGAGAGCTCTGTACCACTTCCGACTCATCGAAATACGACAACCGTGTCCCCCTTCGAGGGATAGCTTCACCCGTAAGGATTAAATGTGCTCAAGGGGTGTGAAGGGTGCGGGCCGCCGTGTCTACCGTCGCCAGGTGATGAGCAGCAGCCCCGAAACCTCCGCGGACACCACCGGCGCACACACCGGCGCGGAGCGCGCCCTCCGTCGTGCGCTCCGCGCGGTGGCGCAACGCCCTCCGGCGCGGTACGAGCCGTATCTGGACGGCCTCTTCACCTACTGCCTCTCCGTGCTCTGCGACCACGACGCCGCCACCGAGGTGCTCGGCGACGTCCTGGCCATCTCCGAGCGTCAGTACGCCCGTTGCCCCTCCGGCGCCGGGGAGCGCAGGGCCTGGCTCTACGCCCTCGCCCGCTGGGCCTGTCTGCGCAAGCTCACCGCACAGCGCCGCACCCCCGCACACGCTCCCGCGCGGCCCCCGGCGCAGGCCCCCCGGCCGGCCCCCGCCGTCGTGCCGGAGACCGCCGAGCGCCGGCGGCGCGAACTGGCCCTGCTGGCCTGGCCCGAGGCCGCCGGTACGACGCCCGAGCAGCGCGAGGTCCTGGAGCTGGCGGTACGCCACGGGCTCGGCCCGAACGATGTGGCCGCCGTACTCTCCAAGGAGCCCACCGCGACCAGGGAGCTGCTCGCCTCCGCCGCCTGCGAGGTCGAGCGGACCCGCGCCGCGCTCGCCGTCGTGAACAGCGGCGGCTGCCCCTCCGTCGCCCGGCTCACCGACGACCACCACGTGCTGCTCTCCGCCGCGCTCCGGCGCGAACTGGTCCGCCACGTCGACGACTGCCCGCGCTGCCGCCGCGCCGCGGAGCGCGCCGAGGCGGCGGGGCCCTGGCCCGGCTCGCGCACGACGCCGCCCCTCCCGCCCGGCCCGTCCGGCCTGTCCGGCGCCGGGGAGGCACCGTCCCCGCTGCCGCTCGTCGAGGCACCGCGCGGCGCCGTCTGCACCGCCATGATCCAGACGCCGCGCGCCCGCGCCACCGCCCCGCGCTTCGGCCGTAACGGCTTCCCCATGGACCCCAAGGACCGCGCCGCCCGCCGCGACCGGCTGCGGGCGCGGGCCGTGACGACCACCGTCGTGGCGACCGTCGTCGCGGCGCCCGTCCTCGCCCTCTGGGCGGCGTACCGCGGGGCGCCCCAGACCGGCGAGGGCCGCGACGGCGCCTCGGTCACCGCGGCCGAGACCGCGGGCCCGCCCGCCCTGGACGGGCATCCCCCCAACGGCACCGACGGCATCTACGACCACCCGCACGACGCCCCCTACGAGCGCTACGAGCACTACGCGAACGCGGGCAGCGCCCAGAACCGTCCCGGCGCCCGCTTCCCCGGGGACGGCCGCGCGCCCGGCGTCTCCGTCGAGATCGTCAGCGACGGTACGGGCGCGCCACCGCCCGGCGAGGGCCGCTCCGGCCCCGGCGCGCTCACCGTCGAGGCGCGGTCCGCCGGTGCCGTCACCCTGATCGCGCTGCGGGCCTCCGGCGGCGAGCGGGTCGCCTGGACGGCCGGGACCCGGGCCCCCTGGCTCACGCTGAGCCGCCACTACGGCACGCTCGCGCCCGGCGAGTCCGTCACCGTCCGCGTCTCCGTGGACCACGGGCGCGAACCGGCGGGCCCGTGGAGCGCCCGGGTCGCGCTCTACCCGGCGGGCGCCGCCGTACGGATCCACGGGTACGGGGCCAGGCCCGCACGCCCCGGACACCCGGGCCGCCCCGGGCCCGGCGGGCCGACCTGGGCCGGTCCCCAGGCCCCGGGCCCCGCGAGCCCCTCCGGCGCGGGGGGCCCTTCCGGCCCCGCGAGCCCCGCGAGCCCCTCGGGGTCCTCGCCTCCCGACCCGGACCCGCCCGATCCGGGCCCCACCGGCAGCCCAAGTGCCGGTCCCGGCTCCGGTCCCGGCGCCACGGCCGCCGCTCCTCCCGGTGCCGGCCCCGAACCCCGCTGAGGCGTCAGCCCCGCGGCGGGTCCGCCGGGTGCGGTGCCAGCAGCGGAAGCTCGCTCGCCAGGCGCCGCTCGCAGAGCTCCACCAGCCGGTCGTACCCCTCCTTGCCCATCAGCTCCGTCAGCTCGGGCCCGTACGTCCGGTACACCGGCTCGCCCGCGCCGTGCGCCGATGTCGCCGACGTGCACCACCAGTGCAGATCGTGACCGCCCGACCCCCAGCCGCGGCGGTCGTACTCCCCGATCGACACCTGGAGGACGCGCGTGTCGTCGGGCCGGTCGATCCAGTCGTACGTACGCCGTACCGGCAGCTGCCAGCAGACGTCCGGTTTCGTCTCCAGCGGCTCGCGGCCCTCGCGCAGCGCCAGGATGTGCAGCGAGCACCCCGCGCCCGCCGCGAAGCCGGGCCGGTTCTGGAAGATGCAGGACCCCTCCCAGCGCCGCGTCTGGCGCTCCCCGTCGTCGTCGGTCTGCGTCCAGCCCGTGGTCGTCCCCTCCTCGTGGAACTGCCACAGCTCGGGCGTGAGGCGCGCCACATGCTCCGCGACCCGCGCCTCGTCGTCCTCGTCCGAGAAGTGCGCGCCCAGCGTGCAGCAGCCGTCGTCGGCGCGGCCCGCCTGGATGCCCTGGCAGCCGCTGCCGAAGACGCAGTTCCACCGTGACGTGAGCCATGTCAGATCGCAGCGGAAGACCTGTTCGTCGTCGGCCGGGTCCGGGAACTCGACCCAGGCACGGGCGAAGTCCAGGCCCTTCTCGTCGGGCACGGCCCGGTTCTCGTCGGGGATCTTCGGGCCTTTGGCTTTGCCCGGCTTCGTCTTTTTCGTCTTTGGCACATGCCCAGCGTATGCGGGGATCGCAGTAGCGTTCCGTTCATGAGACTCGGAGTCCTGGACGTCGGTTCGAACACCGTGCACCTGCTGGCGGTCGACGCCCACCGCGGTGCCCGCCCGCTGCCCGCGCATTCGCACAAGGCGGAGCTGCGCCTCGCCGAACTGCTCGACCCCGACGGAGCCATCGGCCCCGACGGCGTGGACCGTCTCGTGGCGACGATCGCGGACGCCCTCCAGGCGGCCGAGGACAAGGGCTGCGAGGACGTCCTCCCCTTCGCCACCTCCGCCGTACGGGAGGCCACCAACGCCGATCAGGTCCTCGCCCGCGTCAGGAGCGAGACCGGGGTCGATCTGGAGGTCCTCACCGGCGAGCAGGAGGCCCGGCTGACCTTCCTCGCCGCCCGTCGCTGGTTCGGCTGGTCGGCGGGGAAGCTCCTCGTCCTGGACATCGGCGGCGGCTCGCTGGAGATCGCGTACGGGATCGACGAGGAGCCGGACGCGGCCGTCTCCCTCCCCCTGGGCGCGGGCCGGCTCACGGCGGGCTGGCTGCCCGGTGACCCGCCCGACCCGATCGACGTGAAGGCGCTGCGCCGCCACGTACGGGCGCAGATCGCCCGTACGGTCGGGGAGTTCGCCCGGTTCGGCAGCCCGGACCACGTGGTGGCCACGTCCAAGACCTTCAAGCAGCTCGCCCGGCTGGCGGGCGCGGCCCGGTCCGGCGAGGGGCTGTACGTGCAGCGCGAGCTGAGCCGCACCGCCCTGGAGGAGTGGGTGCCCACACTCGCCACGATGAACGCCGTCCAGCGGGCCGGGCTCCCCGGGGTCTCCGAGGGCAGGTCGGCCCAGCTGCTGGCGGGCGCGCTCGTCGCGGAGGGCGCGATGGACCTGTTCGGGGTCGAGACGCTGGAGGTCTGCCCGTGGGCGCTGCGCGAGGGCGTGATCTTGCGGAGGCTCGACCAGCTCACGCCGTGACCGTACGAGGGGTGCGACCGTACGAATGGTGACAGCCGGCCGAGGCGCGCCCGGGAGGCCGCCTGGATGCCGCCGAGAGGCCGCCGTACCGGGCGGGCCGACGACCGCCTCGCCGGGGCCCGTACGCTGTCCTCGTGGCAGATCCAGTGGTGCGCATCCCGGATACGAAGGTCGCGCTGTCGACGGCCTCGGTCTATCCGGAGTCCACGGCGACGGCCTTCGAGATCGCCGCCCGCCTCGGTTACGACGGCGTCGAGGTCATGGTCTGGACGGATCCCGTCAGCCAGGACATCGAGGCGCTGCGCCGGCTCTCCGACTACCACGGCATCCCGGTGCTCGCCGTCCACGCGCCCTGTCTGCTGATCACCCAGCGTGTCTGGTCGACGGACCCGTGGGTGAAGCTCCAGCGGGCGCGGGCGGCGGCCGAGAGCCTCGGCGCCTCCACGGTGGTCGTGCACCCGCCGTTCCGGTGGCAGCGCCAGTACGCGCGCGACTTCGTCTCCGGTATCTGGCGGATGGCGGACGAGACGGACGTACGGTTCGCCGTCGAGAACATGTACCCGTGGCGCTACCGCGACCGTGAGATGCCCGCGTACGCGCCCGGCTGGGACGTCACCCAGGACGACTACCGGCACTTCACCCTCGATCTCTCGCACACCGCGACCTCCCGCAGCGACGCCGTGGCGATGGCGGGTCTCATCGGTGACCGGCTGGGCCATGTGCACCTCGCGGACGGCAACGGCTCGGCGAAGGACGAGCACCTGGTGCCGGGGCGCGGTACGCAGCCGTGCGCCGAGCTGCTGCAGGGGCTCGCGGGCAGCGGCTTCGACGGCCATGTCGTGATCGAGGTCAACACCCGGCGGGCGATGTCGGCGGCGGAGCGGGAGGCGGACCTCGCGGAGGCGCTGGCCTTCGCGCGGCTGCACCTCGCGTCGCGCCCCGCCGCCGGGGCCCCGTCTCCTTCCGCCGCACCCGCACCGACTCCCTCCGCCCCTGCCTCGTCCGGCTCCTCCGTCCCGTCCGGCTCCGCAGGCGCTGCCGCTGCCCCCGCCGCGCGGTCCCAGGGCACGGCGGCGGGCGCGGGCGCGCCGGCCGGCCGGGGGGCCCGGACGCCTCGTACCTCCCGCACGTCCCGTGGCACCGGCACCTCGGACGCCTCCGGAGCGCGCCCCTCATGACCACCGGCGCCACCCCCCGCCGCCGGGGCCGGCCCGCCCGCAAGGACGCCGACTCCGGTCCCAGTGCCCGGCAGAAGATCCTTGAGGCCGCCCGCGCGGAGTTCGCGGCGCGCGGCTACGACAAGACGTCCGTCCGCGGCATCGCCAAGGCGGCCGGCGTCGACCCCGCGCTCGTCCACCACTACTTCGGCACGAAGGACGAGGTGTTCGCGTCCGCCGTCGAGATCTCCTTCGAACCCGCCCTGACGGTGCCCGCCAAGGTGCTCGCCGGGGACCCCGGCACGATCGGGGAACGGCTCGCCCGCCAGTTCTTCGCCGTCTGGGAGAACCCGGCGACCCGGACGCCGCTGCTGGCCGTCATCCGTTCCGCGCTCACGCACGACGCCGCGGCGGCGGTGCTGCGTACGTTCGTGCTGCGCCGGCTGCTCAGCCAGGTCGCGGAGCGGCTCGACGTACCGGATCCCGAGTTCCGCGCGGAGCTCTGCGCCTCCCACATGGTCGGGATCGCGCTCCTGCGGTACGTGATCAGGGCGGAGCCGCTGGCGTCGGTGGACATGGAGCAGATCATCACGATGGTCGCTCCCACGCTCCAGCGCTACCTCACCGAGGCATGAGCCCGGCCTGATCACCGGGTTCCGGCCATCGGCTGCCACCGGTTGCCCGAAAGGTGAACAGGCGTCCCGTATCCCGGACGGCATGTCCAGATCTTGGATCCGGGGCGTACGCTCGAAGAAGTCATTTCTGCCGAAGGACTCGGCCGAAGGATCTGCTGAAGGAGCGAGAGACGATGCCCGAGCTGAGGTCCCGCACTGTCACCCACGGACGCAACATGGCGGGCGCACGCGCCCTGATGCGAGCCTCGGGCGTAGCGAGCGAGGACATCGGCAAGCCGATCATCGCGGTGGCCAACTCCTTCACCGAGTTCGTGCCCGGGCACACCCACCTCGCGCCGGTCGGCCGGATCGTCTCGGACGCCATCAAGGCCGCGGGCGCGGTGCCCCGCGAGTTCAACACGATCGCCGTGGACGACGGCATCGCGATGGGCCACGGCGGGATGCTCTACTCCCTGCCGTCCCGCGACCTGATCGCCGACTCCGTCGAGTACATGGTCGAGGCGCACTGCGCGGACGCGCTGATCTGCATCTCCAACTGCGACAAGATCACCCCGGGCATGCTGATGGCCGCGATGCGCCTCAACATCCCGACGGTGTTCGTCTCCGGCGGCCCGATGGAGGCCGGCCGGGCGACGCTCGTGGACGGTACGGTCCGGAAGCTCGACCTGATCAACGCGATCTCCGACGCGGTGAACGAGAACGTCTCGGACGAGGACATCCTCCGTATCGAGGAGAACGCCTGTCCGACCTGCGGCTCCTGCTCCGGCATGTTCACCGCCAACTCGATGAACTGCCTGACCGAGGCCATGGGCCTCTCCCTCCCCGGCAACGGCTCCGTGCTCGCCACGCACACCGCGCGTAAGGCGCTCTACGAGAACGCGGGCCGCACGGTCGTCGAGATCACCAAGCGCCACTACGAGCAGGACGACGCGTCGGTCCTGCCGCGCTCCATCGCCACCCGCGCGGCCTTCGACAACGCCATGGCGCTCGACATCGCCATGGGCGGCTCCACCAACACGATCCTGCACCTGCTCGCCGCCGCCCAGGAGGCCGAGCTGGACTACGACCTCAGCGACATCGACGCCGTCTCGCGCCGCGTCCCCTGCCTCGCCAAGGTCGCGCCGAACGTCGCCCCGGGCGGCACGTACTACATGGAGGACGTCCACCGGGCCGGCGGCATCCCCGCCATCCTCGGCGAGCTGTACCGCGGCGGTCTGCTCAACGAGGACGTCCACACCGTCCACGCCCCCGGCATCAAGGAGTGGCTGCAGACCTGGGACGTGCGCGGCGGCTCGCCCTCCGAGGAGGCCGTCGAGCTGTGGCACGCGGCCCCCGGCTGCGTCCGCTCCGCCGAGGCGTTCTCGCAGTCCGAGCGGTGGGACACACTCGACACGGACGCCGCGGGCGGCTGCATCCGCGATGTCGCCCACGCCTACTCCAAGGACGGCGGTCTGGCGGTCCTGAAGGGCAACCTGGCCGTCGACGGCTGCGTGGTGAAGACCGCGGGTGTCGACGAGTCGATCTGGACCTTCGAGGGCCCGGCCGTCGTCTGCGAGTCGCAGGAGGACGCCGTCGAGAAGATCCTCCGCAAGGAGATCACCGAGGGCGATGTGATCGTCATCCGGTACGAGGGACCGCGCGGCGGCCCGGGCATGCAGGAGATGCTGTACCCCACGTCGTACCTGAAGGGCCGCGGCCTCGGTAAGTCCTGCGCGCTGATCACCGACGGCCGCTTCTCCGGCGGTACGTCGGGGCTCTCGATCGGCCACGCCTCGCCGGAGGCGGCCTCGGGCGGCACCATCGCGCTGGTGAACGACGGCGACCGGATCCGGATCGACATCCCGAACCGTTCGATCGAGCTGCTGGTCGGCGACGCGGAACTCGCGGCGCGCCGCGAGGCGTTGAACGGTGTGTACGCGCCGGCGGGCCGCGAGCGCAAGGTCTCGGTGGCGCTGCGCGCGTACGCCGCGATGGCGACGAGCGCGGACAAGGGCGCGGTCCGGGACATCACGCGCCTCGGCTGACTCCCTCACCCGGCAGCCCCTGCTCCGGCCCTCACGACGGAGGGCCGGGGCGTCACCAGGACGCGGGGTCCCGGCCGGCGACGGCGAAGACGGACCCGTCGGGCGCGCTCCCGAAGACCGTCGTCCCCCGGGAGCCGGAGCCTGTGCCGGTTTCGGAACCGGGGCCGAGGACGGGCGCGGGCAGCGTGGGTACGAGCGTGTCGGGCCCTTCGGCCATCCGCGGCTTCGTCTGCCCCAGCAGCACCCCGCGCCGCGCGTCCACGGCGAGCAGCCGGCCGTCCCCCGCGCTCAGATAGACCCGCTCCTCGGTGGCGGCAGGGCGTGAGGCGCGCGTCACCGAGGTCTCCAGCCGCCAGCGCACGCCGCCGGCCCTCGCCCCCGAGCCCTTCGCACCCGCGGTTTTCGCGCCCGCGGCCTTCCCGCCCGTGTCGACGGCGAGCAGCGACCCCGAGTAGCCGATGACGTACACGGTGTCACCCACGGCGGTCGCCTGGGCCTGGTCGACGGGTGCGCCCAGCGGCACCCGCCGTTCCGTACGGCTCGACGCGTCCAGCCGTACGACCGCCTCCGTGAAGCCGTCGACATCGTTCGCGAGCAGGAACAGCGCGTCGTCCGAGGCGCCCACCGGGGCCAGCCCGCCCGTCAGCCGCTCCTCCCAGCGCACCGCGCCGGTGGCCGGGTCGATCGAACGCACCTCGGTCGCCGAACCGTCCCCCGAGGGCGTCGCGGCGAACAGCGCGCCGTCGGTGCCGCTCGCCGCCGTCCAGACCGTGCCGGTGCCACCGAGCCGCTCCGTCCAGCGCTCGTCACCGGTCGCGCTGTCCAGGGACCGTACCCGCCCGTCGTACGAGACGAGGAGGACCGAGCCGCCGCTGTGCCGGACCGTGGCGTACGAGGAGACGTCGACGCCCCAGCGCTCGGCGCCCGAGGCCGGGTCGAGCGCTGCCAGCCGCTTCTCGCCGCCCGCGCCGTGCGCGACGACATGGAGCAGCCCGCCGGAGAGGACCGGCGCGGCGTCGGCGTCGGAGCCGGCGTCCACCGCCTCGGCTCCCTTCGCGCCCTTCGCTCCCGCGGCGCCCTTCACGGACCAGGCGGGGCGGCCGTCGAGGGGATCGAGCCGGGTGGTCGTGCCACCGGGGCCGGCGCAGTAGACGGCCGTGGTGCCGGCCGCGCAGACGGGCACCTGGCCGGGACCGTCGCCCAGCGTCGTCTCCCACGGCTCGAACGTCCGGGAGGGCTCCGCGTCCGTCCTGGCGGGGGCGCCGTCCCCCATGGCCCGTACGCCGAAGAATCCCGCACAGGCCACGGCCACCAGCGCCACCGCGCCCACCACCGTGCGCACGCGGCGCGGCGATCGCGCGGGGGACGAGGACGGCGCCGGAGACGGAGACGGAGAAGGAGCGGGAGACGAAGGAGAGGCAGAAGGAGAAGCAGAAGGTATCGACGACAGCGACCGGACGGCCCCGGTGCCCCGCGCGTGATTGGTCGGTACGGAGCCCGGACCGGAACCGGCGCCGCCGCCCGGGCCCCGCCCGGAGCCGGCGTCCGGGCCCGCGCTCTCGACGGGATCCGGCCCGCGCTGCGCCGGTACGAGCGCACTCGCCCCGTACGGCCCGCGCAGGTCGTACGCGGTGGACGGCACCACACCGCCCGGCACCGACCGCGACGTACGCAGCGCGCCCATCACCTCGTCCGGCGTCGGCCGGTCGGCCGGGTCCTTCGCGAGACACCCTCTGATCACCGGAACGATCCGCTCCGGTACGCCCGTCAGATCCGGCTCGTCGTGCACCACCTGATAGGCCACGATGTACGGGCTGTCCGAGTCGAAGGGACCACGCCCGGTCGCCGCGTGCACCAGGACCGCGCCCATCGCGAACACATCGGCGGCGGGCCCGACTTCGCGCGGGCGCTGGAACTGCTCCGGCGCCATGAACGGCGGCGTGCCGATCAGCTTGCCCGTCTCCGTCCGCAGATCGCTGTCGGCGGGGCGCGAGATGCCGAAGTCGATGACCTTGGGCCCGTCCGACGCCAACAGGACATTGCTGGGCTTCAGATCACGGTGCACGACCCCGGCGCGGTGGATGTCCCGCAGCCCTTCGGCGAGCCCCGCCCCGAGCCGGAACAAGTCCTCGGTGCCCAGCGGCCCGTTCCGCTTCACCCGCTCGGAGAGCGTGGGCCCGTCGATGAACAGGGTCGCCATCCACGGGCGCCCGGCCTCCGGATCGGCGTCCACGACCGGCGCGGTGAACGCCCCGCTCACCCGCCGCGCCGCCGCGACCTCCTGCTGGAAGCGCGCTCTGAACTCCGGGTCCGAGGCGTGGTTGGCATGGATGACCTTGACGGCGAGCCGCAGCCCCGAGGCGGAGGTGGCGAGATGAACCTCGCCCATTCCGCCGGAGCCCAGGGCTGATTCGAGCAGATACCGCCCGGCGTACTCCGGACGCTCCGCTTCCGGGGCCGACCCGGTGTTGCGCAGTGGTGGCATCGCCCACCCCCGTGTATTGGTGCGCAAGCGCGACGCACGGAGCCTAGTCGATGGTGCGTGCTATCCAGCCATGGGTTGCTAGCCTGCGCGGCGCAGAGCACACACCGTCAATGGGGGAGGACCGCATGGCAGTCGAAGAGGTTGAGAACACCACCAGAACCGGGGGAGAAACCGCGACAACCACGACAGAAGCGGCTGCGGCAACCGCCGCGCCGGCCACCGAAGCGACGGCCACGGGAGTGGGGACCCTCGCGGCCACGCGTTACGCGGTCCACCCGGACTACCGGGTGAACGTCCGCAGCGGTCCGGGCACCAACTACCAGCTCGTCAGGGTGCTCCAGTACGGCGCGAGCGTGCCGATCAACTGCCAGAAGCCGGGCGAGCGGATCGCCGGCCCGTACGGCACGACGAACCTCTGGGACAACATCGCCAACGGCGAGTTCATCTCGGACGCGTACGTCTACACGGGAAGCAGCGGCTACGTCGCTCCCCGCTGCGCCTGAGCCCCGGCTGCGCCGAGGCGCCGCTCAGCTCAGCGCCCGCTCCGCCTGAGCCCCCACTCCAGGCGCCGGGGATAATCGCCCCGTGAGCGAGCATCCCGAGCACTCCCAGCCCCCCGCGGACGCCACCGCGACCGCGTCCGCCGCCTCCACCAAAAACGTAGGGGGCGGACGTGGCCGCGGCGGCCCGGAACCCGAGGCCATCGTGTTCTTCGGAACGACCTGGCTCGCCCGCGACGCCGGGTACGCCGCCCGTCGCGTCGCGGTCGCCCTCGGCTCCCTCACCACCGCGGTCGCCGCCGGCTTCGTCCTCCGCTTCGCCTACGAGGGCCTGGAGATCGCGAAGGTGGGCTCCTTCGTCGGCCTGCTCCTCGCCGTGATGTTCGCGGTGTGCAGCGCCATCGCCTTTCGCAGGACCTGGGACGGCTTCACCCGCCGCCCGGCCGACCCCGCCCACGAGGAGTCGCTGCGCAGCGTCAAGGCGATCGGCTTCATGGGCTCGCTGATCGCCTACTTCCTGCGCTCCCTGGCCGAGGCCCCGGGCGAGGGGCTGCGCCGCAAGGAGTACGAAACGGCCCTGGCGCAGTACGAACGCCGCCGCACCGCCCGCGCGGGCAACCCGGCAGCCCGAGCCGCGGCCAGGGAGAAGGGCAAGGGCAGGAACAAGGGCGGGAGCAAGGGCGGGAACCCCCAGCGCGCGTGACCCCAGCGCGCGTGCCCCGAGCGCATCTGGCCCGTATCCCGTCCCGGGCACCACGATGGGGACATGACTCCCGAGACGCCTCCCGCCAACAGCTCCACGAACAGCTCGGCCCCTAGTCCTGCCCCCGGCCCGACCGCGCGCGCCTTCTCCTTCGACGCCGTCGCCGACCAGTACGACGAGGCGCGCCCCGGCTACCCGCCGGCCCTCTTCGACACGGTCGAGGAACTGACCGGCCGCCCGCTCCGGGGCTCCCGTGTCTTCGACATCGGTGCCGGCACCGGTATCGCCACCCGCCTGCTGCGCGCACGCGGTGCCCGGGTCACCGCGGTGGAACCGGGCCCCGGCATGGCGGAGCGGCTGCACCGTACCCGGCCGGACGTCCCCCTCATCCGCGGCCTCGGCGACGCACTGCCCCTCGCCGACGGCTGCGCCGACCTGATCACGTACGCCCAGGCCTGGCACTGGACCGACCCGGCCCGCTCCCTGCCCGAAGCGCTGCGCGTGCTCAGGCCCGGCGGCGCGCTCGCCCTGTGGTGGAACGTCGCGGACGCCGGGGTCCCCTGGATCGCCGGCCAGGACGAACGGATCCGCCGCTGGGCCGACGACGGCGCCCACGGCGCGCACAGCCTCCCCGGCCGGGGCGGAGACCTCCCGGCGGAGCTGCGCCCGGCCGAGCGACGGGTGACGTGGACCCGCCGTGTCCCGCTCGACACCCACCTCGCCCACCTCGGCAGCCACTCGATCTTCCGGATGCGCGGCGAAGCGGCCACGGCCGCCTTCCTCGCGGCCGAGCGCGCGCGGCTGCTCACCCTCTTCCCCGACGGGAGCGTCGAGGAGGCGTACGTGGTGGAGCTGACCCTCATCCGCCGTCCCTGACGTACCCCCTGTACCCCCTTGCCCGGCCCCATCCCCCGTTTCCCATCCCCTGTTTCCCCGTGCGGCGCTTGACGAGTCCGTCCGCCGGGGCTCATTATTCATCACATGATGAATTTGCCTGCGGCCGCTGCTGTGCACGCCCGCGGCCTCACCGTCCACCGAGGCGACCGCGCCGTCCTGCGCGGTGTCGACTTCTCCGTACCGCCCGGCCGGATCACCGGACTCCTCGGTCCCTCCGGCTGCGGCAAATCCACCCTGATGCGCGCCGTCGTCGGAACCCAGGCCCAGGTCACCGGCGCCCTCGACGTCCTCGGCCGCCCCGCGGGCGACCCCGCGCTGCGCGCCCGTATCGGCTACGTCACCCAGGCGCCCTCCGTCTACGACGACCTGACGGTCCGCCAGAACCTCGACTACTTCGCCGCCGTCCTCGACCCCGGCCGCGCCCGCCGTACCGCCCGCGGAGCGGCCGTCGACCGCGCCATCACCGACGTCGACCTCGCCTCCCACACCGGCTCGCTGGCCGGACGGCTCTCCGGCGGCCAGCGCAGCCGGGTCTCCCTCGCCGTCGCCCTGCTCGGCGCGCCGGAACTCCTCGTCCTCGACGAGCCCACCGTCGGCCTCGACCCCGTACTCCGCCGCGACCTGTGGGCCCTCTTCCACCGCATCGCCGCCGACCGCGCCGCCACGATCCTCGTCTCCTCCCACGTGATGGACGAGGCCGAACGCTGCCACCAACTCCTCCTCATGCGGGAGGGAGAGGTCCTCGCCCAGGACACGCCCGAAGCCCTGCGCACCCGTACGCACACGGAGACCGTCGAAGCGGCCTTCCTCCACCTGGTCGACGAGGCCAACGCACTCCAGGGAACCGCCCGATGACGCCCACCGGCCCCAGCACCGGCGACACCCCCGCCACCACAGCCACCAAAGCCACCAGCGTCAGGACCCGGCGCACCCCGGCGCCCCGCCCCCGCCCGTTCTCCGCCGCCCGCACCCTGGCCACCGCCGCCCGCGTGCTGCGCCAGCTCCGCCACGACCCGCGCTCGATCGGGCTGATGATCATCGTCCCGTGCGCGATGCTCCTCCTGCTCCGCTACGTCTTCGACGGCAGCCCGCGCACCTTCGACTCCATCGGCGCCTCGCTGCTCGGCATCTTCCCGCTGATCACGATGTTCCTGGTGACCTCCATCGCCACCCTGCGCGAACGCACCTCCGGCACTCTGGAACGCCTCCTCGCCATGCCCCTGGGCAAGAGCGACCTGATCGCCGGCTACGCCCTCGCCTTCGGGCTCATCGCCGTCGTCCAGTCCGCGCTCGCCACCGGCCTCGCCGTGTGGGCCCTCGGCCTGGATGTCGTCGGCTCCGCCTGGCTGCTCCTCCTGGTCGCGCTCCTCGACGCCCTGCTCGGCACGGCGCTCGGCCTCTTCGTCTCGGCCTTCGCCTCCTCCGAGTTCCAGGCCGTTCAGTTCATGCCCGCGGTGATCTTTCCGCAGCTCCTGCTCTGCGGACTGTTCGCGCCCCGGTCCGCCATGCACCCCGCCCTGGAGGCCATCTCCAACGCGCTGCCCATGTCGTACGCCGTCGACGGCATGAACCAGGTCCTGCGCCACCCCGACATCACGGGCGACTTCGTCCGCGACGCCGTGATCGTCGCGGGGTGCGCCGTCCTCGTCCTCGTCCTGGGAGCCGCCACCCTCCGCCGCCGTACGACCTGAGCGCGCGGCGGAGACCGGATCGGGCGACCGCCCCTCGGACACCGCACGCACGCGGACCGCCTCCGGTGCGACGATGGGGGGAGAAAGCCCACCCCCTACGGCGAGGTGACTCCGCACATGACCCAGACCGTCGCAGTCCTCGGCACCGGAAAGATCGGCGAGGCCCTGCTCAGCGGCATGATCCGGGCCGGCTGGCGAGCGGGCGACCTGCTGGTCACCACGCGCCGCGCGGACCGGGCGGCGGAGCTCCGCGACCGGTACGGCGTCGAGCCCGTCACCAACGCCGACGCCGCCAAGCGCGCCGACATCCTCATCCTGGCGATCAAGCCCCAGGACATGGGCACGCTCCTCGACGAACTCGCCCCCCACCTCACCGCCAACCGCCTGATCATCAGCGCGGCCGCCGGTATCCCCACGGCCTTCATCGAGGAACGTCTCGCCCCCGGCACCCCCGTCGTACGCGTCATGCCCAACACCCCCGTCCTGGTCGACGAGGGCATGTCCGTCATCTCGGGCGGCAGCCACGCGCTCCCCGCCCATCTCACCCACGCCGAGGAGATCTTCGGCGGCGTCGGCAAGACCCTGCGCGTCCCCGAGTCCCAGCAGGACGCCTGCACGGCCCTCTCCGGCTCCGGCCCGGCGTACTTCTACTACCTGGTCGAGGCCATGACCGACGCGGGCATTCTCCTGGGCCTGCCCCGCGCCCAGGCCCACGACCTGATCGTCCAGGCCGCCATCGGCGCCGCCGTCATGCTGCGGGACAGCGGCGAGCACCCCGTGAAGCTCCGCGAGGCCGTGACCTCCCCGGCCGGAACCACCATCAGCGCCATCCGGGAGCTGGAGAACCACGGGGTACGCGCCGCCCTCATCGCGGCGTTGGAAGCCGCCCGCGACCGCAGCCGCGCCCTGGCCTCGGGCAACGGCTGAGGCGCGACCCCGGGCTCAGCCGGCGGGCAGCAGGCCCGCCGCCCGATACGCGGCATCGACCACGGGCCGGGCGATCCTCCTGGCCCGATCGGCTCCCTCCTTCAGTACGACGTCCACCTGACCGAAGTCCGCGGCCAGCACCGCGTGCCGTTCCTGCACCGGCCGCATCAGCTCGATCACGGCGTCGGCGGTGGCCCGTTTCAACTCCCCGTACGACGTGAACGTCTCGGCCAGCGCCGCCGGATCCGCGGGCTTCTCCCCGTCGGTGTCCCCACCCAGGTCCCCGCACCCGGCCAGGATCTCCAGCAGATTGGCCACGCCCGGTTTCGTCTCCGGGTCGTACTCGACCTCCTGGCCGCTGTCGGTCACCGCCCGCATGATCTTCTTCCGCACCACATCGGCGTCGTCCAGCAGATAGATGATCCCGGCGGTCGACTCATGGGACTTTCCCATCTTCGACGTCGGGTCCTGAAGATCCATGACCCGCGCGGCCACGGCCGGCCGGGTGGCCTTCGGCACGGAGAAGGTGTGCCCGTACCGCTGGTTGAACCGGGTGGCGATATCCCGCGTCAGCTCCACATGCTGGGCCTGGTCCTCACCGACCGGCACCTCGTCCGTGCGATAGGCGAGGATGTCCGCCGCCATCAGCACCGGATACGACAGCAGGGAGAACCGCACACTCTCCCCGGACGCGAGGGCCCGCACGCTCTTCTCCTTGTACTGGATCATGCGCCGCAGCTCCCCGTCGGTGGCCGTGCACTCCAGCAGATAGGAGAGCCGCGTGTGTTCGTCCACATGGCTCTGGACGAACACGGTGCACAGGGCGGGATCCAGCCCGGCCGCGAGCAGCAGCGTCGCCGCCTGGCGACTGAGCCGGCGCACGCGAGCCGGATCGTGTTCGACGGTCAGTGCGTGCAGATCCACGACGCTGAACAGCGCGTCGGCCCGGTGCTGATCGACCTCGACCCACCGGCGTACGGCCCCGAGGTAGTTGCCCAGCGTCAGGGGTCCGGTCGGCTTGACCCCGCTGAAGATCCGCGTCATCTCTGATTCACCCTCTCGGTAGGAGCAGCCACTCCTCGCGGCCGGTCCCCGAGCTGGGAAAATGCGAACGGCCGCCGAAGCGGCGGCCGTTGAACGCATACGTGTGAGGCGGCCGCCGTCAGGCGGCCCACCACTGAAGGACGCACGCATGCGTTGTCATGCCCCTCAGACTACCGTCCCAACCCCTCAAGTTGACACGCCCCACACAGGAACGTAATGTTCTCCGAGCTGTCCGACGTGAGCACCGGCCCCGTGCCGGTCCCCGGACAGTCATTCCGCAGGACCTTACGACGAGTGAGCGACTTCATGTCGCATTGCTTTGCGTACGCCTATGCGAAATGAGGAATCGACGCTCGAACCGAACGTCGGCACCGAAGCCCCGATTAGCGTCGGAGCCCAGGATTCCGCTAAAGTCTCACTCGTCGGAACGGCCGCAGGGCCGGGAGGACAAGCCCCACTGACTGGGAATCAGGCCCGAAAGGATCTGGTAGAGTCGGAACCGCCGGAAAGGGAAACGCGAAAGCGAAGAACTGGAAAGCGAACCCCGCTCCGACGGGGAATCGGACACGAAAGAGTCTGATAGAGTCGGAAACGCAAGAACGAAGTACAGAACAAAATGAAACACCGAAGGGAAGCGCCCGGAGGAAAACCCCAGACAAGATCTGCGGGTGAGTACAAAGGAAGCGTCCGTTCCTTGAGAACTCAACAGCGTGCCAAAAGTCAACGCCAGATATGTTGATACCCCGACCTCCCGGATTGTTCCGG